>JAKEFB010000033.1 GCA_022616275.1 Chloroflexota bacterium
GGTAAAGCAGTGCGTCAGGGAAGGAAGTGCGAGGGGAAACGGTCGTCCATAATCCATTTAATTTCGTGTCCAGATGTATAGTTTATAATTCACCCATCCCTTAGGAGTAAAAGTAGAATAAAAAAGCCCCTCGTGAAGAGGGGCTTTCTTTCTTAATTGAGGTACTGCCGCAAGTGGCCGGCAAAATTGGGATGGCGTAGCTTGCGCAGCGCTTCCTTCTCCAACTGCCGGATGCGCTCGCGGGAAAGGCCAAACATCTCGCCCACTTCTTTGAGCGTGCGCGATTCGCCGTCTTGCAGGCCGTAGCGCAGGCGCAAAATGCGCGCCTCGCGGGGCGTTAGCTGATCCAGGATCTCACCGATTTCTTCGGTCAGCATGTTCTGGGCCACCGTCTCGGCCGGCTGGGGCATCTCGATGTCTTCAATAAAATCACCCAATTCGGCGTCCGACTCGTCACCTACCGGCCGCTCCAAATGAACGGGCTGGCGGCTGGTGCGCAACATCCAGCGCACGCGGTCGGCCGGCAGGTCCATATTCTCGGCAATTTCCTCGGCCGTCGGCTGGCGGCCAAATTCCTGTTCCAACTCCTGGGCCACCTGGTACAGTTTGCTGATCCGGCCGCCCAGGTGGGCCGGAATGCGGATGGTCCGGCCGTGGTTGGCCAGGGCGCGCGTCACCGCCTGGCGAATCCACCAGGTCGCGTAGGTGCTGAAGCGGTTACCGCGCCGGTAGTCGTATTTCTCCACGGCCTTCATCAAGCCCACGTTCCCTTCCTGAATCAGGTCAAGGAACTGCAGGCCCCGGCCGCGATATTTCTTGGCAATGCTAACCACCAGGCGCGTGTTGGCCCGGATCAAGTGGGCGCGGGCAGCCTCGCCAATTTCCTTGACCCGGTGCATCTCCTGGCTGTCATCCTCGACCATGCTGCCCCTGGCCAGGCGCTTCTCTGCTTCCCGGCCGGCCTCAATTTCCTTGGCCAGTTGCACTTCTTCTTCGGCCGACAGCAATTGTTGTTGGCCCATTTCGCGGAAATATAGACCAACCGAGTCGTCAATGGGTACATTGCTTAGATCAAACAACGGCGCAGCGTGCGGCTCTTCTTCATAAAAAGGGTGGCCGTTCAAACCCTCACCAACCTCATCTTCTTCTTCGTCAGCCGCGTTGAGATCATCTTCACTCTCATAAATCGGTACGCTGGCTGTCTGAAGCTCTTCCAAAATCATTTCCAGTAAAGGCAAGTTGTTTTCAACTTCTGGAAGCGCCTCTAAGATCTGATCATAGGTGATATATCCTTTTTCGGTTGCCTCCACCATCAAAGCATTGACGACTTCCATTTCATCGAATGGACCATTCATATCACTCATAAGTAGCTCGATTCCTCTTCCACTTTTTCTCCGGAAAGGGGTGCTTGCTCCTTCCGAAGTTTTGGTTCACACCGAACGTGCAGTCTAACATAGTTAAGAGACAAAAGTCAAGGGGTAGCCCTGCTTCAAAATTGCTTCTTTCACCGCCCCCGCAATAGCCGAAAGAGGCAAAAACTCCCCTGAAGATCGGTCAAAAGTGGAAGCCGTTTTTTCCTATAGTCCACGTATTATACCAGAAAAACGTTAAGAATTGCATTAAAAACTCCGCAGGTTTCTGAAACCTGCGGAGTTTTCCACTGCGTTGACCGGCCAGCCAGCAGAGGTTATAATAACGGGCAGAATTGCCCTGGTGGCGGAATTGGCATACGCGGTAGGTTGAGGGCCTATGCCCTTTGGGCGTGGAGGTTCGAGTCCTCTCCAGGGCACTGTGGACGCCGGGACTGCTGAGTCCTGGCGTTTTTTATTTGAAGAGGGAAGCTTTATTTGCGAGCTGGAGCGCCGGTGAGCCTATGGGCGGCCGAACTAAAACGGTGGTCCCCGGCCAATGTCAGTCGCAGGCCCTCGGACAGCGTTACCTGGGGCTGGAAGCCCAATAGCTTTTGCGCCTGGGCTACGTTGGCCACTAGCCGCCGTACTCCCCCTTCCTTTTCCCGGTTGAAAACCCGGTTCACCGGCCGGCCAAGCGTGCGCTCAATCAGTTCGACCAGCTCGTTGACCGTCGTTTCCTGGCCGCTGCCAATGTTCAGCACCTGCCGGTTGACGTTGCCGGCCGTAGCCGCGCTGATTAACGCTTCCACGACATCAGACACGTAAATAAAGTCTCGGCTTTGCTTGCCGCCGCCAAAGATAACTACGGACCCGCCGGACAGGGCCGCTTGCAAAAAGCGGGGCACTACTGGGGCGTGCGAGGCAGGCAGGCTCTGGCCGGGGCCATAGGCGTTGAAAATGCGCAGGGCAACGGTTTCGATGCCCCACAGCGCGCCGATGGTGTGAACGTACAACTCGGCCGCCCGCTTGCTTACGGCGTAGGGCGAGTCCGGCTGGGGCATAGCCGTTTCCGCCACCGGTTGGTACGCCTGTTGGCCGTAGATAGCCCCGGAAGAGGCCAGCACGACCCGCCGTACCCCGGCATCCCGCATCGCTTCCATCAGGCTAACCGTGCCGCCCACGTTGACGGTGTTGTAATCCCGGGGATAAAGAATGGACTGGGCCACAGATACCCGGGCTGCCAGATGATAGACGCAATCAACTTCCTGGAGCAAGGACCACAACTGGGGAATGTCGCTCACGTCCCCTCGTGTGAAATGAATCGTAGGGGAGAGGGCCTCCCGGTTACCGTTACTGAGGTCGTCTAAAACCCGCACCTCGTGCCCGTTGCCGGCCAGACGATTGGCCAACGCGGCTCCCAAAAAACCACCACCACCGGTAATTAGAACGCGCATAAACTCCTCGTATCAAGCTGCCAGCTAGCAGCTTTTGGCTATCAGTTAAAATTCCATTGTATCATAAATAAAAGCTGAAAGAATTTGGGAAAGTCCGACAACTGTTTTATGATGGGTCCCGTGCCTTGGAAATACCTTTTGTACAAGTTACGCTTATCGGTCCTGGGTCTGCTACTCGTCATGGTCGTCGCCCCGGAATGGCCAGCGTTTCAGGACGAACGCTACCAACTCAATGCTATTGTCCGGCAGCGCCATTTTGACTTTTTGGTTTGGGAACTGGAGGCCCTGGCGGCCAAGGGGGAAGCGATCCTTACCGCCGGCCACACTTACCTGGACGAAGAGAGCCGCAAGCAACTGGTGCTGGATTACCTGGAATTAACCGGCGAAGTTCGCCGCCTGGAGAATCAGCTCAACGCCATTTACGCCGATCCGGCTATAGATTATCCGGCCGTCGAAGGACGCTCCCTGGAAACGGAACTTCTGGCCCAACGAGCGCAACTGGCCACCTGGCAGCCTATCGCCGAAGCGATTGTCCAGGAACAGGTCTCGGCCGTCCTGGTAGACGAAGGCTTTGGCGTCCTGGGCCAGGCCTGGCCGCCGGTGCAGATGCACATGACGCCGCTGCCGCTCATCCTGATCGTTTCGCCACGCGAAGAAATCAGGCAAATCTACAATATCCCCCTGGAACACGGCCTGACCCCACCTACCCAGGAAGCGCTCGAAGCAGCCGTCTACGAGGACCTGGACCACTCGGCGCTGGTGGTGCCCATCGGCGGCCTGGGTATTTACCCGTCCATGATTATTGAGACGAGTAGTATTAACTTCCTGGCCGACGTAACTGCCCACGAATGGACCCATCACTGGCTCACGCTCCACCCCCTGGGCCTTTACTACGGTGCGAACGCCGCCATGCGGACGATAAACGAGACAGTCGCCTCTATTGCCGGCGAGGAAGTGGCCTTCCTGGTGATTGAACGGTACTACCCTGAGTTTATTCCCCCCGAGGAACCGGCCGCTCCGCCTCCGGCCACAGCCGCTGATCCTCCGGCCTTTGATTTCTACGGCGAAATGGCCAAAACACGCATTCGCACCGATGAACTACTGGCTGCCGGCCGGATTGAGGAAGCCGAGGCTTACATGGAAGCCCGCCGCCTCTTGTTCTGGGAAAATGGCTATCGCATTCGCAAGCTCAACCAGGCTTACTTCGCTTTCTACGGAGCTTACGCCGACCAGCCAGGAGCCACCGGGGCCGATCCTATCGGCCCAGCCATCCGGCTCGTCCGGGAGCACAGCCTCTCCCTGCGTGCTTTTCTGGAACATCTGGCCCCGGTCACTTCTTTGGAGGAGCTACAGGCGCTGGCGGAGGAGATTGGAAATTAGAGATTGGAGATTGGAGATTATGTAAATCTCCAATCTCTAATCTCCCTCTTCCTGCACAATTTCCTGCAACAACGCGGCCGTGCGCCGGGCCACGCTGCGATATTCTTCGTCCTCAACCGGCAGACTCAGGTATCTCTCCAGGTCGGCCAGCGCGTCGGCGTAGCGGCCAGCCTCCTGGGCGACCATCGCCCGGTTAAGCAGGGCCGGAGCGTAGTCAGGGTCCTCGGCCAGCAGCGCATTAAAGTCAGACAGCGCTTCTTCCGCCCGGCCCATTTCCCGCCACAGCAAAATGCCCCGGTCCAGTCTGGCCTGGCGTAGCGCGGGATCCATTTCGTAAGCCTGAGTAAAACGATGGACGGCCGCCCGGTGTTCGCGCTGAAAGCTGGTGCTGTTGCCGAAATTCCGATGCAAACTTCCCCACATATAATAAACACGGGCCATGATTAGACGAAACATGGATACCCTGCGGTCATGGTTAGACCCCTACTCCCGCTCGCTCAACCACTTCTCACACTGCATGGCGGCGGCGCAGCCCTGGCCTACAGAAGTGGCGATCTGGCGGTAGATAGGGTCCTGGATTTCGCCGGCGGCGAACACACCGGGCACGCTGGTGCGCATTTTTTCGTCGGTAATCACGTAGCCGTGTTCGTCCATAGCCAACTGCCCCTCCAGAAACTGGCTGTTGGGATAGTGTCCAACGTAAATGAAGACCCCGTCAGCCGGAAGCTGGACCGTTTGCCCCGTTTTCAGGTTCGAAATCTCCACCGCCGTGACCATGCCGTTGCCGATGACCTCGGTCACCACTGTGTCCCAGATAAAGGCAATTTTCTCGTTGTTGTAAGCGCGCTGCTGCAGCGCCGGCCCGGCCCGCAGTTCATCCCGGCGGTGAATGATGGACACGGTGTTGGCAAACTTGGTCAGGAACAGGCCCTCTTCCACGGCGCTGTCGCCGCCGCCTACGACCAGCACGTTTTTCCCCCGGAAGAAGAAGCCGTCGCAGGTAGCGCAATAGCTAACGCCCCGGCCGATAAACTCTTCCTCGCCAGGCACGCCCAGCCGCCGGGGAGAAGCGCCGGCCGTGACAATAACGGCGTCAGCCAGGTACTCCTGGTGGTGAGTCTTTACATAAAACGGTGAGCCACTGTTAAAGTCAACCGCGACCACCTCGTCGTATTCCAGGCGCGCCCCAAAGCGCTCCGCCTGACGCTGCATCAACTCGACCAGCTCCGGCCCAGTCAGGCCCGGCTCGGGAAAACCGGGATAATTTTCGACCTCGCTGGTAATCGAAATCTGGCCGCCAAGCTGGTTGCCGACGATGACCACGGGGTTGAGTTGGGCCCGGGCCGCATACAGAGCGGCCGTCAAACCGGCCGGCCCTGAGCCGATGATAATGACGCGTTCCTTTTCCATAATTTGAAATTGACCTCACCATTATTGTATCGTAGCCCATAAGGGTAAACAATAAGTGAAGCATAAACAATAGCCATTGTGCCGACTGTAAGCAGCCCAACAAAAAAGAGATTAGAGATTGGAGATTTACATAATCTCTAATCTCCAATCTCCCTTCGCTACTCCGAAATCGGCAAATAGCAGCAGAAGGTGCTCCCCTTGCCGACCTCGCTTTCTACCTCAATCCGGCCGGCGTGCTCCTCCACGATTTTCTGGGCGATGGCCAGGCCCAACCCGCTCCCCTCCGAAAAGCCCTCGCGGTCAGGGATACGGTAAAAACGCTCGAAGAGCCGCGACAGGTTCTTCGGGTCAATCCCAGGGCCGGTGTCCTGCACGGCGATGGCCACGTGCTCGGCCATCGCCCGTACCCGGATGATGACCCGGCCGCCTTCCAGGTTATATTTAATGGCGTTGCTGGTCAGATTGAGCAAGACCTGTTTCAGGCGGTTAAAGTCGCCCCGAACCAGAGGAAGCTTCTGCGGTACTTTCGCCTCCAGGGCCACCCCCCGGGCCGCCGCCTGGGGCTCCTGCAGGCAAACCACGTCGTGGACCAGGGCGGGCAGGTCCAGCGGCTCCCGGGCGATCCGCATCCGTCCCGATTCCAGGCGGGCCAGGTCCAGGAAATCCTGGGTCATTTTGGACAGGCGGGTGGTCTCGCGCTGGAGCATTTGCAGCAACTCTTGCCGCCTTTCCTCTGCTGGACCACGGGCTAACAACTCGCTGGCCGCCGTCAAAGCCATCAGCGGCGTCTTCAATTCGTGCATAATCTCGGCCACCAGGTCCGATTGCTGGAAGAGACGGGCATTTTCGATGGCCACGGCCGCCTGGGAGGCCAGGGCCTGGAGCACGGCGGTATCCTGCTCGGTGTAGGCAGCTCCGTTCCGCTTATTAATGGCTTCGAACGCGCCAATCACCTGGTTCTTGGTGACTAAGGGTACGCCCAACATATTGCGAGTCACAAACTCCGTCGCGCTGTCTAACCGCGTGTAATGGCGGGCATCCTGCTGAACGTCGTCCAGGATCACCGGCCGGCCGTGGCGCACAATCCAACCGGCAATGCTGCCATCCAGGGGGACTAGTGTATCTTCGGCCGGGGCGGTGAGCCCGGTAGCAGCCACGAAGTGCAACTGTCCAGTGGCCTTGTCCACCAGCAAAATAGAGGCTGCCTCCGTGTCGGTTAAGGCTGTCACAGCGTCCAGCACCTGGTTCAGCAACTGCTTCAGGTCCAGGGTGGAACTAAGGATGGCGCTGATCTCAAGTAACCGCTGCAATTGCAGCGGGCCGATGGTTTCCCATTCATGAACGGAGTGAGTTGTTGCCTGACTGCTCATAGGTGGCTATACGGGCCGCGTCACGATTGCCTGATGAGGAACGGCGCCGCCAGTTGGGGTAAAACCTGGACTACGTCGGCATGAATCACGACCTCGGCCAGGTGGTCTATGTGGGTCGGCTCATAATTGACGATAATCAGGTGAGCGCCTGCCTCGGCCGCCAGGAAAGGTAGGTCACCAACCGGGGCTACTTCCAGCGACGAACCGGCCACCAACATAACGTCACAGGCGCGGCTGTGTTTTTTGGCTTCGTTAAGCACCTGGACAGGGAGCTGTTCCCCAAAAAGAATCACGTTGGGCTTGAGCACGCCGCCACACTGCTCGCAATGAGGCACGTGGCCTGTATCTATAAATTCGCTCAGATAAGGCCCGGCCTGGTAAACGTTATAACAACGCAGGCAGGTCACTTCACGTAGATGTCCATGCGCCTCATAAATATTCCGAGAGCCGGCCCTGGTATGTAGCATGTCTATATTTTGCGTCACTACGGCCCGCAGCGGTCCGTGCCTTTCCAACTGGGCCAGGGCCAGGTGCGCGGCGTTGGGCTGCGCTTCCAGGGTTAACTTGGCCAGCGGGTGAATCCAATCGTAAAAATCCTGCGGCCGCCGCCGGAAGGCGTAAATGGAAGCTACTTCAAGCGGGTCTGCCTGGTTCCACAGGCCGGAGTTGGCGCTGCGAAAGTCAGGAATGCCGGAAGGGGTGCTGATACCTGCTCCAGTCAGGGCCACAGCGTGGCTGGACCGGAGCAGCAGCGCCTGGGCGCGCTTAATTAATTCGTCTACAGAGGCCACAAAACAACCTCTCCCAGAGGCGACAGGCGCTTGAAAACAACGAACTCACCGGTGCTACCTCTGAGAAAAAGTGCCTAATGCCTGAACGGCCAGGCCTAAAACTCTGAATCTACCAGGTAAGAAACCATTTTGTTGCTAATCTCTCGGAATATGCCGGCCGCCCAGGACTCCGGCCGCAGGCGGACGAGTGGCATGGCCCGCTGGATGGACTGGGCCATATCTTGCCGGCTCATGAAAATGTTGGCCAGTAAGGGATGGTCCAGGAAATCTTCCACGGCCGCCTGGGGCAGGCGGTTCTCCGTCTCCGAGAAGATAAGCAGTACGTGCAGCGTCCCGCCGGTTGCCAGGGAGTATGTCAACGACTTGAGGAACTCCCGGGTTGCGGTCATGGCCACACGCTCCGGTCTGGTACAGACAATGATGTGATCGGCCAGCTGGACCACCGGCCGCCACTCGGCCCGCAACCCCCGGCCGATGTCTAAGACCACGTAACGGCTTTCGAGCAAGAGGGCCTGGACCAGGTTAACCGCCTGTTCGCTATTGAGCATAGGCAGCGCATCGTCCAGATTAGGCCGGGTCAGCAAGAGGCGTAAATGTTTGCTGTCCTCTACCAGGTGATAAGGTAATTGTTGGCTAATTTCCTTGGCTGAGCAGCGCGTCAGTTCATTCAGGCCGGTGTGAATCTTCTGGTTCAGGTACAGACCAACGTGGCCCTGGTTCATATCCATATCCACCAGGATCGTCTCTTCGCCTTCGTCGGCCAGCGTCGCCGCCAGGTTAACGGCCACCGTGGTGGTGCCCACGCCGCCCCGCACTCCGGTCACAACAATCAGGCAATTATCGCCGGCCGGCTTCAAGTGGTAGGGTCCGGTCGGACCCGGAACCCCGGTTTCGATTGATTGGTCATCGGCCTCCAAGGTATCTACGCCGGCCATCCCGGCTACTTCCTCGGCTGAATCCCGGCTGCGGACCAGCAGCGTTTTCACACGCCGGGCCAGTTCTGAGGGGTCGGTTGGTTTGGTCAGGTAATCATCAGCTCCGGCCTGAAACCCGGCCCACTTGTCGTCCACCAGGGCCTTCACTGTGAAGAAAAGGATGGGGGTGTGGTTAAATTCCGGCCTGGCCCGCAGGCGGCGGCACACCTCCAGGCCGTCCATTTCCGGCATCATCACGTCCAGGACAATCAGGGCCGGCCGGACCGTCTCGGCCAGCGTGAGTCCCTCGACGCCGGAGCGGGCGCTAACCACCTGGTAGCCATGCTGCTCCAGGATGAAAGAAACAACCTTTAATGTTTCGCTATGATCGTCAACTACCAGGATTTTATCTGGCATTAGCGGATGTCGCTTTATACGAGCGGGTCGCTCTATACGAGCGGCCAGGGATAATGCCGGCCGGGGCCGGGGTTGGGAAAAACGCTTCGTTTAACGAGCCGAGCCAGGCGTTGGCCCAACATATCGAGTTCCTGCCGGGTGAGCAATGTATCTAACTCCGCAAAATATGGGTCGTTGCCGACCAGCTTCTTCTGGAAGGCCGCCAGTTCATTCACCAGATGAGTGGGAATAGGTTGGCCGGCGTAGTCCCATATGACAGTGCGCAATTTGTAATCGGTATGAAAACAGACGCCGTGATCAATAGCCCACAGGTGGCTATCATCGCCTAATAAGACGTGGCCGCTCTTGCGGTCCGCATTGTTAATGAGTACATCAAATAAGACAATACGCTGCTCTTGTTCGGGAAACTGGCCTTGAAACGTCAAATAATGCTGCTGCGGATCGTGTTCAACAAAGTATTGTACCGAACCCTGGCCGTGTGGTCCATCCCGTAAAATTGTTGGCGGCACTAACTGCCACTCCAACATTTCGCTGACTAAAAAAGCAGCCCGCTCGCGCTTGCACAACGTACCCCGGGCAAAGTCCCACAGTGGCCGTTCGCCCCGGCTCGGCTTGTAGACAACGCTCATTTCGCTTCCCGGATGGCACACGCGAGCCAAAAAGGTGTAGTTAGAACCCCAGGGAACCATTCCCTCCAGTTCCAGTTGGCCTTGCTGGAGCAGCTCCAGGATCTCGGCCATTGATTCTGCCCCCGCGTTCATCATGCCTCAGGTAACGTGCGTGGCGTGCCCGTTCCGGTTGGGACAAAAATGGCCACTGGCGTCTATCGGTTGGCCGCAATTACCGCAAATCGGCCGGCCGGCTCGTATCGCTTCGTAGGCGTGTTTAACGAGAGCCTGGGCCTGGACCCGCGTGGCCCAAAAACTGACCACGTTAGGTTCTTCATCTTCCTCGACCAGCTCATAGGCGACGACTACAATGCGACCGACTTCTTCATTATAACCCAACCCCATATTTCCCACGCGGAACAACGGCTCAATAGGCTCGCGCAAGCGCATATCCGTCCAGACGGCGTCACGCTCTTCATCGCTGGGAAACCGGCGTTCGACCTCTTCTATCAGCGATTCCAGGCTGGCTGCCAGCATGGCGGCCTGTTGCTTTTCAATAACCAACGAGACGAGGTTAGTTCCCCGGCTGCCCTGGAGGTAAAAAGTGCGTTGTCCAGGCTCGCCAATCGTACCGATGGTCAAATGCGACACCGGGTTCAGCTCAATGTGCCGCGCCATCCTTATACTTCTTCCTTTTCCCTTAAGTCATCAGCAGCCGGCTGGCCGTTGGCACTGGCCACCGCGCTCCTGGCCGCCTTTTGCTTCCCGGCCTTTTGCTTCTTGGCCGGCCGCTCCTGGTCAGGTTCGGGGAAGCGGATCGGGCCATCGTCGTTGAGGCGCAACACGTGTACCCCCCCGGCGGCCGGCAAGGCCAGAACGCTAACCGAAGTCGGGGCAACGTGCAGGCGCTGGAACATATCCAGGTGAATCCCCAGGTAATGAGCCAGCACCAGTTTAATAACGTCGGCGTGGGAAACGACGGCAATGGCCTCTTTTTCGTGGCGGCGGCTGAGCCCCTCCAGGGTGGCCACAGCCCGTTGTTGGACTTCCAGGAAAGATTCTCCGTGGGGAAAGCGAAAACGGCTTGGGGTGTGCTGAACCGCGTACCAGACCTTTTCTTTGGCCAGCGCTTTAAGTTTCTGGCCCTCCCAGTCGCCAAAGCGTACTTCACCCAGGTCTGCCACTTCGACGACTTCTAATTGGTGCGGCCGGGCCAGAGTGGCGGCCGTTTCCAGGCACCGTTCGAGCGGACTGCTGTAAATGGCTTTCAACGGCAGAGAGGCCAGCCGTTCAGCCAGTTGTTCAGCCGCTTTTTGACCTTCTTCGTTCAGGTGAACACCCGGCGTCCACCCGGCCAACCGCTTTTTCTTGACCCAGTCGTTTTGCCCATGACGGATGAGCAGGACGTACGCCATGTAAGGATGATAACACAATCACGCCTAAAGCGTAAACCAAAAAGGAGGGTGCTTGAGATACATCTTCCGGTTGTTCCGGGCCTGGTTCCTCGGTTGGCTCGCCGGCCGGCGCCTCCTCAACCGGGGCGTAGTCACCCACCTGGAAGTAAGCCGTCATCACCTCGCGCACCACCCGAGCCGCCCATTCGGACCCTTCGCCGGCGTTGTACATAAAGGCTACGACGACGATTTCCGGGCTTTCAAAAGGGGCGTAGCCCACGTACCAGGAATGGGTGGGTAGAATCTCACCTGCCTTGCACCACCTGCGCTCGATGGCAATGTTGTCGCAAAACTCGGACGTTCCCGTTTTGCCGGCCGAAGTAATGCCGTACTCGTCCAGCCAGGTGGTGTAAGACGTGCCGGTGCCCCCTTCCTGGTTCACCAGGCGCATCCCCTCGGCGACCACATCTAACCACTGACGGTCTACGTTGACCGAATTGAGCACCTCCGGCTCGAACGGCCGGATGGTGTCGCCGTTTTCGTCGGTGATGTGGTGAATGATCGTCGGCCGGTAGAGGAAGCCGCCGTTAGCCACCACGGCCGCCATTTGGGCCACCTGCAAGGGAGTGGCCAGCATGAAGCCCTGGCCAATGCCCATGTTATAGTCGTCGCCGGTAGACCAGGGTTCGCCTTGGGTCTGCCGTTTCCAGGCCTGGGTTGGGTTGTTGCCGTCGGCCTCCAGGGGCAACTCAATCCCTTGCACCCGGCCGAAACCGAACTGGGCGGCGTATTCGTGCATCCGGTCCACGCCCAGCCCTTCTACCACCTCGCCGTCCTGGTTGAAGCCGCCGCTGATTTTGTAAAAGTAAACGTCACAGGAGTTAGAGATACCGCTAAACATGTTCATGAACTCATGGCCCGGCTGATACCAACAGACAAAGGTTTGGGCCCGGCCGGGGTCATTGGGGGCAAAGCGGTTGGGAATAGTGATTTGCCCCGGATCGAACAGGAAGCGGTTGGGCGAAACAACGCCTTCTTGCAGGGCGGCCGAGGCCGGCACCAGCTTAAAGGTCGAGCCAGGCGGGTATTCGTCGCTGATGGCGTGGTTAAAGAGAGGCGCGTAATCGTTGCGGGCCAGCCCCAGGTAGTAGTCCACCGGTACTTCCGTGGCGAAGCGGTTGTTGTCAAAGGTGGGGATACTGACCATCGCCAGGACTTCGCCGGTGTTAGGATTTAGAGCGACGACCACCCCCAGCTCGGTCTCGACCGGCTGGCGGGTGAAGGGATCGAGTGTCTGGCGGCGGATGTCCATCCATTTGGTCAATATCTCATGTGTTTTGACCTGCAAGTCCAGGTCCAGCGTCAGCCACAGGTTCTGGCCGGCGGCCGGCTCTTTGGTTGGCCCAATCTGACGCAATTCCCGGCCGGTCCAATCCTGCTCAATCTGGCGCTCGCCCTTCTGGCCGGCCAGCTCAATCTCCATCGAAGATTCCAGGCCGGCCCAGCCCACCCGGTCGTCCCGCTGGTAGCCCAGTTGCAGCCAGTTTTCGTTGGGAATCGGCCCCATGTAGCCGATAATGTGAGCAGTATACTCCCCGCTGGGATAATAGCGCAGCGGTTCTTCAATCACCTGGACGCCCGGCAAAAAGATACTTTCTTGCTCAATGGTATAAGCCAGGGTAATGGGAATACCTGTTTTGATCGGGGCCGGCAGATACTGAGCAAAGCTATATTCTTTGTAAATCCCTTCAATGCTGGCCGGGAGCCGGGCGACGATGCCGGTAACGTCCAGGGTTTCGGCCACCGGCGCGCCGTACAGCTCGGCCAGTCGTGAATAGGTGCTCACCAGGGCCGGGTCGGCCGCGTCCAGCAGATCTTGTTGCTGGATGGTAGTAGTTACCGGCACACCGGTCAGAAACGACAGGCGCTCGAAAACGGCCTGCCGCTCGGCCGGGTCGGTGGGTAAAAAGGCCGGGGTGATCGTCACGTTGAAACTAGGTACGTTCACCGCCAGCGGCTGGCCGTTGCGGTCAAAGATAACCCCACGTGGCGAATCAATGAGCAGGCGAGCCACCTGGTTGTCTTCGGCCAGCGTTTGAAACTCCTGACCCCGTGTCTGCTGCAGCCAGTAAACGCGATAAATCAATAGACCAAGAGCCGCAACCACCAGAAGGCGTAGAAAATAGAGGCGGCCTCGAATACCACTATCCTCTTCTGGTTGTTCCTGTTCCTCAATCCGTTCCCAACCAACACGTGACATCAGTCCTCAGTCCTTATTGCCCATCACTAAATTTCAACCCGCCGTGGATGGAGCACGCGGTCCAGCGTATGAAAACTCCAGTAAACGGGCAAGGTCAACAGCGCATGGACGGCAACGGCCAGGATGACAAATTCGATAGTTGCCGCGTTGATGCCGTAGCCGCTCCGAATATCCGCCAGCAGACCAGGGGCGCGGGCGCTGGCGTCCAGGGTGGCGGTGCTCAAAAAAGGCAGATCCCGGATCAAGAGAGGCATAATTAGAGTTAACGACAGCAGATAGACAAGCCAGAAGACGAGCGTCGCCACGCCGCCCAGAAGGAGGGGCAGTAAGAAACGGCTCTGGGGAAAATTGCGCTGGATGAGCACAACCACGACCACGGCAACCATCAGGGACAAGGAGGAAGCGCCTACGGGACCGGCGGAGAAGAGATCGGCAAACAGGCCGGCCAGAAAAGCCCAAATAACCCCCTCTTCCAGGTTGCGCAGCAGCCCCCAGGTGACGGCCGCCAATAACCCCAACTGTGGCGCTACCCCCAAAATGGGGAAATGGGGCAAGACGGCCGCTTGCAGGATGGCCAACAGGGCCATTAAAGGAATAGCCAGGTAAATGGCGCTGCTCACGGCTCTTCCACTTCCGGCTCGCCGCCGGGGGGCGTGTCGAAGATGGTGGTGTCTATCACCCGGAAGTTGGTAATGACAAAGACAACTTCCAGTGAGTCGAAATCCACCGCCGGCTGGACAACGACGCTCTGAAAAAGTTCGGCCTCGCGCCGGTCCACGTCTATCACCCGGCCGATAACAATATCCTGGGGGAACTTACCACCCAGGCCGGAAGTCAAGACCACCTCGCCGGGTTGAACCTGGGCTTCCAGGCTGATCCAATCCATGGTCATTGAGCCGCCCAGGCCACCGCCACGCACAACGCCGGTTGCCCTGGAGCTACCTAGCCGGGCCGGTATGCTGCTGATGTTGTCCGTAATCAAGAGCACCTGGGCGGCGTGGGCTGTGGTCCGGTAAACCTGCCCCACCAGGCCGCGGGCGCTCTCCACCGGCATGCCCACAAAGACGCCATCGTCAGAGCCCTTGTCAATGATGATACTCCGAAAGATGGGGCTGGTATCCCGGCCGATAATCTGGGTTGTCAGTCGAGTAAACTCCGGTGTTTCCCTGGCCCGGTTCAGCAGATCAAGCAGCAGTTGGTACTCCCCCTCGATTTCGCGCAGCTCCTCAATTTCACGTTGTTGGGCTTCCACCTGGGCTTGCAGCCTTTCAATTTCAGCCTGTGCTTCGCGCACGTCCCGGGGGCCGGCCAGGGCGCTGGTCAACACGTCCGTCCGGGCGGCCGTCCAGCCCATCACCGCCGAAATAGGATCCTCCAGAAAGCTCAGGGCGGTGTCCAGGCTGCCGGTGCTATCTACGATCAACAGCCCCACGGTCACGACGACAAGGACGGCAAACGTCACCCAACGTACGCGTTCCGGTGTTTCATTTAAATTCATTTAATGGTGAGTACTGCCCCGGTCCAGACTAACGAGTACCCGGCTGAAAACGTCCAGGTCTTCCAGGACCCGGCCAGCGCCACGAGCGACACAAGTCATGGCGTCTTCGGCGATCCAGACCCGCATCTTGACCGCGTCTTCAATACGCTCGGCCAGTCCCTGGATTTGTGCCCCACCGCCGGCCAGGCAAATACCAACCTCCATCAGGTCGGCAACCAGTTCGGGCGGCGTCTCGTCCAGTGCGTCGCGAACGGTGTCTACAATGATGTTGACCGATGGCGACATCGCTTCGCGCAGCTCAATGCTGCTGATTTCCACTGACTGGGGCAGGCCGTTAATCAGGTTGCGGCCGCGGAGCGTCATTGTTCGTTCCTCAGGCAGAGGGAAAGCCGAGCCAATACCAATCTTTACCCGCTCGGCCATCCGTTCGCCAATCAACAAGTTATACTTGTTGCGGGCGTACTGGATAATGTCCTCGTCCATCTCGTCGCCGGCAACACGAATGGAACGGCTGATGACGATGCCGCCCATGGCAAAAATGGCCACCTCCGTTGTGCCGCCGCCTATATCTACAACCATGCTGCCCCGTGACTCGATGATCGGCAAACCGGCGCCGATGGCGGCGGCCATCGGCTCCTCGATCAAGTGCGCTTCCCGCGCCCCGGCCGAAATAGTAGCGTCGTAGACGGCTCGCTTTTCCACTTCCGTGACGCCGCTGGGCACGCCCACCACTACGCGAGGCCGGGGAAAGGGTACAATCATCTGCTCGTGGGCCTTGTCAATGAAATATTTGAGCATGGCCTCCGTAATTTCAAATTCGGAAATGACGCCATCGCGCAGCGGCCGGATGGCCACAATGTCCGATGGCGTCCGGCCGACCATTTCCCGGGCTTCCGCGCCAATTGCCAGCGGCCGGCGCGTCCGTTTGTGAATGGCCACCCAGGAAGGCTCGTTGATGACAATGCCCCGGCCGCGGACGCTGACCAGCGTATTTGCCGTACCCAAATCAATGCCGATATCCAGTGAAAATAAACCCAATAACCAATCAAGTGGTCTGAACAAAGTAGTTCCTTCCCTCTACCGAAAATGAGTTTTGAGTATTGAGCTAGGACCAGAGTGTTGACCGCCAAGTACCTCCTCTAGCGCTAGACTTCTGCGATCTATTGATTATACCATGCGCCACTATTTTTGCCGCAGGGGGTAATTTTGCGCAATCCACAAAAGTTCGCCACTTTTGAACGACCTTCCTTAACACAAAATGAGACCCGAGCCGATTGCTAATGAGACTGCCCCCAGGTACAGGATAATCGTTATTGCCATTGAACTGGATAGCAGTATGATGTAAGTAAATTCGGAAAGGACAGGCACTGTGGCAAGACAGGCATTATTCAGCGGACTGGTTTATGATGAAGACGGCCGCCCCGTTAGCACCACCTACGTTGGCGCAGAGGCCCACTACGTGGTAGATGACGACGGCTTTCTACGCCATATCAACTCTGAGCAGGTAGACCGCCAGGTCCTGGACGTCTTTCTAGAGCAGTTGGCGGAGAATAAGGACCTGGCCGTTGAACAGGCGCTCAACTTCCTCGGCAGCGACGACCTCTTTACCAAGGCGGCGCTGGACGCCTCCATGCGCAACATCAGCGCCGACCAGATTATCGAGCAGGGCATTCCCGAACAGGCGCGTGACATGATGGGCATGTTGGGCTTCCGGATCGTCATCAACGTCCACGGCGACCTCGTCCGCCTGGATCAGCCAACGGTTCCCTTTGAAGAGTGAAGAAGAGATTGGAGCTTGGAGATTAGAGATTGATTATTTCCAATCTCCAATCTCCAATCTCTACCCCCGCTCCAGGCGGCGCAGCAGGGCCAGGAAAACGGCCGAAACCAGCAGCAGCAACGTCGAAAGGGCCATGGCCACCCCCAGGTTTCGCTCAAAACCAATGTAAATGGCCAGCGGCATCGTCTGGGTGCGGCCGAGCAAATTCCCGGCAAAGAGGATCGTCGCCCCGAACTCGCCCAAAGCCCGCGTCCAGCACAGCAATACTCCCCCCAGAATGGCCGGAAAGGTGAGCGGTAGCATGACAAAACGAAACAATTGCCACTGGTTCGCGCCTTCCGTGTAGGCCGCCTCTTCCAGTTGCCGGTCAATTGTGGCAAAGCCAATCCGCGCCGCCCGGATGTACAACGGTCCGGCGACAAAAGCCTGGGCAATGACCACTGCTGCCGTCGTAAAAGGCAAGCTCACTCCCAGTACAGCCAGGGGCGCGCCCAGCAGCCCGCGCCGGCCGAAGGCCAACAGTAGCGCCAGGCCAGCCACCGAAGGCGGCAAGACGATGGGCAGGTCCACGAGCAGCTCCACCCAACGCCGGCCCCGGAACGACCAGCGGGCCAGCATGTAGGCCAGCGGCGTACCGGCCAACAACACCACGGCCGTACTGATGGTGCTGGTGACGAGACTCAACCGTAGCGCGGCCAGGGCCATCGGCTCGGCAATGGCCGCCAATGACTGGCTGCTGACTGCCCGCCAGACCAACGCCAGCACAGGCAACGTCATCAGGCCCACCAGCAAGCCGCCAGGCAGAATAAAAAGCCATAGGCTTCTCTCCATTGGCGACCGGCGATTGGCGCTTAATGAGGGGGAAATCTTGGGGCTGCTCATTTTCTGTCGCGAATTACCGTAATTCTTTCGTGTTGTTTGGGCAATTCGTGTCAAAAGTTAAGGGGAGAGTGGCGTGAAGCCCCATTTGGCCAATACGGCCTGCCCTTCGGCCGAGAGCACGTAGGCCACAAAAGCCCCGGCCAGTTCGGACTGGGCGGCCGCCAGGGGAGCAATAGGATACGTGGCCGTCACGTTGGCTTCGGGTGGAATGGGGATGGTCTGGAGTACAGGCGCCGACACCGCGTCCGAGCCGTAGACAATCCCGGCGTCAGCCTCGCCTAACTGCACCTTGGCCACCACCTGCCGGACGTTGTCTTCGTTAGAGACGACATTGGCCAGCGTCTGCTCCTGGTAATCGCCGCCAAACTGGGCCTGGAGGTTGGCCAATACCTCCTGTGAGTAACGGCCAATGGGTACTTCTTCGGCGGCCAGCACCAGCTTGACCCCCGGCCGGGCCAACTCCTGGAGCGTGGTTATCCCGGCCGGGTTGTCGGCCGGCAAGATGACCAGGAGCGCGTTACTCACAAAAAACTGCTGGCTGCGGGCGGCCACCAGCCCGGTGGCAATCGCCGCCTCCATTTCCTGGCTGTTGGCCGAGGCAAAAACGTCCGCCTGGGCTCCTTCTTCCAGTTGGGTGCGTAGCGCCTGCGACCCGGCAAAGTTAAAAGCTACGGTCACGCCGGGGTGGGCCACTTCAAAGCCCTGGCCCAGCTCGGTAAAAGCATCCGTCAGTGAGGCGGCGGCAAAAACGGTTAGCGTCGCTGGCTTCTCCCCGGCCGGGGCGCTGCAGGCCACCAGTAGCAGCATATAGGACGCCAAGACGCGAAGACGCAAAGAAAGAAAAATTTTCTTTGCGTGAACTTTGGCCTGCCAAAGTCTACGCCTTGGCGTCAAACTTCTCATTTTAATACGCGCCCCGGCCGAAGAGACTGTAGGGAATCGTTTGCAATATGATCCGCAGGTCCAGGGCCAGCGACCAGTTTTCAATGTAATAGATGTCCAGCAGGCACTGCTCGTCGAAAGTCAGGTCGGAACGACCGCTCACCTGCCACAGACCGGTAATCCCCCCCCTGACTTCCAACCGCTGCCGGTGCCAGGGCTGGTACTGGGCCACTTCTTCGGCCAGCGGCGGCCGGGGACCAACCAGGCTCATATCCCCCTTGAAAACGTTGTAAAACTGGGGCAGTTCGTCCAGGCTCAGCCGGCGAATCACTTTGCCGACCCGCGTCAGGCGTGGGTCATTGCGAATCTTAAAGATCGGCCCGGAAGCCTCATTCATGGCCAGCAACGACTCTTTGAGATTTTCAGCGTCCACGATCATCGAGCGGAACTTGACCATCTGAAAAGGCTTGCCGTCTTTACCAATTCGCTCCTGCCAGAAAAAGGCCGGCCCTGGGGATTCTAATTTGATGGCTACGACCACCAGCGCCGTCACCAACAACCCTGGGACAGCCAGGATCAGCACGACAGCCAGGTCTAGCAGCCGCTTCAACGCCTGGCTGGACTGGCTCAAACGAATGTCCCGGACACTGAGCATGGGAATGCCGGCCATATTATTAAATTCCACCTGGTTCAAGCTCATTTGGAACAGGTCCGGCACCACCCGCGCCTGCACTTCGTAGCGCTGGCAGACGCGCACCAGGCGCTCAATGTGGTGGTGCAGGTGGCTAGGCAGGGCAATAAAGACGGTGTGCAGCCTCGGCTGGCAGCACAAGATTTCTTCCAGTTGGGTCCAGTTGCCCAGGTGTGGAATCCGGCCGGAGCCGATGTTGTTTTCGCTGTCTCCTTCGTCCAGGTAGCCCACCGCCTGGAATCCCAGGTCCGGCCGGGCCAGCAGGGTGCGAATGACGCTGCGCCCCACTTCGCCGGAGCCTACGATTAACGATCGATCGGTACCGATGCCACGCAGGTAAAGCGTGGTCAACGCCGAGCGGCGAGCCAGCCGGGCCAGGCTGACCAGGGCAAAGATAAAGACCAACGCCCAGGCCAGCAACAGGCGGGAAAAGGCCAGAGGCCGGATGAGAAAGGTCAGGGCCATCATCAAGGCGATGCCGGCCGCCGTGGCGTAGAGCACCCGCGAACTCTCGTCAACCCAGAATTCACCCCGTCGCCGCCGCCAGGCCTTGTTCTGCGAGAAAGTGATGATGAGTAAAAAGGTTAGCAAAATTTGCTGAGACAAATAATCCTGGTAAGGCACAATGAAGGTCGTGGGCAGTAGCCATTGAAACTGATAACGGGCCACGTAGGCCAGGAAAAAGCCCACGTTAAATAACACCAGGTCTGTTAGAATGGTGAAGTCGCGAATCGCTTTATTGCCCAGCGGATTGTTCATATTTCGGCCAAAACGCTTTCGTAAATTGCTGCCATCTGTTGGCCGGACAGCTCCCAGGAAAATTGTTGCGCCTGGAGCAGCCCGCGTTGGCGCAACGTCGCCGCCAGTTGCGGGTCATCCAGGATTGAAGCCAGGTGGTTGGCCAGCGCGGACGCATCCTGTGGATGAAACAGCAGAGCCGCTTCGCCGGTAACTTCTGGTACGGCCGAGGTCTCGGCGGCAATCACCGGTGTGCCGCAGGCCATGGCCTGGACCACCGGCATGCCAAATCCCTCGTAGAGTGAGGGAAAGACCAGAAGTGAGGCCGCATTATACCAGAGCGGCAACTCCTCGTCAGATACGTAGCCGGCAAAGCGTACCTGCTCCCCCAGGCCCAGGGCCTGAACGCGGGCAAAGATTTCCTCAAAAAACCAACCCTTGCCGCCAACCAGTACCAGGCCAATCTCCGGCCGCTTGAGCCGGGCCAGGGCTTCCAATAGAGCAGGGATATTTTTCCGGGGCTGCAAGGTTCCTACATGCAGAATGAAGCGCTCCGGCAGTTCCTGACGCTGGCGGAACGCGATCACCTCCTCGGCCGGCCGGAGAGAGAAAGCAGCGTCTACGCCGGGCCTGACCACGTCAATCCTTTCTCGAGGAATGTCAAACAGGCGGTGGACGTCCTGCCGGCCAGATTCGGCAATAGTTACTACCCGCCGCGCCTGGCGGCAGGAACGGCGGGTCTGGCTGGTCAGGTACAGGCGTTGCCACGCCGGAAAATTTTCCGGGTAATAAATGAAGCTTAAATCGTAGACGGTGACCATTGTCGGGCAGTGGCTGGCCAGCGGCGTCACGAAGGCCAGACTGTGTAGCAGGTCCAGGTGGCGCTGCCGGGCGGCCAGCGGCCAGGCCAACTGCTCCCACAAAATGCGGACGAGCCGTCGCTCTGTGGGCCAGGTTGTCGGGACGACGGCCGTTGCCGGGCCTGGCCGCAGCTCGGCCGTGTCGTTGGTGAAAATGGTGTAGCCCAGCCTGGCTTTGGAGGAGGGCAGGTGGTTCAACAGTTGGGCAATGTAATGGTGAATGCCGGCCCGCCGGTAGCCGGCCTGGCCGGACAACAAGTGGGCATTGATGCCCACCTGCCATGCCTCGCCTATTCTCCTATCCCTAAACATGGCGGCAAATTATAGCCTATCTCAAAGGCATTGAGGAAAACGGGGCTTGACCAAAGCGCGCATCTGCTTGACGGCCTATTTTCCTTATGGTAGACTGCGTACGTTATGTTTAGCAAACATTAGGAGGGTTCCATGATCGCTACCAAACACCCGCGCCGCTGGCTCCTGGTCTCGCTGCTGGTCGTGTCTCTACTCCTCGCCGCCTGTGAAAGACAGTTGCGGGACGACGAAACGACCGGACAACCAACGCCCACCGGAGCAGTTCTCACTCCCACCGGGCAGATTTTTGTCCCCACACCTGTGACGACGCCGCTTCCAACCACAGGCGCGCCGGTCGTGCCGACCGTCCCGCAAACGCCAGGCGCCGGCGCACAGCCCACAGCGTTGCCTCCAGCGCCGACCACAGTTCCTCCGCTTGTGACGGCCACCACGGCTGCCCCGGTGACAGGCGGCCAGGTAACCTACGTGGTCCAGGCAGGTGATACCCTGTATCGAATTGCCCAGCGTTATAACGTCACGGTGAGCGCCATCGCCGCGGCCAATAACATCACCAACGTCAATCAACTGGATGTGGGCCAGACTCTCATCATCCCGGTGGGTGGTGGTGGCGTCGTCATTACGCCAGTTCCTGGCCAGGCCGGCGAACAGATTCACGTCGTCCAGGCCGGTGAAAATCTGTTCCGCATTGGCCTGCGCTACGGTTGTACGGTGACAGAATTGTCAACCTATAACGGCATTACCAATCCTCACCTGATTTACGTCGGCCAGCAGATCCGCATCCCGGCCACCTGCGCTGGCTAAAGAGAGGGGGACAAGGTGACAAGGTGACAGGGTGACAAGGAGAAAGGGAGAGGGGGAGATTCACCCCCTCACCTTGTCACCCCCTCACCCTCTCATCTTCAAAAAAGAGGTAGACATTAAGCTCCTCAACTCGCGGGTCGTCTGGCAGGGCAAGTCCTGGCGTTTGCGGGTGGACACGGTTGCCTTGCCGGACGGCGTTATTGAAAGAGGTGTTGTCGAGCACCCCGGGTCCGTCGTCCTCGTCCCGCTATTGGAGGAACAGATCTTGATGTTGCGCCAGTACCGGCCGGCGCTGGAGCAAACCATCCTGGAATTGCCGGCCGGGACGCGGGGCTGGGACGAAGCGTGGCTGGTGTGCGCCCAACGGGAGCTACAAGAGGAGACCGGCTACCGGGCCGGCGACTTTCTTCCCCTTGGCGACGTCTGGCCAGCCCCTGGCATGACCGATGAACTCATGGCCTTTTACCTGGCCCGTGATTTATCCCCCGCTCCCCTGCCGGCCGACGCCGACGAAATCATCGAACTCCAACCCATGCCCCTGCCAGAGCTGGTCACCATGGCCCTTGACGGCCGGCTGCAAGACGCCAAAAGCGTGGTCGGCATTTTGCGCACGGCTGCCCATTTGGGGATAAAGACGAACATCTTTTAGTGTTCGTCTTTATCCCCAAACGCCTTCAACTCCTGGGCCAGTTGGAGCAGGCGGTTTTGCACGGTGTGGTGGATCGTCCCTTCCGGGTAATGGCCTGTCTCGTCCCGCTCTCCGGCCGTCGTCCCGGTCAGCAGCTCCAGTCCTTCGTCAACGGTGCGAATGGCCCAGATGTGGAACTGGCCGGCCGCCACCGCCTCGACAATCTCTTCCCGGAGCATCAGGTGGCGGATGTTAGTGGCTGGGATGATCACCCCCTGCTTGCCGTTTAGCCCCTGGGCCTTGCAGGCGGCGAAGAATCCTTCCACCTTCTCCGTCACCCCGCCAATTGGCTGAATTTCACCGCGCTGGTTCACCGAGCCGGTCACGGCAATGCCTTGTTGGATAGGCAATTCGCTCAGGCCGGACAACAGGGCAAACAACTCGGCGGCCGAAGCGCTGTCGCCGTCAATGTCGCCGTAATTTTGTTCAAAGGTCAGGCTGGCTGATAGGGAAAGCGGCTGTTTCTGGGCGTAAATTCCACCCAGGTAGCCGGTCAACGTCAAGACCCCCTTGTTGTGCAGCGGTCCGGCCATTTCCACTTCCCGCTCAATGTGGACCACGCCGCTTTCACCCATATAGGTGCGGGCCGTAATCCGGTTCGGATGGCCGAAAGAGTAATCTCCCATATCCAGCACTGACAGGCCGTTAACCTGGCCCACTACCGCGCCCTGGGTGTCAATAAAGACCGTGCCGTCGCTGATCTGTTCCTGGAATCGCTCTTCCAACAAATTGGCCCGGTAGATGGATTCGTCCAGCGCCCGTTGTACGTCCTGGGCTGCGACCACGTCCCGGCCGGCCTTTGTAGCCCAATAGCTGGCCTCACGGATCAGATCGGTCACCAGGCCAAAGCGGGTGCTGAGCTTGTTCTGGTCGCCGGATAGCCGCGAGCCATATTCGACCACCTTTTCTACCGCCGGCCGGTCAAAGTGGCGCAGGCCCTCTTCCCGGCAGCGGTGGGCGATGAAGGAGGCGTATTCGTATTCGTTGGCGTCGTCGCGCTGCATGACGGTGTCAAAATCCGCCTTCACCTTAAATAATTCGCTGAACTCTTCGTCCTGTTCGTGCAGGGCGTAGTACAGGTTGGGGCTGCCCATCAGAATAACCTTGACCTTCAGCGGGATAGGCTCTGGGTCCAGCGATTTGACGGCCATCTCCCGTTCCTCCAGGATGTCGGCCGGCTGGATGGTGATCAGTTCGGTTTCAATGGCCCGCTTGAGCGCTTCCCAGGCCAGGGAGTAATGGAGGAAGTCACGGGCGTTTACGACCAGGTAGCCCCCGTTGGCCCGGTGCAGGCTGCCGGCCATGATGTTGCTAAAGTGAGTGAAGAGGACGCCGTGGCGCATTTCGTGCTCAATGCGGCCGATCAGGTTGTGGTAGGTAGGGGTATTCTCCACCACTACCGGCGTGCCTCTCGTCTTGCTGTTGTCCACGAGCAGATTAACGGCGTAGCGGCTCAGGTCCGGTTCCTCGCCGCCTTCTTCACCTGGCTGGAAATCGTGCAGGTGGTTGATGGCGTCCTGCTCTACCTCGTTCAGGTAGACCAGCACCTCCTCGTACTGGGCGTAGACCTGGCGCAGTTCTTCAAAATGGTGGGCAATGGCCGCCGCCGCCACTTGCTGGTCCAGTTGTTTCAACTGCTGGCGGGCCTGGTCGCCCAGTTGCCGCACCTGCCGCAGCGCTGCCTCCAACCGGTCGTTCAGGGCCTGTTGCTGCTTATCTAGCTGCTGGCGCTGCTCGACGGAAAGCTGGTCAAAGGTGGCCTGGTCCATCACTTTGTCGCCGGACAGGGGCACGACGGCCAGCCCAGAGGGAGTCTCGACGACCGTAAATCCCTGGCGGGCCGCTTCCTGTTTAAGCTGCCCTAACAACTGTTGTTGGGTGGCCCCGAAACTTTGCCCCAGTTGCTCGGCTGCTTCCCGGTAGGCGTCGGTATCAAAGGCCTTGGGCAGATCCTCCCGCAGGCAGTTGACCAGCTCGGCGATGTCTTCCTGGAACGTCAGCCCGTGGCCGGGCGGCAGGTGGATGGCCCGCGGCCGGTGGGGGACGGCAAAGTTGTGGACGTAGACCCAGTCGTCCGGCACGGGTTGGTCGTCGGCCCGTTCCTCCAGGAAGCGGCGAATGGCCGTGGTCCGGCCGGTGCCCGTTTCCCCCAGGACGTAAATGTTGTACCCCTGGCTGCGAATGCCAATGCCAAACTCAATGGCCCGGGTGCCGCGCGGCTGGCCGACAATTGAGCCGGCCGTTTCGATCTCGGCCGTCGTTTCAAAGGTAAAATGGTTGTGCTGGCAAACGCGGCGCAACCGGTCCGCCGGGAGTGGTTGAAGCCGTGTTGGTAACATCCTGTTCTCCTGCTCGTGCATGGGATGGCTGGAATGTTACTCTGTGCCTGCCAGGACGGCAATGAATTTTGGATTTTAGATTTTAGATTTGGACTCTATTCGACGATGGGCAACAGCGGTATACTTTTGTATATGGAGGCGAGCTTGCTTCAAGCTCTAACTCAGTCCCTGATTCAGGCTTTGCCCTGAACACGTCCTGATACCTCATTACTTTTTAGGAGGCGACATGTTTGACTTTCACGATCAGGTGGTGATGATCACCGGGGCAGCCGGCAACCTGGGTAGCGCGACCGCTCACGCTTTTCAGGCGGCCGGGGCCAGGCTGGTCCTGGTAGACAAAGACGAGGAGCGCCTGCAGCATGTTTTTCCCGAGTTGGCCGAATCGGGCGAGCACATCTTCGTTGGGCTGGATCTGGCCGACGCTGGCGCCATTGAAGGGATGGTGTACGAGGTCGCCAACCATTACGGCCGGATTGACGTACTGGTCAACATTGCCGGTGGTTACCGGGCTGGCTCGCCCCTGCACGAAACCCCCCTGGAGACCTGGGACTTTAACATGAGCCTCAATGCCCGCTCCATCTTCTTCACCGGCCGGGCCGTCATTCCCCATATGTTGCGCCAGGGCTCCGGCAAAATTGTCAGCGTGGCCGCCCGGGCCGCCCTGGCCGGCGGGGCCAACATGTCCGTTTACACCGCCTCCAAAGCGGCCGTCATTCGCCTGACGGAAAGCATGGCCGCCGAGTTGAAAGATAAGGGTATTAACGTCAACTGCATCTTGCCCGGCACCATTGACACCCCCCAGAACCGCAAGGCCACCCCCACCGCCGATTTTAGCCGTTGGGTCGCCCCGGAGGCCCTGGCCGACGTCATCCTCTTCCTAGCCTCTCCGCACGCCCGTGCCGTCCACGGCGCGGCCATACCCGTCTATGGCCTTAGCTAATGTCAGGTGTCAAGTGCCAAGTGTCAAGTGCCAAGTAAGAAACGGCACCTGGCACATGACACGTGGCACGGAACCCTACATCCAATAACCACGCCGGCCGTAATAGTCATGCAACTTTTTCTCATAGGCGCGATTTACTTCGGCCGAGGGGTCGTATTCGGGGCTGTTTTTGATCGTCTCGCGTTTCAGGTCTACTACCACCTCCGACTCGCTCCAGCGAATCGCTTTCACCCAGCTTGGCGAGACCAACACTTTCCGGCCGGGTAGCCAGTTACTGGTGTCCACAACCATGTAGCGAATAAACCAGTTGTCGTCCTCGGCCAGGAAATCTTCGACGTGGCCGATTTCCCCGTCCGTTGCCTGGATGTGATAACCGCTCACCTCGGCCACACTCTGCAGGTGCGGGTCCCCCTCTTGCCTTTTCGGCTCTTCTTGCACCAGTGGGGCAGCCGGATAAGCGCCGAGGGCGCTGGGGGCAATTGGGCTGCCATAACCGGCCCAATAGGGCAGCCAGCCATAGTAGGTGTGTAGTTCCATCTCGTACTGGCGAGAGACCGGTTTCGCCAGGTCGGCCGCCGGGCTCTTTTCAACCTGTTCCCTGGTCAAGGCCACCGGGAGTACCCGTTCGGCCCAACCCGGTTCGCCCAGGGCAGTGGGAGAGAGAAGGACACGGCGGCCGAAAAGCCAGCCGCCAGTATTGACGACCAGGTAGCGGACAGTCCAATATTGGTCGTCGAAGTAAAAGTCGTCTACCTGGCCAATTTCGTCGTCCGTGGCCAGGACCTTGTAACCGCGTAACTCGTCAAGACCTCGTAACATCACGTGATACTCCTTTTGCTGCCAGAGCACCTCGCCTTTACCTTATGCTTTCCCTGATTACCATACCTGATACGCCCGTACTGATTTCAGTAGTACTACGGCACTATCTCCTTTAGGAGAGGTACATCGTGGTTTTTGGACGTACGGCCGGGTTCAAGATATAGTCTGGAGCAACAAAACGGCGTCAGGAGACGTTGTTGATGGATGACTTACGCAAGCCTCTCTTTTTAGTCGCGCTGGTTCTGATTGTCTTAGTCGTGCTCTTGGAATTAGGTTCTTTAGGCGTGCTTGGCGGAAAGAACGCCGATGCTCTGGCTGTTGAAGACCTCCTTCCGGCCGGCGAGACAGAGGAACTGTTTAGAAGCCTTGAGCCGGACGAGCAAGAAGAACTGGCTGCCCGGGATAAACCGCCGGGGATGGGCATCCCTTACCTGGTCTTCCTGGACGGAACAGTGCTGTTTACCGTGGCCCTGGTAGGCGCCGGCCTGCTGCTCCCGGAGACAATTCAAGCCAAAACCCAGGGAATTGTTACCCTTCTCTTTTCTGCCTTGCTCATTGTGACCGCCCTGGCCTTTATCTTCGTCGCCGTGGCGGCCGTCAGCCTGATGGTCTCGCTACTGGTGGCCGCCCCGTTTGGTACCCTCATCTACCTGGCCATCTATGGCTTCTTCAATCGCGGCGGGGCCAACGTCGCCCTGACCTTGCTGATGATGCTCAAGCTCGGCTTCGTCGCCTGCCTGGTCCTGGCCCAACAGCGCTTTCTTCAGAACAAAGGGCTAGTTTTGCTCATCCTGACCTCGTTACTGGGCAACGTGATCGTTAGTTTCCTCCACGGCTTTGTCCCTGGCTTTTTGGTCAGTATTACCGACGCCATTGCCGCCATCGTCGTCGCCGCCCTGGCTATCCTGTGGGCGATCTTTTTACTCATTGGCTCCCTGGTATCGGTCTTCAAGGCTGTAAGCTAACCCGAACCTGGCTGGTTCGTAGTAGCGCTTTAGCCGTTTCACCGCTCCAGGGCAACCTGGCAGGCGGCCGCTGTACCACTATCAGCGCAACTGATTTGCGCCGCTCCTCCCTCCTCAGGAAACTGCAGGTCTAGCTCCGGCCGGCTGCCCTGTAGAAACTGCTCGGCCGCGATGCCGTTTTCCCCGTTTTGAACCAGCAAAATCCTGACAGACCGCCCCTGCCTGAGCTGGAGGGAGAGGGTGCGAATATTGGCCGAAGAGTCGCCAATAATTAACGTGCAGGCGTTCCCGGATGGCAACAGAAAGAGTGCCTGTTCAAATTGCTGGCGGCAGACGGCCGGCGTGTCCGGGTCAAGGTCTTCCGCTTCGACCCCCTGGCCCTTGCCTAGCAAATTGCCCAAATTCTCGACCAACGCGTTCAAATCAGTCGCTGATTCATCGTCCTGGGCCAGGCCCAGGCCAGTCCCAACGCAAAAGAAGACGACAATCAGGACGACCAGAGCCACCAGCAGCTTGGGGTTCATCTTTCTTACCGGCTCTACCGGACCTCAAACTCGACGCTGGCCTCGTCAAGCACTTCATCTGAGTCCAGCGCCTTATATTCGACGGTGATCCGGTAACGGCCGGGGGCAAAGCCGGTTGAATTCAGGCCCTCAGTAAAGGAGATGGCCTGCCCTGGGGCCACTTCTTCGTCCACCGGGATAATGGAGCCGCCAATAGCAAACCGGTCCCCGTCCCTGGCTGCGCCGGCCAGGGCGGGTATGTCCGTGTCAGCCTCTAACCGTTCAATCCACTGCTGGCGAATACCGATGAGAAAGAAGGGTTGGGAAAAATCATTGTTCAACGGCACAATCAACGTATCCCTGGTCTGGTTAACCAGGCTATAGGTAAAGACGACTTTTTCACCGGCGATATAAGTTGCTTTGTCTGTCTGCAGATCTTCAAGGCCGATGGCCTCGAAAATCCCCTCCAGGTCGGTGATTTCGCCACCACCACCTCGCAGCAACAGAGAAATTCCGGCCACGCCGGCCACGCAGACGACCAGGCCGGCCAGGATCAGCAGCAGGATCCACCACGGGAAAGGTTTTTTCGTGGGTGTGGGCGTTGCCACGTCAAAGGCCACCGTCGGCCCTTCGGCAAACTCCTCGTCGGGATTGGCGATGCCAACCATGTCCAGCCGGAAGAGATAGCGGCCGGCCGGCGCGTCGGGCGGCACAGCAATATTCACCGTATATTGCTGCGTGCCGTTGACGGCAAAGCTCCGTTGCGCCTCGTCGGCCAGCGTGAACCAGTTGAGTGGAGTACCAGCCTGGGGGACAATTCTGGCCCGGCCGTCCAGCGCCCGGCCGCTGGTGTTGGAAACTGTAAACGAGACTTCCCCTTGCTTCTTGCCGTCCAGCTTGACGTTGCTGGTGGCGACTGTAACCGCAAAAACGTTGACCATTCTACCCTCTTATCGTCGTTCTCTTTTGGGTGTCGTTCCAGTTTGTAAGTTGATAGTGGTAGATTGAACTGGCTGATTAGTATACATCCTGTCCAACAAAAACGCCGCAAATTACCGCGCCCGGCGAGTGTTAGGCCCGGTACTAATCGGGCATGACTCAAAAAATAATGTCGGTTAAAATGTAACCCTAAAACTGCCAGACACTTTGCGGCTGCCAGGCATCGCTCAAAGTTGTCAAGTGCCTGGCGCTTCTCACATAAGACACAAACAAGGAGATGTAGATTGAATACGACGAATACCCTCGCCAGACCAGGCAAACCGGCCTGGACCTCTATCGTAGCCAAATACCAGACCCCGGATCAGTGGAAAAGTAACAGACAGCTTGCCAACAGCTTCTTACCCTTCATATTCCTCTGGTATTTGACCTATCGCAGCCTCGCCTATAGTTACTGGTTGGCGCTGGTCCTGGCCTTACTCAGCGCCGGCTTTCTGATGCGCATTTTCATCATCCAGCACGATTGTGGCCACGGCTCCTTCTTCAAGACCCGGAGGGCCAACGATACCGTCGGCTTTATCTGTGGAATTTTTACCCTGACCCCGTACTTTCAGTGGCGCCGCCGCCACGCCATTCACCATGCCACTTCCAGTAACCTGGACGAGCGCGGCGTCGGCGACGTGCCCACGATGACCGTCGAGGAGTATCTCCAGGCTCCTTATTGGCGACGGATAGCCTACCGCCTGTTCCGGCATCCGTTGATTTTGTTTACATTGGTGCCGGCGGCCGTCTTTTTTGTCATCAACCGTTTCCCAGCGCCCGGATCCCCTAAACGAGAGCGCGCCAGTGTTTATTGGACGGATCTGGCGCTGGCGACCGTGTTGCTGGCCGCCCACCTGACGATTGGCCTCAAAGCTTTTTTCCTGGTAGCCGTGCCTATCATGTGGCTGGCCGCAAGCGTTGGCACCTGGCTGTTCTTTGTGCAGCACCAGTTTGAGGATACTTACTGGGACGAAGCCAGGCATTGGGATTTCACGCTCGCCGGGCTGCAAGGCAGTTCTTACTACAAGCTGCCCAGGCTGTTGCAATGGTTTACCGGCAACATCGGCTTTCACCACATCCACCACCTCAGTCCCCGGATTCCTAACTACTCGCTGCAGAAATGCCACGAAGAGAACCCACTCTTCCAGCAGGTGGTCGTTTTAACCCTGGCGGCGAGCCTGAAGACGATGACTTTAAGTTTATGGGATGAGAAACAACGTAAGCTCGTCCGCTTTCGTGATCTCAAGCCCATTCGGGCCGTGCGTTAACAACCGGAGAAAATGGTATGGCTTCGCGATTTGCTCAACTCCAGGGCGCCGTCGAGCGCTATTCACAGTTGTGGCTGGCCTACCAGGAAGAGTGCCTGCGCTTAGGCGCTAATTTAAGAACAGAGCTGGCCAGCTTTCTTGAATGCCCCTCCGAAAACATCTCCTGGCTCGGCTTTGCCGAAAATGAAGTGCCGGCCGCCTCGGCCGTCAAATATGATCCCGATTGGCAAATCTGGCTTGACGACGTTGCCTTCTGGCATTTCCGATTTGGTATCGAGCTGGGTGACAAACTGCTGCAGTTTAACTTTTCCGTCAAGCGGCCGGAGATATCCGATAGGATGTTCCTGGTGAAACTGAGGGATAAGGAAGTCGAAGTCCGCAATGGTGATTTTAGCAAACTGTTCGAGGAGTTGTACCACCAGATGACCGAATTCCTGGTAACCGATTTCGAGAACTTCATCCACCGGAGGACCAGGCAGAGGGGGTTTAAGGTAACCGACAAAAATCCCTCCAGTTAGTTGCTGCACCTGAAGTTTTTCTGAAACAGAAAACCCCCTAATGCTGCTCAACTAGGGGGTTCCGCTTGTAGTGGGCCATACACGACTCGAACGTGTGACCAAGTGATTAAAAGTCACCTGCTCTGCCAACTGAGCTAATGGCCCAAGATTAGACGCCATTATAGCCCCGAAAACGATAGGCGTAAAGTAGGGGCGAGGCAGCCGAGGCAGCCAGGCAGCCGGGACAATTACCGGGCTGGAGAATCAGTTCGTTGTCGGTTGCCTTGCCCCTACCTTCTAGACTATAATTCGCCCGACGATTGGGAGTACTATGGAGACAGATATCAAGGATTTGGAACAACCTCAGCCACGACCGGCGCCTGACTGGAGCGAGACTGAGCTTGTGCCCGAACAGCGGCAACCGGCCGAACTCTTCGCCCGCGAAATCATCGAGACGCTGCTGTTAACGTTATTCATCTTTTGGATTGTCAACTCAGCTACCGGCCGCTTCCGCATCGAAGGCCAGAGTATGCTGCCGACGCTTGAAGAGGGGGAGTATATTATCATTAACAAGCTTAGTTACGCCTTTGACGAGCCGCAGCGCGGCGATATTATTGTTCTTCGCTTTCCCAACGACCGCAGCCGTGACTTTATCAAGCGCGTCATTGGCCTGCCCGGCGACGTGATCGAAGTCAGCGACAAAGAGGTCAGGGTCAATGGCGTTGTGCTGAACGAACCGTACATTCGAGCAGCGCCCACTTACGACGGCCGTTGGACTGTGCCAGAGGGACATTATTTTGTCATGGGTGACAACCGCAATAATTCCAGTGATTCGCATAATTGGTCTTTCCTGCCGCGTGACGACATTGTAGGCAAAGCCTGGATCATTTACTGGAGCCCCGAACACTGGGGCCTGGTGCCGCACCACCAACACAACCTGGGCTGATCCTACGCCGGGCTGGCTATGAGCTATCAACAGGATGAGATTGCTGCGCTGGTGCGCCGGGTGGTGACCCGCACGTTGGGCCAGGCAGCCGCCCGGTCCGTGCTGGATGAAGAAGCCGTGCGCCAGATACCGGTTGGCTCGGTGCAGCCGGTCTCGCCCGGAACCATCATCACACCCCTGGCCCGGCAGGTTGCCCTGGAACGGCGCGTGAAGCTGGTCGAAGACGACCCCTCCCAGGCAGGGCCGGCCGCCGGCCCTGCCCCAGGCGAGACAGCCGCCGGCCAGCGCCTGGTCGCCCTGGGCGCCGATCATGGCGGCTACCAGTTAAAAGAGCAATTAAAAGCGGCCGTCGCCGAAGCCGGTTATGGCGTCGTTGACTGCGGCACACACAGCGCCGAGGCGGTGGACTACCCCGATTTTGCCTACGCCGTGGCCCGCCTGGTGGCCGATGGCCGCGCCTGGCGGGGCATTATCGTAGACGGAGCCGGCATCGGCAGTTGTATGGCCGCCAACAAAGTCCCAGGCGTGCGAGCGGCCATGTGTTACGACCAGGCCACGGCCGTGAACAGCCGTGAACACAACAATGCCAACGTCCTGACGCTGGGCGCGGGCCTCATTGGCCCCCACCTGGCCCGGCAAATTGTCCAGACCTGGCTGGCCACCGAATTTGGCGGCGGCCGGCATGCCCGTCGCGTCGCCAAAATTGACGCGATTGGCGAGCGATTTATGAGACGAGATGGCCAGATACGACCAGGCAACGATTGAGCGCATTATCGAGGAAGTGACCCGCGAGGTCCTGCTGCGCCTGAACCGGCCGGAACCGACCCCGGCCGGCTGCAATTGCACGGACGGCTCCTGCGCCCAACACTGCGCCGACAAGGTCGAAAAAGTCGTCCAGGCCGGCGCAGCCCGCCTCTCGGCCACCCTGGGGACCCGGCCGCATAATGACAGCGTGGCCCGCCTGATAGACCACACCTTGCTCAAGCCGGACGCCAGCCAGGACCAGATTGCCCAACTGTGCTATGAAGCCCGTACTCACCACTTTGCCTCGGTCTGCGTCAACCCGGCCCACGTCAAGCTGTGCGCCCAGTTGCTCAAAGGCTCTGACGTGGCCGTTTGCACCGTCGTCGGCTTTCCCCTGGGGGCAACCCCGGCCACCGTCAAAGCCTACGAAACGCAGCAGGCCATTCGCGACGGGGCCAGCGAAATTGACATGGTCATCAACATTGGCGCTCTCAAGTCCAAGGAGTATAAAACCGTTTACGAGGATATTGCCGCCGTCGTCCGGGCAGCGGATGCCGGCAACGCCCTGGTCAAGGTCATCATCGAGGCGGCGCTGCTGAACGACGAGGAAAAAGTCATTGCCTGCCAACTGGCCAAGGCGGCTGGGGCGGAATTTGTTAAGACTTCTACCGGCTTCGGGCCGGGCGGGGCGACTGCGGCCGACGTGGCTCTGATGCGCCGGGTGGTTGGCCCGGCGATGGGCGTCAAGGCCGCCGGTGGCGTCCGCAACTACGCAGACGCCCAGGCCCTGATCGCCGCCGGGGCAACCCGCCTTGGCGCCAGCGCCGGCGTCCGCATCGTCAAAGAGGCCAATCAATGAAGTACCAAAGGAGCAATTAATTGTGACCGTAGAGCTTCGCAGTTACGTCTTTCTGGACAGTTTGCAACCGCAGCACGCCGCCTTCCTGGGCACAGTGGCCCGGGGCTTCCTGCCTCTGCCGGGCGACGCCTCGCTCTGGATTGAGATTTCGCCCGGTATTGAAATCAACCGGATTACCGATATTGCCCTCAAGGCCACGGCCGTCCGGCCGGGCATGCAGATTGTGGAGCGGCTCTACGGCCTGTTGGAGGTCCACTCCGAGAGCCAGGCTGAGGTCCGGGCGGCCGGGGCGGCCATCTTGCGCGCCCTGGAAGTCCAGGAAGAAGACCGGCTCAAGCCGCGCGTCGTCTCCAGCCAGATCATTCGCAACATTGATGCTCACCAGGTCCAATTGATAAACCGGATGCGCCACGGCCATATGATCCTGGCCGGCCAGACGATGTACGTTATGGAAGTCCAGCCGGCCGCCTACGCTGCCCTGGCCGCCAACGAAGCCGAAAAGGCCGCCGACCTGAATATCCTGGAAGTCATTGCCTTCGGCAGCTTCGGCCGTGTCTACCTGGGCGGCGAAGAACGGGACATCATGGCCGGCTACCAGGCCGCGGTAGACGCCGTCGAAAGCGTCGCCGGCCGCGAAGTGGGAGGACCAAAGAGTAACGAGTAATGAGGACTGAGGACTGAGGACTGAGTGAAGAATCTACTACACTCAGCCCTCAGTCCTCATCACTATTAAGGAGGAATTTATGACGGAAGCATTGGGAATGATTGAGTGCCGCAGTTTTGCGGCGATGGTCGAGGCCTCGGATGCGATGGTCAAGGCCGCCCGCGTTGAGCTGGTAGGCTACGAAAAGACCGGCGGCGGTTTCGTCACGGCCATTGTCCGGGGGGACGTGGCCGCCGTCAAGGCCGCCGTCGAAGCCGGCATGCGCGGCGCCGAAAAGGTGGGCGAAGTGGTTTCTGTCCATGTCATCCCGCGCCCGCACGCCAACGTAGACCAGGCCCTGCCTCTCGGCCGGCAAAGCAGCGAATAAATTTGGATTTTAGATTGCCGGTTTTGGATTTGCGTTCAATCCAAAATCTAAAATCTAAAATCTAAAATCCGAAATCGCCATGTTTTTGGGTAAAGTTGTTGGCACGCTGGTTGCTTCCCGCAAAGAAGCCTCACTGGAAGGGCTGAAGTTCCTCGTCGTCCGCCGCCTGACCATTGACAACGAAGAGACCCCCGGCTACGTGGTCGCGGCCGACGCCGTTGGCGCAGGTTTGGGTGAGGTCGTTATGGTGGCCACCGGCAGCTCGGCCCGCCAGACCCGGCTCACCGACAAGCGCCCCGCCGACGCCGTGATTATGGCTATCGTGGACACGTGGGAAGTCAACGGCGAGGAGAAATACCGGAAGGAATCCCTGCCCGAAGAGTCCTTCCCTGACGAGAGATGACACCGGCTACCAAACTGAAGCGAAAAGAGTTAGAACTCTTTGTCGAACGGGTCCTGTCCCACGAGTCAACAGTCGAGGGCGTGGTCGGTATTGGCAGTATAGCTACCGGCCGGATGCGCCCCGATTCGGACATAGACGCCGTCGTCTTCCTGGACCCGTTGGACTGGTACGTTGTCCCGGCCGAATTTATCTGGCGGCCGTCGGACAGCACTTTTCACAGCATTTTTACCGGCGACCCCGAGGTGCGAAGTGAAGGCATCCAGCTCAACTGTATTCGCCTGGGGCTGCGGCAATGGGCCAACCGTCTCTTTGATTGGCCGGAGCCACGCCGGGCCGAGTTGAGCGCCGGCTGGATCGTATTCGACCGTAAAGGCGTGATTGCCCCCATGATCGCCGAGCGGACGGCCTACTCGGAAATACTGCGCCAGGAGCGGCTGGACGAGGCCATTACCTGGCTGGACCAACACCTGGGTGGCGACAGGCCGGCCGTGCGCTGGGATACGTTGGGGCCGGCCGTGGCTCATGATCGGTTGGAGGCGGCCTACCATTACCTGGTCCAGGCCCTCTTTGCCTATAACCGCCACTGGCTGCCCTGGCGCAACCGGCAAATGGACAGCCTGCTGCAACTGCCCTGGCTGCCGGAAAACTTTGCCGCGCGCATGCTGCTGGCCGCTAATGCGCCCTCGGTGGATCAGAAAGGCTACCTGGCCCGCGCCGAAGAGCTGCGCAGCCTTTTTAACGACTTGCTGGAACGGTTAACCGCCGGCGGCGACTATTCGGCCGCCCCTATTGACCAGGCCTTCATCCGCGGCCACAGCGAACCGGGCTACGCCTGGAATATGGACGACTGGAACACCGAAAAGCTGCGCCGCTTCCTGGAGGATCATCTTTAAGAGGTAATTGGGTAATTGGGTAACTATGTTAGACGACACCCAAATACAAGCCATCATTGACCGGGTGATGCGGGAAGTGGGCCAGAATGCCCCACCCCCACCGCCCCCCGAGCCGGCGCGGCGTAAAAGCAACCCAGGTTACGGCGCGCCGGAGCCGGAAACGCCTGGCCAGCACGGCGTCTTTGCCACCCTGGACGAAGCCGTGGCCGCGGCCGAGGCTGCCTTCCGCCGTCTGGATGCCCTGCCTCTGACCATTCGCAAAGACATGGTCGCCCACATGCGCCAGGCTGCCCGGGAATACGCTACCGTTCTGGCCGAAATGGCCCACAGCGAAACGGGCATGGGCCGGGTAGAGGACAAGACCTTAAAAAATATCCTCAACGCCGATAAGACCCAGGGACCGGAGGCGCTAGAAACGGAAGCCTGGAGCGGCGACCACGGCCTGACCATCACCGAGTACGCTCCCTACGGCGTTATTGGCGCGTTGACGCCCAGTACCAACCCCACCAGCACTGTCATTTGCAATGCCATTGCCATGGTCTCGGCCGGGAACGCCGTCGTTTTTAACGCCCACCCCAGCGCCAAGGGTTGCGCCAACACTGTTGTCCAGATTTTAAATCAGGCTATTCAGAAGGCGGGCGGCCCACCCAATCTGCTCGCCTGTGTCGCTGACCCGACCCTGGAATCGGCTACCGCTCTGATGCATCACGCCGGCATTCGCCTGCTGGTCGTCACTGGCGGCATTGGCGTCGTCCGGGCGGCCATGCAGAGCGGCAAGCGCGCCGTTTGCGCCGGGCCGGGCAACCCGCCGGTGGTGGTGGACGAAACGGCCGACGTTGAGCAAGCCGGCCGGGACGTCGTCGTCGGCGGCTCTTTTGACAACAACATCGTCTGCACCACCGAAAAAGAGACTTTTGCCGTAGACGCCATCTGCGACCAGCTCATCGAAGTCATGACCCGCCACGGAGCGGTGAAAATCAACAGTTGGCAGTTTGAGCGGCTGTGGAAGATCGTGACCGTCAAGAGCCGGGGGCCGGGTAAGCCGGCCGACATGAACAAAGAGTTTATCGGCAAAAATGCCGGCGTCTTGCTCCGCGAGATTGGCATTTCGGCCGGGCCGGAAGCGCGCCAGATTGTTGTCGAGGTAGACCGCGACCACCCGGTGGTCTGGTCCGAGCAGATGATGCCTATTATGCCTGTGGTCCGGGTCCGCAGCGCCGACGAGGGCATTGACCTGGCTGTGGCCGCCGAGCATGGCTTTCGCCACACGGCGGTTATGCACTCCAAAAATCTGGACAATCTTAGCCGGATGGCCCGGGTCATAAATTGCAGTATCTTTGTCAAGAACGGTCCCAACCTGGCCGGTTTAGGGTATGGCGGTGAAGGCTACTGTTCTTTCACCATTGCCAGCCCGACCGGCGAGGGGCTGACCGGGCCGCGCAGCTTCAGCCGGTTGCGGCGCTGCGCCCTGATTGACGCTTTCCGCATTGTTTAAGGGGTTGTCAGGCGCAGGACGCGCAAGATGGAACGCGGCGTCCTATTTCTTGAGGAGACAGGATGGCTTATAGTCGCTTGATAAATATGGATATTTTTACCGACGCCTACCGGGTCACCGGCCGGGCCGAGGTGGGGGCTGGTGGCATTCATGCCGAGCTGGGCAATCCCAACACCGATTTCCTTGAGTTGCACGAAGCCTATATCTCCCGTATCCACCAGCCAGGCGAAATTATTTCCAGTTATAAGCAAGGTTCTTTCCGCAAGGAAAACATTAACTTTATCGTTTTACAGGACAGGCGCGATGGCATTCCCGTGGGCAGCAGCCACGGCCGTTCCGTTTTCACCCGGGGGCGCTCGGCCGGCATCTTTCTGACCGTGCCCTCGTTTGAGATCCACGGTGAGGTCATGCACGAAGGCAAGATGACCCCTGGCGCTATCCTGGTCCAGTCTATTGGCCGGTTCCAGCCCATTTTTGCGGCCAAGGCCCTGGCTTCGCTGTATCCTGACATTTCTTATAGCGGTGATTTGATCCTGGTCCACAAAGACCGGATCGGTATTTTCTGTCTCAGCAGCGGCGGAGAATTGTAACAAAGGGAGAGTACGCGAGTGGCCAATATTTTCGTGATTGACGACGACGATCAGCTTCTGCGCATGGTCGGCCTTATGCTGGAACGAGGCGGCCATACGCCAACGTTGATCAGTAATCCCGCCAAAGGGATGGAGCGAATCAAAGAAGAAAAGCCGGATTTGCTGGTCCTGGACGTGATGATGCCCGGGATGAGTGGGCACGACGTCTGCCGACAAATCCGGGCCGACAAAGAGCTAGGCAACCTACCCATTCTGATCCTGACGGCCCGCTCTCAGGAAGTAGACCGGGTGGCTGCCCTCAAGAGCGGGGCCAATGATTACCTGAGCAAGCCGGTCACCTCCCAGGAATTAATCGAGCGGGTGGACGACCTTCTGGCGCACGGCAAATCCGGCAAGGGCGCGCCGCAAGAGGGCACTATCGTCTGCCTGATGAGCATGCGCGGCGGCGTCGGCCGGACAACGCTGGCCGTTAACCTGGCCGCCGCCCTGCGCCGCATCAGCCAGGCCGAGGTCTGCCTGGTGGACTTATCCCCTTCGGGCGGCCAGGCGGTCATGCACCTCCGGCTGCAGGCCAGGAACAACTGGGCCAACCTGCTGTCGCCTGACGGCCTGGACTGGGAAGAGCTGAAGAAAAATCTCACCATTCACCAGTCCGGGTTGCGGCTGCTGGCAGCACCCAACCTGCCCCAATCTTCTCTGACGCCCCCGGCCGACGTGACCACCGAGTTCCTGAAGCTGCTGCGGGAGAACATGGCTGCGGTGGTCATTGATTTACCGCCGATGTTGAGCCCGGCAGTGCGCGCCGCCCTGGCCGCCTCGGACATGGTCCTGCACGTGGTCACGCCGGAGGTTATTTCGGTCCAAATGGCCGTCCAGGCCAACCGGGCCTTGACGACGACCGGTATCAACTTGAAGCAGCGCTCCCACATTCTGAACCAGGTCTGGGCTGAAGCCCAATTGCCCCAGGCGGCCGTCGAGCGCGGCCTGGGCGCGCGTCTGGCTTTCCAGATTAGTTACGACGCCAACCAGCCCCGCGCTCTGGCCCAGGGTGTGCCCCTTACCTTGACCTCGGCCCAGTCGCCGCTGCCGGTCGTCATGCGGCGCATGGCCGAGGCCATCTGGCAGCGTGTTGCCCAGAGCACCTGAACGATCACCCTGCCCATATGGCCTATCCTGCGCTTGCCCTGCTCGAATTTAACAGCATCGCCGCCGGCATTCAGGCTGGCGACGCCATGGTCAAGCGCGCCCCGATTGAGCAAATTCAGGCCGGAACCGTCCAGCCAGGCCATTACCTGGTCCTGGTCACCGGGGACGTGGCCTCGGTCGAGGAGGCGGTCGCCATTGGCCGGGAAGTGGGCCAGGCGACGTTACTGGACGTGGTCTTCCTGCCGGACGTCCATCCTGGGGTAGTTTCCGGCCTGGCTGGCGGCCGCGAACCGGCCGAAGCGGACGCCCTGGGTGTGGTCGAAACGCAGAGCGTGGCCGCCGCCATCCGGGCCGCCGACGCCGGCCTGAAAGGGGCTGAAGTCACCCTATGGCAGTTGCGTCTGGCCGACGGGCTGGGCGGCAAGGGGCTGGCTCTCTTTGCCGGCCTGGTAGCCAACGTCGAGGCGGCCGTGGAAATTGGCGTCGGCCGGGTCGGCGAGCAACTGGTGCGGCAGGTAATCATTCCCCAGTTGCACGCCGAGATGCGCCAGAACGTCGCCCACAGCACCCGCTTCGGCGACCATTTTGACTGGCGCCCGGCATAAGGTCAGAGATTAGAGATTGGAGATTGGAGATTAGAGTTAGAGTGGTCAAGCGACTCGCAAACTTGCAAACTCGCAGACTCGCCACTCAGTCCTCAGCACTTCTTATGCAACTCGCACGCGTCATTGGTACGGTCGTCGCCACCCAAAAATACGAGGGCCTGGAAGGAATCAAATTCCTCGTCGTCCAGCCCTTAACCCGGCAGCAGCAGCCGCTGGGCGAGCCGGTGATAGCGGCCGACGGCACGGCCCAGGCCGGGCCGGGCGAGCTGGTCTTCATCGTCGGCAGCCGCGAGGCGGCCCAGGCCATGCCCATCAAATTTGTCCCGGTGGACCACGCCATCGTCGGCATTGTGGACGACGTCCACCAGGTGGAGGAATAATGTACATCGGCCGGGTCGTCGGCACGGTCGTGGCCACGATCAAAGACGAAGCCTTTCGCGGCCACAAGCTGCTTCTGGTAGACCGGCTGAGGCTGGACGGCACGGCCAGCGAGGAGTACGACATTGCTATAGACGTAGTCCAGGCCGGCGTCGGCGACCGGGTGCTGGTCATTGACGAGGGCAACGGGGCCCGGCAAATCCTCAAGCGCGACCCGGCCCCGGTCCGGGCCGTCATCGTCGGCATTGTGGACGACGTGGAAATTGCTTGACCAACCGGCCGGGGGTATGGTAGAATGCGACCTGTTGTCTCCAAGACACTTTGTCTCCGCCTCCATCGTCTAGGGGACCAGGACGTAGCCCTTTCAAGGCTAAGACCGGGGTTCGAATCCCCGTGGAGGCACAGGGCCACACCGCTGGCTGGTGTGGCTTTTTGCTTTGCAATCGTTGATGGTTGATAGTTGATGGTTGGTAGAACGCTGCTATCAACTGCCAACTATTAACCATCAACTGCTCCTACAGGAGTGACGTTATGCGTCTAGGAATCATGTTAGGCTACGCCGCCGGCCGCATTGAGCTGCCGGTGGAGTTGGTGCAGGAAGCGGACCGGCTGGGGGTGTACGCGGTCTGGGCGGCCGAGGCCTATGGCTCGGACGCGGTGACACCAGTGGCCTGGCTCGGCCCGCTGACCCGCAACATCAAGCTGGGCACGGCCATCATGCAGATGCCCGGCCGGACGCCGGCCAACGCCGCCATGACGGCTATGACGCTCCACCAGTTGTCTGGTGGTCGTTTCCTGATGGGACTGGGCCTCTCCGGCCCCCAGGTGGTGGAGGGCTGGCACGGCGCCAGCTACGCCCGGCCGCTGACCCGCACCCGCGAATACGTGGACATCATCCGCCGCGTTTTCCAGCGCCGCGAGCCGCTGACCTATGACGGCCAGGTCTACCAGCTCCCCTACGACGGGCCGGACGCCACCGGGCTGGGCAAGCCGCTCAAAAGCACCCTGGGGGCCACGCCGGACATTCCCATTTACCTGGCGGCCATCGGCCCGAAAAACGTGGAGCTGGCCGCCGAAATTGCCGATGGCTGGCTGCCCATCTTCTTCTCGCCCCAGCAGTACGAGGCCAGCTACAAAGCCCATGTCGAGGCCGGCCTGGCCCGGGCCGGTAAGAGCCTGGCTAACTTTGACATTGCTCCCAGCGTCTCGGTGGTTATGGACGACAACCTGGAGGTCTGCTACAACATGCTCCGGCCGCTGCTGGCCCTCTACATCGGCGGCATGGGCGCCAAAGGCCGCAACTTCTACAACGACCTGGCCGCCCGCTACGGTTACGAAGCGGCCGCTGCCGAGATCCAGGACCTCTACCTCTCCGGCCGGAAAGGCGAAGCGATGATGGCTGTTCCGGCCGGGCTGATTGACGACGTCGCCCTGGTTGGTCCCCGCGAACGCATCAAGGAGCGTCTGTCCCTCTGGCTGGGCGGCCCGGTGACGACGCTGAATCTGATGATCCACAACGTCGAAACGCTACGGACCGTGATCGAGCTGGTAGGCGAACTGGGGTAAGGGATTTTGGATTTTGGATTTTAGATTGAGGGGTGGCGTGTTACAATGGGGGTGAGATGATGGAAGCAATTCCTATAGACGACGTCCGGCTGGCGCGCTGGCGGGCCAATCACCGGCCGGTCGCTATTGCCGGCCGAGAGCGTGAACTGGTTGGGCTCATTGAAGAGTTGCTGGCCCACCGGCCGCTAAAAGGGGCCATTTACAACCGGATCATGCACCAATACGTCCGGGGCGGCCTGCCCTGGCTGTCCAAAAGCCAGCTCGTCCAGGCCTACCAGGAGTTGTGCCACCAGGGCTGGCTGGCCTTCGACCCCGACACCGTCACCGCCCTGCAAATGAAGCCTACCCGCAGCCAGGCCGGCGTGACCGTCGTCACCGTCCTGACCAAGCCCTACCCCTGCCCCGGCAAGTGCATCTTTTGCCCGACCGACGTCCGTATGCCCAAGAGCTACCTGCACGACGAGCCGGGGGCGATGCGGGCCGAACGCCACGCCTTTGACCCCTACGCCCAGACCCTGGCCCGCATCCAGGCTTTGGAAAGCATCGGCCACCCGGCCGACAAGATTGAGCTACTCATCCTGGGCGGCACCTGGTCCAGCTACCGCCGCGACTACCAGGAATGGTTCGTCAAGCGTTGCCTGGACGCCCTCAACGGTGTCGAGGCCGGCTCGCTGGCCGAGGCCCAGGCCATCAACGCCGTCGGGACGCGGCGCAACGTCGGCCTGGTCGTCGAGACCCGGCCGGATCACGTGGACGCCGAAGAGTTGCGCTGGTTCCGCACCCTGGGCGTGACCAAGGTCCAGATCGGCCTCCAGAGCCTGGACGACCGCATCCTGGCCCTGAACCGGCGTGGCGAAACGGTCCAGGACGGCCGCGACGCCATCCGCCTGCTGCGCCTGGCCGGCTTTAAGATTCACGCCCACTGGATGCCCAACCTGCTGGGGGCCACCCCGGACAGCGACGTGGCCGACTTTGGCCGGTTGTGGCGCGACCCCGCCTTCCGGCCGGACGAGTTGAAAATCTACCCCTGTATGCTCCTGGAAAACGCCGAGTTGTACGGTTACTGGCAGCGCGGCGAATACCGGCCCTACACCGAGGAGGAAGTTATCGAGGTCCTGGTCGCCTGCAAAGCCCAGGTGCCGGCCTATGTCCGCATTAACCGCGTCATTCGCGACATCCCCACCACTAACGTCGTGGAAGGGTTCAAGAAGGCCAACCTGCGCCAGGTGGCCCAGCAACGCCTGCGGGAGCGCGGCCTGCAGTGTCGCTGTATCCGGTGCCGGGAGGTGCGCCGCCAGCCGGTGAACCCGGCCAACCTCTGCCTGCTGGCCGAGACGTACGAGACCGACGCCACTACCGAGCATTTCCTGAGCTTCGAGACCGCGCCGGACCACGACCAGGGCCGCCTGGCCGGCTTTTTGCGCCTGTCGCTGCCCCACCCGGACGCAGCTTTACCCATTCCTGAATTGGCCGGCCAGGCCATGATCCGCGAGGTCCACGTCTACGGCCCGGCCGTGCCCATCGGCGAGGAGAGTGACGGCGAGGTCCAGCACAGCGGCCTGGGCTCGCGGCTGGTGCAGGAGGCCAGGTGCATTGCCCGCGCCGCCGGTTACGAACGCATTGCCGTCATTAGCGCCATTGGCACCAGGGAATATTACGCCCGGCACGGTTTTCAAGTGGACGGGCTGTACATGACGGCCGAGGTATAGAGATGACTGTTTTGTCGCCCGGCCGGGCGCTGGACCAGGCCCGGACCATGACCACCAACGGCGAATATCTGGCGGCGTCCCAGGTTTACGAAGAGCTGCTGGCCCAATCTGAGGCAACGGCGGCCGATCCGGCGGCTCGGGACATACGGCTGGAGGCCCTGGCCGAGAGCGGCCGGGTGCTCCACCTGCTGGGCCGGTCCCAGGAAGCAATGGCCCGTTATAAGCAATATTACATGGAAGCGGGCTCCAGCGGGCACGCTGTCCGCGCCCTGAACCTGATCGGCGAGGAGCACAATCACCTGGGAAACTACGAGGAGGCGCTGGAAGCCTACCGGGAAGCGTTACAACTGGCCGAGGCGCTCAACTACACCCCCGGCCGGGCGGCCGCGCTGGGGGGGATGGGCAGCATCCTGCAAGACCTGGGCCGCATGGAAGAGGCGCTAATTACTCTGAACAAGGCCCTCTCTCTGGCCAGGCAGTTAAACGACCTGCGCGAGCAAATCCAAAGCCTGCTCCGCATTTCCTTCTCGCGCTATTACCTGGGCGAGGTTGACAAAGCCATTGCGGCCTTGAAGGATGCGCTGGAGGTGGCCCGGCAGTTTAGCCTCCCGGATCGCTACGTGGTGATCATTAACAACCTGGGCGAATGCCACCAGGTACTCTTCGACGTGGACCGGGCGCTGGCCTATCACCGCGAGGGCCTGGCTCTGGCCGAAAGTTTAAGCATCCGCTACATTCAGGCCGACCTCTGCCGCAATCTGGGGATTGATTTACTCCGCGCCGGGCAGGTCCAGCCGGGGATTGAGTCCCTGTACCGGGCGCTGGCTATTGGCGAAGAAACAGAAAATTTAAACGTCCGCTTGCAAACGCTGTATGCCCTGGCCCTGGCCGAGATCGAGCACGGCGATGCCGCCAGGGGGCTACAACACACCCAGGCGCTGCAGAAATTGGCCAGGGAAAATAATGCTCGTGGCTACCAGGCCGACGCCCTGTACGCTTTAGGTTTTTACCACGAACGGCAGAGAGACGTAGTGACGGCCGAGCAGTGGTGGCAGCAGGCCATTTTCCTGGCCCACGAGACGAACCGCCGCCAACTGTTATGGCGGCTGCACGCCGGCCTGGCCCGAATTTCAGCCAACCCGGCCCTGATCCAGGTTCACCGCCGCATTGCCGCCGAGGTCATCCAGCAGATTGCCTACCCCATCGAAGACGAAACGCTGCGGCAGATATTCTTGCGCGCCCCCACCGTGAAAGTGATCCTGGAAAATGTCTGACCTGGCCCGGCCGGAGACCCCGAATGTCCAGCCCTGGCCCAAGATAGAAAGCCGGCCGTTAGGCAGCTACCGCGTTTTTACGCTGCGCCAGGACACCAGCCGCTCACCGCGCACCGGCCGGGAGCACCACTTCTACGTCCTGGACTCAACCGACTGGATTAACGTCATTCCCCTGACGCCGGAGGGCCAGATCGTCCTCATCCGCCAGTACCGCCACGGTACGGAAGAAGTCACGCTGGAAATCCCCGGCGGCATGGTGGATCTGGAAGACGGCTCTCCGGCCGTCTCCGCCGCCCGCGAGCTATTGGAAGAGACCGGCTACGCCGCCGAAGAGATGGTTCCCCTGGGCTCCGTCTCCCCCAACCCGGCCATCCTCAGCAACCGCTGCCACACCTTCCTGGCCCGCCAGGCCCGGCCGGTGGCCACCCCCCTCATGGACGGCGCCGAAGATATCCAGTTTGAACTGGTCGAGCAATCGGCCATTCCCCACCTCATCACCTCCGGCCAGATCACTCACGCCCTCGTCATCGCCGCCTTTTACTTCTACGAGCAGCATCAAAAGAGATTAGAGATTGGAGATTAGAGATTGGCAACCGAGGGTTGCGCACAATCTCTAATCTCCAATCTCCCCTCCCTTCTCCATCTCCTTCAACGCATCAAACGCCGGCCGCGGCGTCCCATCCGGTAGCGTAATCGCCCACCACCACTGCTCGTGCTCTTCCGGCGTCCAGTCGTAATCGGCAATGTAGACCGTGACTATCAGGCCAATCCACGGCCGCCAATTATCGGCCGCGTAGCGGTAAGCCCGCACCAGGTAGTCGGCCTGCTCTGCCTCGCTGACGGCGTGCCAGGCGTACGACGAGCCCGGCCGTGTGTCCGTCGTCCAGCCCATTTCCAGGATAGCAACCTGCTTCCCTCCGTCGCCGTTGTCCACCATCACCTGGCGCATATCCTCCACGTGGCGGAAGACGAACCACCGGCCGCCGCCGTAGTCCGGGTTGCTGGTGCCCTCTTCCGGGGACGTTTCCGGCGGGGCTTTGTAGCCGGGCGCGTTCAGCCCCAGCACGTCAAAGTAGGCCGCTGCCCCGGCGTCGTACATCCCTTGCAGGAATTCCGGGTCGGGAATGGCATCGGGCAGCCCCGTCCCCGTGGGGGCCAGCCCGGCCGAAATGACGATCGCCTCCGGGTCGGCCGCCTTAATCGCCTGGTAGCAGACCTTGAGCAGCTCTGTGTACTCGGCCGGGTCGGGTGGCCGGTCGCCCCATTCCCGGTTCAGGTTCGGCTCGTTCCACACCTGGTAAGCGCCAATCCGCCCCCGGTATCGCCCGGCCAGCACGCCGCAAAAATCGGCAAAATCTTGCAAATTGTCGGGCGGCCGGTTTTCCCGCAATTCGTCGTTGGGCTGCGTCCAGAACGGCTGGCGGTCAATTCGCACCAGTAGCTTCAACCCCGCTTTCTCCACCGCCTCGACAATGAGGTCCGGCCGCCACCAGTCATACTTGCCCTTCTCCAGCGTTTCAATATCCCGCCAGGCAAAAGCCTGCTTCACCCAGCCAAATTCCATCTCTTGCACCAACCCCAGGTCTCGCTCGGCAATTTCCGGCCGCCACCACAGAAACGCCTGTACCCCGTATTCCGGCGAGGCGAAGAGTCGGCTGGCGGTCTCTGAGGTGGTTGCCGTCGGCGAGGGTAGGGGTGTCGCCCGGCGTGTAGGCGTGGTTGCCGGAGAAACCGGGGACGCGGTGGCGGTCGCAGTGGCCGCCGCAGTAGGGGTCGCAGGTGTGGGGGTGACCACGAGTGCGGTGGAGGTGGACCGGCCGTAGCAGTTAGCCAGCAGCAAGAGTAGTAGGAAGAGACTCAGGCGAAAGGCAGCCGGCCGGCGCATAGGAGGAGATTGGAGATTAGAGATTAGAGATTATGCGCAACCTTTGGTTGCCAATCTCCAATCTCCAATCTCTTTTTTATCATTGCGGTTTTGGCATCTCAGCCAGGGCGGCAAAGGCCGGCCGGGGAATACCGTTGGTATCTACGATGCTGTAAGGCACCGGGTCGTCCGTGGGGCCGTTGCTCTTGTTGCCGAAGTCAAAGTTGAAGAGAAAGGCCAGCCACACGCGGCCGGAATCGTGCATTTGCTGGAAGGCCTGGACGATAAACGTGGCCTGCTCTTCCAGGGTATTATCCTGGACAAAGCCAAAGCCCTCGGGGAAGGCGCCGTACCCTTCGCTGCTGCCCCAGCCAAATTCGGTCACGCACAACTTCTTATTGGGGTCCGCCGCCTGCACCTTCTGGGCATACGTATCTATCGTCGTCTTAAAGCTCCAACTATGGTGGAGGTTGTCAAACGGGCCTCGGAAAGTGGCCGTGGCCGCGTTGGGGTCGGCGCTGGTCTGGTCAAACGGAACGTTGGGGCCGATGTTATAGCCGTTGTGGTGTACACCCACGCAGTCAGCGTACTTCAACAGGCCGGCCGCCAAGGCCTCGTCCAGGTAAACAAAGTCGTCGTAGGAGGTCACTCCATCGTGTACTCCGGTCGGCGCCAGCGCCCCGCTAATGACGACAATGTTTGGGTCTACGGCTTTAATGGCCGCGTGAGCCCGCGAGAGAAAGTCCACGTAATTGGCTGCGCTCAATCCCTGAGGCGTCGCCCACTCGCGATCCAGGTTTTGCTCGTTCCAGACCTCGATGCCGTGGATCTGGCCCGGGTAACGCCGCAGCAGTTCGGTCAGAAAGTTGGCGTAGAGGCTGTAATCGTCCGGCGGGCCGTTTTCGCCGCCGGCCGCCCGGGTCCAAGCCGGCGCGCCAACCACACTAAACATCAGCCGCAGGCCAAAGTCGTTGGCCTCGTCCACCACGTCGTCGTAAAAGAACCACTGATAGGCAGCCGGATCAGGCTCGACCAGTGGCCATTCCAATTGCACTTTGACCCAATTCATGTGCAGTTGGTTGGCAATCACGTCCATTGCCACTTCCGCGTCGCCTACCGTAGCGTGGGACTGGATGCCGTAGCCGAAGGCATTGGTTGGCCAGGGGGTAATGGGGCCGGGTGTCGGTTCCGCTGCCCCGGGCGGGGGCGGGGCGGGCGTGGGGCCTCCCTCAACCACCACCGGCGGGGGCAGCAGTGTCGGAGTCGCCCCTGAACCGGGGAACGTGGCCTGGAGGGCCGGCGTGGCCGGCGTTGCTGCGCCCGGCGCTGGCCCCCCGCAAGCCACCAGGGCCATAACCAGAGCCAGCCAGAGGATAAGGGTTGTCTTTTTCATACTTCCTTTACCTTGTTATAGAAACAACCTCCCGGAGGCTGGTGGTTGCGTCGGGCGGCCCGACGACCACCACTTGAGCCTCCGGGAGGTTGGAAAGAAGTGAATTAACCGCCCATCACCTGCCTCAACAGGTCACAGGCCGGGCAGCTACCGTTCGGCCGCAGCATGGCGTAGCCGGCCTGCGGATCGCCGTTTGGATCGAAATAGGTGAAGTCCACGTTGAAGACGATCAGCAGGCGGACCTTGCCGCTGTTGGACGCCAGGCTGACAGCTTCGGCCAGCCATTGGGCGTGTTGCTGGACGGTAGTGTTAGCCGCCCAGGAGAAGCGCGGCGGTACACCGCCAAAGTCCTCGCCGGACAGATAACCCAGTTCAGTGAAGCATACCTGCCGGGCCCCGCCAAAGCTGTTGTAATACATATTCAGAGTCGGAAAGAAGTACCAGCTATAGTGGGCGCTGCCGCTTGGGTGGCCGGAGGTGGCGCTGGGCGAGGTAGCGCCGGCGTTGTGGTGAACGCCAATGCAGTCCATGTAACTGGCCCCGCCGGCCGCAGCCATGCCGGCCATGTAGCGGTTGTCGGCCCAGGCGTTGGTGCCGTTGTCGAAACCGGTGGGGGCCGGCGCCCCGCTGATAACCATGACGTTGGAATTGGCCGCCTTGATAGCGTTGTAAGCCGGAGCCAGCATGTTGTTGACATAAGAAGCCGGGTCAATCTGGCCGGCCGGCCACTCAAAGTCAATGTTCATTTCGTTCCAGACCTCAATGGCGTTGGGGCCGAGAGCGGCCACGCCACCCAGGAACTGGACGTAGGCGTTGAAGTCAATGCTGCCGGGGTAAGTGCTCGCGCCGGGGATGCTCAACAGCACCTTGAAACCATTGGCCTGGGCCTGCTGGATGCGGCCGGCCACCGCGCTGGGCGAATCACCCGGCCCCCACTTATGCTGAAACTTCACCCACCTCATGCCTGACATAGACATGAGCGTGGGATTAGCCAGGGTATGGGTCTGGCCGCCCAGCTCAAAGTTGCCGCCGCCGGCCGGGGGGATAATGGGTGGCGGCGCGCCCCCACTGCCGCCGCCACCACCACCGCCACCACCGGCCGTGGTCGGTGGCGGCACGTCAACCACCGCCAGGGCGCCAACGTCCACGGAACTATTGACCGTCAGCAATGTAGCGAAGACCCAGCCTTGCTTGCCGTCTGACTTTTCAATCTGGAGCCAGCTCCTGTCTTCATTACGGCCGATGAGGGAAACTCGCTCACCCGTTTGCAGGCTGGCCACAGTGCCGTAGCTCAGGCCAGGGCCGCTGCGAACGTTGGCCGCCGTGTTGGCCGCCGCGTCGGCGTCACCCGGGTCTACCGGCGAGGGTTGCTGCACGGCGCCCGCGCCGCCTACCGACGCCACGGTCGTGGGCGTGGCCGCGGCCGCGGTTGGTTCCGGCGTCGGGGTCGGCGTCGGGGTGGGCGGGGCCAGCACGTTCAGCGCCAGCGAGCCGAGGCTGGCCACGTTATTGCCCTGAGCGAAGTCGGCGCGGATGGTATAGACCCCCGGCTCTTCGACCGCCTGCCAGGCGTAGCTCAACGAATCGCCAGTGTTGGTCGCAATGACACCGCCTGACTCATCTTCCACGGCCCAGACGATGGCGGCGCTGGCCGGCTGCGGCCCTTCGGCCGTGCCCAGGTAACTTTCAATCGCTGCCGCATATCCCTCGCCGGTTGTCACCTGGCCCAGGCCGCGGATGGCGATGCCCCGCAAGTGGTAGCGGCCGGCAAAACGCACCCGATGGCTGAGCACAGCCTCGCTGCCCAACCAGACGTTGTGCGGCTGGTCGGCCTGTTCGTAGCTGTATTTGTAGGTCAGGCTGGCGGCGTCCCACTCCAGCGCGCTGGCGGAACCGGAGAGCACCACCTCGATGTCCGTGCCTGGCTCGATCTCGCTGCTGCCCTTAACCAGACTGACCTGACCAAAGTTAGCCAGGGCCTGTTCGTTGGACAATTCGCGGTACGTCTCGCCTACCTGGTCAACGGCGCTGATGCTCACTAATAAGGAGAGCTTATAGCGGTCTACCTGGCGGGTGGCCCAGCCAATAAGTTGTTCCGCCTGGTCACTGTCGTCGTAAACGGTCGGGCTGGCGGGCATTTGGCTATAGACCGCGTCGGCTGCCTGGCCGATAGCGGTCCAGTCCTGGCCGGCCGTATCCCATTGGTCGCCATCTGTAAGCGGCGTTTCCAACGTGACTACCAGGAGTGATCCCTGGCCGTGCAAGGCCTGGGCCAGGTTATTGACGAAAGCGGTGAAGGCGTCGCGCTGTTCGGCCGGCGGCCCCTGGTAATCCAGGTTCAAACCAGCGTAGCCACCCGACTGCACCCGCTCTAGAAGCGTTTGGATGTGCTGCTCCTGGATGGCGGCGTCATTTAACACCTGGAGCAGCGAAGCCGTGTCTACCACCACGCCGGTGTTCGTCACTCGCAGTAGCTGGCGGTAGCCCCCGGAGGGAACGGTGACTGCTTCGCCAGCCAGAGAGCCGCCCTGGCCCAAGGTGATTGTGCCGGCGGTGACTTCGGTTATCAGCGGCAGCACCGCCGTTGGCAGGCTCTGCGTCGGCAACACCTCTGCCCCTACCTCGGCCTGCACCGGGACGGCCGTCTGCATCAGGGCGTAGGCCTGGGGAAGCGGGCCTTCAACCGAGGTAAGCTGGCCGCCGTCGTCGTTGACCGTACTGGCGATAAAGCGCCATTGCTGGCCATTCCAGCCGTAAAGGTCGAGCGTCTGATATGGTTGGGCCGCGCTGGGAATGGAGAAAGTGGCGCTGCCCTGGGGCACGCTGCCTTCATACTCGACGGCGTAGACGTTGCCGGCCAGCGCCAGGTGGGCCGGAATGGCCGCGGCGGCGGCCGCCCACTCCTCGCCAGCGCTCTGGCTCAAAAAGCTGTCGCGGGCCAGGCGGCTGACGCTGGCCTTGTCGGCCGCGTTGCTCAGGGCCAGAGACATTTCGCCGGCGATGGCAAGCTGGCCTTCGTCTGGCCGCTCAATAACAAGCGCATTCTCTGTTCCCTCACTGCCGGAACTGAAGACGAGAAAGCCACCAATGGCCAGGAGGATGACGACCACCACCACGCCGGCAATGATCAGCCTGATTGGGGCGCCGGTGCGGCCGGCGGGCGGGGGCGGTTCGTCACCACCAATCGTCGCTTCGGTATTGCTGGTAACGGCCGGCTCTTCTTCAGGGGTCTGGCTAAGAGCTGCCCGTGCTTCCCTCAAAACACGATCTTCATCCATCGTCTGTTACCTCCTCCGAGAAGACTGGATTGTGTTGATTCCCTAACAACGAAATGGCGGCTAACTTAGCCGCCGCCATCACGATGCTAGACTAGAACTATCAACGGAACGCGATTCTAGCACAAGGAGTATCCAGTGCCAAACTTGATACAACAGTTATGTAAAGCGTAGGGTAATCAGTGGGTAGTCGTTTGGAGATTTGGAAAGCATTCCGGCCGCTGTTATACTCCCTGAGCAGAAATCAAAGTTGCCACCTGACACAAAAGGAGTAATCAATGGCCTCTGTAGCTGAATTATTTGAACGCATGCCCGAAGCTTTTAAAGCCGACAAAGCCGGTGATATGAACGCCACGGTCCAATTTGACCTTTCCGGCGAGGGCGGCGGCCAGTGGTACGTGGTTGTGGCCAACGGCGACGCCACCGTCGAGCAAGGCACGGCCGCCAACGCCACCGCCACCATTCGCATGGCCGCCTCCGACTACCACGACATGGTCACCGGCAAGCTCAACCCTATGACCGCTTTCATCCAGCAAAAAGTCAAAGTCGAAGGCGATCTGAACACGGTCATGAAGTTTCAGACGTTGTTCAGTTAGCCGGAGATTAGAGATTAGAGATTGGAGATTACCTCTAAAGTGAGGCCCGCTTTGCGTTAGCAAAGCGGGCCTTTTAATGCCACAAACAGACTCAGTGGAAACCAGGAGCAACTCAAGCCCACCACCCCGACATCATTCAATCACCGCGATTGGCTCGATCTCAATCAAAAACCCCTCGTTGGCCAGCGACTGGACACCGATCCAGGTCGTGGTTGGCGGCGTTTCCCCAGGGAAAAACGCCTGCAGCGCCTCGCGGACCACGCTGCTTTCATCCAGTTTGTTGGCGACGATGTAGATACGCATGGAGACGATGTCGGCCAGCGTCCCCCCGGCCGCTTTGATGGCCTTCTCCACGTTCCGAAACGCCTGCCACGTCTGGGCTCGAAAATCATGCCCCCCAACCAACTCCTGCCCCTCATCCCAGGCCACCTGCCCGGACATAAAAACCAACCTTCCCCCCTGAGCAATCACGAGCTGTGAAAAGCCATACTGGCGGCTGGGAAACAATTCGCTTGGATTCAGATACTCTTTTGGCATGACATACCCCACAGTAGAAAACGTTTCATTGGGCATCCTCCCCCAAAGCTAATTCTAGATATTCTTTAGCCACGGCCGTCGCCGGGTCCACCCCAAACAGCGTTAGCAATTCGGTAATTAACGCCGCCTTCCGCTCGGCGTCGCTGCGAGACCAGGTCCGCGACTTGATTTCCAGGAAATAGCCAGGCAGGGCCGGCTTCGTCACCCGATCCAGGTTAATGGCGAAGTCTGTTTCCCGGTAGAGAATACGCCAGCGGCGGCGGTCCTTGTGGACTTCCACCTCCGTGGCCGGGGCGAAATATTCCCGGTAAAAGCGCAGGCTCTGCGCCGCCGGGGCCAGGTAGCGGGAGCGAGACAACATCACGGCGTTGGGGTAGACCTGTTCGTGGACCTTGCCCAGCAGCGTCAGCCGCGAGCGGGCCTGGTAGACCTTGCCCTCGTCGTCCACGTATTCGTCCTCCCGGAAGCGCAGCCGGGCTGCGTCCGGGTCGTCGCCCTCAAAGACGAAGTAACTATCGTACTGCTTGTAGTGCGAACGTTTGAGAATCTCCACCTGCTTGCCGGCCAGGACGGCCAGCACCTGGCTGTCGTCGGCCAGGGGAACCTTCACCTGGACCTCAAAGCTCTCCTGGCGCTGTACGCCGGCCAGGATGACCAGCTTGTTGTAGGGGCTCGACTCCCGCCGGGTGACAAAGGCATCAATCTCGGCCGCCAACCGGGCCGCTTCTTCTTTTGACCTGGCCACGTCCACCGTCAACAAATTCTGGTCGCGCATCAGCCACCGGCCGTGGCACAGCACGTGAACGACGTCCGTGCTCTTGGCCGCGTACACCAGCCGGGAATAAACGGCGTCGGCGTTATTTTCAAACGGCGGCCAGTTGTGGACCTCACTCATGTTGACCACCGCCAGGTCGGCCCGCTTGCCCGGCTCCAGGCTGCCGGTCACGCCAGCCATGTGCAGCGCCCGCGCCCCGCGAATCGTCGCCACTTCCAGCGCCTGCCGGGCCGGCAGCACCGTCGGGTCGTTGCTGACCGTCTTGGCCAGCAACGCCGCCAGCCGCATCTCCTCAAACATGTCCAGGTCGTTGTTGCTGGCCGGGCCGTCGGTGCCCACGCCGACGTTCAACCCCATGGCCAGCATCTCGCCCACCCGGGCCAGGCCGCTGGCCAGCTTCAAATTGCTCGACGGGCAATGGGCAATACCGACGCCGGCTTTTTTGAGGTCGTACATCTCCCCCCGGTCCAGATGGACGCAGTGGGCGGCCAGCAGCCTGGTCTGCAAGATGCCGTGCTTGGCGTTCCAGGGCACGGCCGGCATATTATGTTGCTCCCGGCAATTCTTCACTTCCAGGGCTGTTTCGGCAATGTGGGTGTGAATGGGCACGTCAAAGGCCCGGGCCAGGTCGGCGCAGGCCCGCAGCAATTCCGGGGTGGCCGTGTACCAGGCGTGGGGGGCCACGGCCGGCTGGATGAGCGGGTGGCCATTCCACTTCTCGATGAAGCGGCGGCACAAAATCAACGCGTCTTCGTAGGTGGCTGCGTCCGGCGCGGGGAAGACCAGCACCGTCTGGCCCAGCAAGGCCCGCATCCCGATCTCGGCCGTCGTCTCGGCAATCGTCTCCTCAAAATAATACATGTCGGCGAAGGTAGTCACGCCGGAACGGATCATCTCGGCGCAGGCCAGTTGGGTGCCCAGCCGGACAAATTCCGGGGTGACAAACTCCCGTTCCAGCGGCATCAGGTAGCCCAGCCAGACATCCAGTCGCAAATCATCGTTCAGGCCGCGCAGCAGCGTCATGGGGACGTGGGTGTGAGCGTTCACCAGGCCGGGAATGATCGCCTGGCCGGCGCAATCTACCGTCTCGGCCGCCTCATAGCGGCCGGCCAGCTCCCCGGCCGGCCCCACGGCCACAATACTCTCCCCCCGCACAGCGACTGCCCCAACCGGGTACACCTCGTAACCGGCGTTCATCGTCACCACCGTTCCCCCGGCCAACAGCAAGTCCACTTTTTCGGCCATTCCACCTTCTCCCGGTGCGGTGACTGTCGCTTCTCAAGTGACAGTCACCTGATGATATTCCAGGCATTATACCGGTTTCGGTTGCCGGCCGTAAATGCTATAATCCGAGATCCATTAATGGCCAGCGACTCTGTTCTTACCAATTTATGTTACAATAGCAAAGTGACAACGATTACCCTGGAAAACCTGGGAGCAACTAATGATGGGTGGTGATGAACCGTCTTTGATTCTTAGCCAAAAGCGACTAGTTTGGCGAGTGCCCATTTTGCTAACGACCCCAAAACGTAGCCTCTTGGGAGTAGTCGGCCATCTAGACGTTGACGCTCGTACCGGGCAGCTATTGATCCCCTCAGGCTTTACTGAACAAATTCAACGCCGTGCCCAAACAGTCATTAGCGGTTCCCCATTATAAGTAACAAGAGGTTCAATCATGGCTATCATCAACCTGATTGAGCAAAAGCGGGATGGCGGCGAGCTGACTACGGAGCAAATCGAGTGGTTTGTCCGCGCCTACACGGCCGGCGACGTGCCCGACTACCAGGCCGCGGCCCTGATGATGGCCATTTACCTGCGCGGCATGAACCGGCGAGAAATCGTGGACCTGACGCTGGCCATGGCCCGCTCCGGCGAGCAGCTTGACCTGCACGAAGTCGCCCCCTTCATCGTAGACAAACATTCTTCCGGCGGCGTGGGCGACAAGACCACCCTGGTCGTCCAGCCCATGGTCGCCGCCTGTGGGGTGCCCGTCGGCAAGATGAGCGGCCGCGGCCTCGGCTCCAGCGGCGGCACGCTGGATAAGATGGAATCCTTCCCGGGCTGGTCGCCCGACCTGACGCTGGAGCAATTTAAGCGCCAACTGGCTGACATTGGCCTGGTGCTGGCCGGCCAGACGGGCGACCTGGCCCCGGCCGACGGCAAACTCTACGCCTTGCGCGACGTGACCGGCACGGTGGCCAGCACACCGCTCATTGCCGCCTCGATCATGTCCAAAAAGCTGGCCAGTGGGGCCGACGCCATTGTTCTGGACGTCAAGATGGGGCAGGGGGCGTTTATGCCCACCGTCGAGATGGCTCGCGAGCTGGCCCGGATTATGGTGGACATCGGCCAGGACGCCGGCCGCCAGACAGTGGCCCTCATCACCGACATGAACCAGCCCCTCGGCCACGCCGTCGGCAACGCCCTGGAGGTGAAAGAGGCCCTGGACACGTTGACCGGTGGCGGCCCGGCCGATTTCTGGGGCCACTGCCTGGACGTGGCCGGCTATATGCTCCTGCTGGCCGGTAAGGCCGGAACGGTGGAGGAAGCCAAGGCCCTGGCCACGGCCGCACGGGACGACGGCCGGGCGCTGGACAAATTCCGCGCCCTGGTCCACGCCCAGGGCGGCGACCCCTCCACCGTGGACCACCCAGAGCGGCTGCCCCAGGCCCGGCTGGTGGAGCCCGTCCACGCCGGGCGAGACGGCTTCCTGGCCGGCATTAATGCCCGGGCCATCGGCTGGAGCTGTGTCCGCCTGGGGGCCGGCCGGCAAGTGAAGGAAGATACCATTGACTACGGCGTCGGCATGATCATCCCGGTCAAGGTGGGCGATCACCTGGCGGCCGGCGACTTGTTGGGGACGATTCACGCCAACGACCCGGCCAGGCTGGCCCAGGCTCGCCGGGAATTTCTCGAGGCCCTCACCTGGTCGGACGAGCCGGTCGCGCCCTTGCCCCACCTGTATGAGATTGTAGAATAAAGCGGGACGCAGATTTTCGCAGATAAACGCTGATTTGTTGGCCTCATATCTGCGCCAATTTATGTGCATCAGCGTCCTAATTTTTGACGTGGAGGGTAAAAGGTGACAGTTGCCCGCCAGATTGCTCTCTGGGCCGACATGCTACGCGATATGTCGGCCATGGGGCTGCGTTTCAGCGACAACGTGTACGACCAGGACAATTACCGGCGACTCCAGGATATCGCCCTGGAAATGTTTGCGCTGGCCACCGGCGAGTCGCCGGAACAACTGGAGCCACTGCGGGCCACTCTGCTCAACCGGCCAACCCCCTTTTCTGTGGGCGACGCCGCCATTATTGACGACGCCGGCCGCATCTTACTTATCCGGCGGGCCGACAACGGCCGGTGGGCCATGCCTGGGGGCGCGATGGCCGTTGGCGAGACGCCGGCCGAAGGGGTGGCGCGCGAGGCCCTGGAGGAAACAGGTATACACTGCCGGCCGGTGGCCCTGGTTGGTCTCTTCGATTCCCGGCGGCGCGGCTCTCCCACACCCTACCACCTCTACCACAACGTTTTTTTGTGCCGGCCTTTAGACGGCGGCCGGCCGGCGCAGGCCCCATCCCACGCCCTTGAAGTCCTGGAGACGGCTTGGTTCACCGCTGACGCCCTGCCGGCCGACCTCGACCCCAGCCACGCCAGCTCCATCCAGGAAGCGTTCCGCGTCTGGCGCGGCGACAGCCGGGCCTTCTTTGATAGCCCATGAAACTAGGTCTGGCGTTTGGTGGCGGCGGGGCGCGGGGCGCGGCCCACATCGGCGTGCTCATGGAACTGGAGCGGCTGGGGCTGTGGCCGGATATTGTCACCGGGGCCAGCATTGGCGGTTTTGTGGCTGCGTTGGTGGCGGCCGGCCTGCGGCCGCCCGACCTGGTCCACGCCTTTCAAAACCTCCGCGCCGCCCGCATCTACGCCCTGCCCGGCCGGAGACCGGCCCTGGTCAGCAACCGCCGCCTGGAAGCGTTGCTGGTCAACAAAATCGGCCGGCCAACCTTTGCCGGGCTGTCCATTCCCCTGGCTGTAACCACGGTAGACCTGGTGGCCCGCCAGGAAGTAGTTCTAGAGGAAGGCGACGTAGTCTCGGCCGTCCTGGCTACCACTGCCTTCCCCGTCGTGCTGCCGCCGGTCGAGCGTGAAGGCCGCACCCTGATTGACGGCGGCGTGCTCAACAACACGCCCTTTGACGTGGCCCGCCGCCTGGGCGCCGATTACGTGCTGGCCATAGACCTGTCCAACAGCGCCCCCTTTGGCACGCCCGTCGTCCTGCCGCCCGGCAGCACCTTCCTGGCTTACCTGCTCAGCCTCACCCAGCGCCAGCCGCTGTACCAGGCTTTGTCCACCGTCGCCGACATCCTGACTGCCCAGAACGTTCAGGCCCACCTGGCCCTCACCCCGCCAGAGTTGTTCCTGCAACCGGCCATAGGTACAGTGGGCTATTTTGACTTCCACCGGATGGAAGAGGGCATTGCCGCCGGCCGCGCCGCCGCTCAGGCTGTCGAAGCCACGTTGGTTGAACTGGCCAGGAGGAGAGACGAGGAGAGGGAGACAAGGTGATAGGCTAACCGAAGCGGTTAGCTCGGTGACAAGGAGACAAGGAGAGATGGAAATACTGGGTATAGACGTAGGTGGCTCCGGCATTAAAGGGGCGCTGGTTAATGTGGAGACGGGCCAGTTGGCCGGCGGGCGGCGGCGCCTGAAGACGCCGCAACCGGCGACGCCAAAAGGCGTCATTGCCACTGTTGGCAAGCTGGTCCGGAAATTTGACTACCAGGGGCCGCTGGGCGTAGGCTTTCCGGCCATCGTTCTGGATGGGGTGGTCATGTCGGCGGCCAACGTTTCTCCCAAATGGGTTGGTTACCCCGGTGCGACGGCGATGGCCGAAGCCACCGGCTGCCCTGTCACTCTGCTCAACGATGCCGACGTGGCCGGGCTGGCCGAGGCCCGTTTTGGCGCCGGCCGGGATCAGAAAGGCGTCATCGTGGTCCTGACCATTGGCACGGGTATCGGCAGCGCCCTTTTCGTAGACGGCCGGCTGGTGCCGAATACAGAGCTAGGCCACCTTTATCTGCCTGGCCACCGCGAGGACGCCGAAGAGTACGCCTCCGACCGTATCCGTACGGAGAAAAAACTGAAATGGCCGGAGTGGGCCGGCCGGCTGGACAAATACCTGCGCCACATCGAGTTCCTCTTTTCACCCAATCTCTTCATTCTCGGCGGCGGCGTCAGTAGGAAGCACGAGAAATTTATTCCCCTTTTGACGGTGCGCGCCCCCGTCGTGCCGGCCGCCTTGCGCAACGAGGCTGGTATTGTAGGGGCGGCCCTGGCTGCTGCACCACTTTGAACCACTCCAAACTCTGCTATACTTTTCTCTAGCAGATAGAGATATGGCCGTGCAGTTGCCACTCAAAAACCAGAAACCTGGGCCGCGCCTGGCCTTTTTGTCTGAAGCCGAGCCGGAAGCCCTGGCTGAATGCCTGGTAGCCTTTGCCAACGGAGACGGCGGGCTGATCGTCCTTGGCCTGGACGAGAATGGCCGGCCCAGCGAAACCATTTGGGAGGAGGAGGCCGAGGGCGCGCTGCGCGCCGCTGCTGCCCTTTGCCGGCCGCCGGTCACCAGCCGCTGGCAGCCGGTGGAAACCGCCCAGGGCAAAACCTTTGTCGGCGTCCAGGTCAACCGCAGTCCGGAACTGCACAGTTTGGAAGACGGCCGGGTGTTCATTCGCAGTGGTTCCGAGAACCGGCTTCTGAGCGGTGGCGAAATTGGCCAGCTTGCCGCCAGCAAGACGGCGGCCGACTTCGAGGCCGACCACATAGCCGGGGCTACCGCCGACGATTTTGATCAGAACGTCCTGGCCGAGTACCTGGCCAAACGGGAGGCCAGGGGCGCGTCTCCCGTCAGCTCCCTGCCTGCTCTCCTGTTTGAAATTGGCGCCATAGACGCCGAGGGCCGGCCGACGGTGGCCGGCATTCTTCTCTTCGGCAAAAATCCCCGGGCTTTCCTGCCGCAAAGCGGCGTGGTCTTTGTCAAGTTTCCCGGCCCCGAACCGCGTAGCGAGTCGGGTGAAGCGGGCTATGGCCGGCGCGAGGAGGTGAACGGCCCCCTGGCCCGCGTCATCGAGCGCACCTGGAACATCATCTGGGAAGAAATGCACCGAGGAGCTGTCGTCAACAGCCTGCAGCGCGAAGAGCTAACCGAGTACCCCCCCTTTGCCGTACGCGAAGCCCTGGTCAACGCCGTGGCCCACCGCGATTACCGCCTGCGCGGCCGGCGAATTGAAGTCCGTATGTACAGCGACCGTATGGAGGTCATCAGCCCTGGCGACCTGCCTGGCTACATTACTGTAGATAATATTGTCGAGGAACATTTCTCCCGCAATCCGCGCCTGGTCAATGGCCTGTTTCAATGGGGATACATTGAAGAGTTGGGACTGGGCATTGACCGGATGATTGAAGAAATGGTCCAGTCTGGCCACCCGCCGCCGCAATTCAAGGCTACTCCTTACTCCTTTACGGTGCTCCTGGCTAACGCTCGCGAGCGCGCTTCGGTCCCCCGCTGGACGCGGAGTATGAACGAACGGCAGGCCCGGGCCCTGACTTACGTGCGGGAGAACGGTAGTATTACCAACCGGGAATACCAGCGTCTCTGCCCCGACGTCTCGGCCGAAACACTGCGCCTGGACCTGGCCGACCTGGTCGAACGGAGTATTTTATTGAAAATTGGCTCGAAGAAGGGCACTTACTATATATTGAAATAAGGACACATTTATCCCAAAAATATCCCAAATTAAACTTGGGATATTTTTTGGAAACGATTCTTTTCATGACCCTCACCCAGCAGTTTATTTTGGTCTCTCTCTTGCCGGCCACTTTTCTCTTCCTGGCCCTTTATTCCTGGCGGGCGCGGCTGGGCCGGCCGGCGCTCCGAAGTCGCTGGCTCCTGGCGCTGTTAACGGCCGCCGTCTGGGCCAGCAGTATCCTCAGTTACTACGGCGGCGCCACCATGCCGGCCGCCGTAGCCTATACCTGGCGCGTCGTCGGCATTTACGCCTTGAGTCTCTTGCCCGTGTGGTTGCTCGCCGCCACCTTTGTCCAATTGGTCATGGCCCCGGCACGGAACCGTCTGGCCGTCGGGCTGGCGGCTCTCTTATGGCTGGTGGCCCTCGTCTTAGATCCGGCCTGGGGCTTATATCGTCTGCCGGATTTTGTCGTTGCCGGCCAGACCGTACGCCATTTCGACCTGTGGGGAGCGGTGTGGATTACCAGTTGGTTATTGCCGGCCGTGGTTGCCTGGCTGGTGACTCAACAGGCAGCCAGCACGGCGCCCGGCTCGCTTTATCGCAACCAGGCCAACTACTGGCTGCTGGCCATTAGTCTATTGATTTTAGGGAGTAGCCTGGGCCTGACCCGCGAACTGCCTTTCCAACAGACCGGGGCGTTGATAGCTATCCTGGGTGGCCTGGTGGGCGTTATCAGCCTTGTCCGCAGCCAGTTGCCCGATTTGCAACTGGTTATGCGCCGCTTGATGAGCCGTTTCCTGGCGGCGCTACTCGTCTTTGGCCTGGCCTGGCTTTCCCTGTGGTATATGATTGAAAGTGCCCGCAGCCCGGCCGACCGGCTGGGCGTTGCCTTCCCGGCCGCTCTGTTTACGCTCTTCTTCATAACCATTTATTACCTGGCCGACCGCCTGTTGCAGCGCCTGGCTATGCTCGGCCCGGCCCGCCGGGCGGCCGTCCACCTGGATCAGAATATGCTCACCGGCGGCCTGTGGGACCCAGTTGAGTTTGCCCAACTGGCCCTCAGACTTACCCAGTCACGCATCGCCGTGGACGACGCCTGGCTGATGGTGGTGGAAGAGGGGCCGGCCGGCAAGCTATTGTTGCGGCCGGTGGCCAGCCTGGACGAGAACCAGCCGGAGCCGGTGGTCCTGGCCGCCAACAGCCCCTTCATGATGCACCTGCGCCGCAATACCAACCCGCTAATCCAGTTTGACATTGATACCCTGGGCGTGTTCGACAGCCTGCCGGCCGGCGAACGGGAAACCATTAGCCGCTGGCAGCGGGCCGTCTTTGTGCCCCTTCACGCTGGCGAACGCCTGTTGGGCGTGATGGGCCTGGCCGCCAAATACTCCGGCGAACCATACGAGCGTTACGACCTGTTGTGGTTGCAAGAGCTGGCCAGCCAGCTTGGCGCAGCCCTGGTCCAGGCCGGCAACCTGAGCCAATTGCGCCGTATTAACGACTATGTCTTCCAACAAAACCAGACCCTGCTGCGTGAAAAGCGCTATTTGCACGAACTGACCACCTTTTACGCTGATTTCCTGGGCCTGCTCTCGCCAGATTTGCGCCGCCCCTTTGCCACCATTGAGCGTGAGCTGGAGCTTTTGCAGCAGCAGCTCACCGACAGCAACGGCCACCGCTCCCTGGATGAACTGCACCAACATTTCTCCACCCTCAAAGCGCTGGTCAACAACTTGATTGCCGCGGCCGGGCGCGTCCAGAAAAATGGCGAGTTTCAATTTGAGCCGGTGCATATGGACGAGGTAGCTCGCGCCGCCGTCCGCAACCTGGGCGCAATGGCCGAGGCCCGGCGCGTCAAAGTCGAGTTGGCGGTGGTTGGCTCGCTCCGGCCGGTCTATGGCGACCAGCAGCGGTTGGTGGAAGCCGTCCAGCATTTGCTGCACAATGCCATCAAATTTAATAAGATCGGCGGCCAGGTGCGCCTTGAATGCGCCCTGGAGAACAACGAATTGTCACTGCACGTCATTGACAACGGGGTTGGCATGCCGGCCGAGCGCCTGGAGAACGTCTTAAAGGGCTTCACCGGGGTGGAAAACCTGGGCGGCGGCGTCAAGGGGTCGGGTATGGGCATTCCCTTGAGCCGCTTTATCGTTCATGCCCACGGCGGCCGGCTGGAGGCCACCAGCAAGCACGGTTCCGGCAGCACCTACTCCATCTACCTCCCGGTCGCCCTGGGAGAGTAATGGATGGGTGATGAGTTATGGGTTACGAGTGACCTTTCTGCTCATTACTTATCACTCATTACTCATCACTTTTAGGCTATGAATTTCACTGCGCCACTGGCGTTGCTACTCTTACTTTTTATTCCTTACTTCGTCTGGTTGGGCCGGCCGCGGGCGGGCGCGGCACGCTGGCGTGAATGGACCAGCCTGGGCCTGCGGCTGCTCATTATCTTCGTGTTGGTTCTCAGCCTGGCCGGCGCCCAGGTCGTGCGGGCCGCCGACGACCTGGCCGTCGTCTTCCTGGTGGATGCCTCTGATTCCATCGGGCCGGAGCAGGCCGAACAGGCCGAAGCCTTTGTTCGCCAGTCTATTGAGAGCCTGGGGCCGGCCGACCAGGCGGCCGTCATCGTCTTTGGCTCCAATGCTCTGGTCGAGCGGCCGATGAGCGGCCTAGCCGAGCTGGCTCCCGTAACCTCCGTGCCCCAAACGTTGCACACCGACATTGCCGAAGCGATTCGCCTGGGGCTGGCCCTCTTCCCGGCCGGAAGCGCCCGGCGCCTGGTGTTGTTGAGCGACGGGGTAGCCACCCTGGGCGACACCCAGGAAGCGGCCCGCCTGGCCGCCGTGACCGGCGTGCAAATTGACGTGGTCCCCCTCACCCGGCCGGCCGGAGAAGTGGAGGTGCTGCTCACCAATGTGGACGCCCCGACCCGGGTGGGCGAGGGGGAGGCCTTCACCATCGAAATTACAGCCGAGAGCACCACCAGTATGCCGGCCGGCCTGCGTATCCTGGCCGGCCCCAACGTCGTTTACGAAGGCGCCGTGCAGTTGCGGCCGGGTGTCAACAACTTCTCTGTGCGGCTGCGGGCCACAGCCCAGGAGTTTGCCCGCTACGTAGTCCAGATGGCCCCGCTCCAGGATACCTACTACCAGAACAACCAGTTGGCCGCCTTCACCGAAATTGTCGGCCCGCCCCGCGTTCTCATTGTCGCCCACGACGGCACGATGGACGACGAGGGCAACCCTCTGCCCGACGAATCACCCCAGTTGCAACTGGCCCTGGAGGCCACCGGCCTGCTGGTGGACCGGGTGACGCCGGCCGAATTGCCGGCCGGCCTGGCCGAGCTAAGCAACTACAGCAGCATCATCCTGGTCAACGTCAACGCTAAAAACCTCTCACCGCGCACCATGGCCGGCCTGCAAAGCTACGTCCGTGATCTGGGCGGCGGGCTGGTCGCTGTGGGTGGGCCGCAAAGCTACGGCATGGGTGGCTATTTCCGTACGCCGCTAGAGGAAACGTTGCCGGTAGACATGCAGATCAAGGACCAGGAGCGCTTCCCTTCGGTCAGTATCGTCATCGTCATTGACCGGTCAGGCAGCATGGCCGCCCAGGAAGGGGGCGTGACCAAGATTCAACTGGCGGCCGAAGGCGCGGTGCGGGTGGTCCAATTGTTGAACGACTTCGATGAAATTACCGTCATTCCGGTAGATACCCAGCCGTCTAACCCCATTGGCCCGGCCTCGGCCGCCGATCGGGACAATGTCATCAGCCAGATACGGCAGATTGGTGCCGGCGGGGGCGGCATTTACGTGCGCACCGGCATGGAGGCAGCCGCCGACGCCCTGGCCGAAAGTGCCAACCAGGTCAAACACGTCATCCTCCTGGCCGACGGGGCCGACTCGGAAGAAAAAGAAGGGGTCCCAGAGCTGATTGAGGCCCTGGTGGCCGAAGGTGTTACGATTTCTGTCGTTAGCATTGGCAACGGGCAGGACGTGACCTGGCTGCAGCAGATGGCTGAGTTGGGCGGCGGCCGCTTCCACTTTACTGACCAGGCGGCCAACCTGCCCCAGATTTTTACCCAGGAGACCACTGCTATCCAGCGCAGCTACCTGGTGGAGGAGCGTTTCTTCCCCGACCTGGCCAATAACAGCCCGATCCTTTCCGGCATTCAGGCCGTGCCCCCCCTATACGGCTACGTCGGCACCAGTTCCAAGGAAACGGCCCAGGTCGTCCTGGAAACCCACCTGGGCGACCCCCTGTTGGCAACCTGGCAATATGGCCTGGGCCGGGCTGTGGCCTGGACCTCTGACGCCACCGGCCGCTGGGGCGTAGATTGGGTGCGCTGGGATGGCTTCCCGACCTTCTGGTCTAACCTGGTCCGCTGGACCATTTCCCAGCGGCGGGAGAGCAACGTGGAAACGGCCGTCAACTTTAGCGGCGAAGAGGCCCGCCTGATGGTGGACGCGCGGGACAGTAACGGCGTTTATCTGAACAGCCTGGAGATGGAAGCCAACGTGGTTGCTCCAACCGGCGAGGTGGTGAATCTCATCCTGCGCCAGGTAGCCCCTGGCCGCTACGAGGGCAACTTTACACCGGCCGACGATGGCGCTTATTTCATCCGGGTGGCTGGGACGGCCACCGGTGAGGCCGAGGCTGTGGTCGGCCAGACCAGCGGCTGGGTGCTGGGTTACTCGCCCGAATACCGCCAGTTTGAGGCTAACCCCCAACTGCTGCTGGCCCTGGCCGAAATGACCGGCGGCCGGGATTTGAGCACCGCCCTCTCGGCTGGCGACGTTTCCTCCATCTGGGCGCACAATCTGCCCGGCCAGGAAGCGGCGCGACCCATCTGGCCCTGGCTGACCCTCCTGGCCGTCTTGCTGCTGCCGCTGGACATTGCCACACGCCGCCTGGTGGTTAGCCGGCGAGACATGCAGCGGGCCTGGGCGGCCACCTTCGGCCGGCTCAGGCCGCAGGCCGCGCCGGTCGCCGGCCGCACCGAGCAGGTTTCCCGGCTGTTCCAGGCCAAACAACGCGCCGGGGTATCCCGCCCTGAGGAACCGGCCGCCACCCCACCGCCCGTGATGCGGCAAGACGCCACCCAGACCCCACCGGCCGCCCGGCCGGCGGAGACGCCCGGCCGCCCCTCTGCGCCCCCGCCGATCCCCGAAAAAACGCCACCCGCCCGCCCCACACCCGCTCCTCCTGAGGCCGGCGGCTCCCTGGCCTCTCGCCTCCTGGAAAAGAAGAGACAACAAAGAGAAGAAGAGTAACCTGTGAAAGCCAGCCGCTCCATTCGCTCGGAACAGCTTACCCTCATCCTGATTATCACTCTGCCCTTTTTTGTCCTGCTGCTTTTTACCACTTACCAGGAAGTGCAGGAGGAAACCAGGCGAGCGCAGGATTCGGCCTTCTCCCTGGCACAGTTGACCGCTGCCTATACCGCCCAGGTGATACGTGACTCGGAAGAGTTGCTGGCGGAAATTGCCCAACGCCCCCTGATCCGGGCGATGGACTCCACAAACTGTGATCCTTTTATCAGAGACTTTTACGAGGTCGTTCCCACCTTTATCGGGCTTGGCGTCGTGGAAGCGTCCGGGCAGATTATTTGCTCGGCAACCGTGCCGGCCGGTGATCCTCTCCCCTCAGTCGCTGATAGGGAATGGTTTCAAATGGTCAAGCAGACCGGGGCATTCATCGTCGGACCGGTGCAAACCGGCCGCCTTACGGGGCTGTGGGTATCCGTGCTGGCCTACCCGGTTAAAGATGAAAGCGGCCGCTTCGTTGGCGCCCTCGTTTTGCCCATAGACCTGGTCCGCTACCAGGCTGGCCTGACCGGCGTGACCTTACCCCCGGAGGCGATTATTACCATCATAGATTCGGAAGGAACGGTCGTGGCCCGTACCCTGGAGCCGGAATTGTGGGTCGGACGCAACACGCGCGGCAGCGAAGTGGTAGATGCCGCCCTGGCTCAGGGGCAGGGTTATGAACGGGCGCAGGGCACAGACGGCGTCGAAAGGATTTACGGCTTTACCGCTATCCCCGAAGCCAACTGGTACGTTTACGCTGGCATTCCCACGAGCTTTGCTTTTGCCCGTGTGCAGACGGCGCTTCTTCGTAACAGCTTGTTGCTGATGGCGTTCGCCTTGTTTGTCGCCGGGCTAAACACTTACCTGCGCCGCCGTATTGAGCGGCCGATCAACGCCCTGGCCCGGGTTGCCAGGGCGGTGGCCCAGGGCCAGACCGGCGAACGCACCCCCGTGACCGGACCACAAGAGGTCGTGGAAGTAGCCACCCAGTTCAACAACATGCTCGACGTCAATGCCCGGCGCACTGAACAGTTGCAAGAACTGGCCGAGGCTGCCCTGTCCTTGAACGCTACCCTGGCCCCTAGTGAAGTTCTGCAACTGGCTACTGAAAAGGCCTGCCAGATCATTGGCACCCAACTGGGCCTGGGTCGGCTGGCCGAAACGGCCGAGGGAGACCAGGCTATTACCGTGACCTGGTCATCCGGCGAGTACGCTGCCTGGCAGGCGCACACCGAGCGACTCGCTGCCGGCGACCTGGCCAGGGTGGTCGAGGAAGCCAACCGGCCAGTGCGTTTATCCCTGGGGGAATTGGAAGCCCATCCAGCCCGGGTTCAGTTGGGCCAGGTTGGCGGATCTCTTCCGCCTTTGCGCGGCTGGCTGGCCGCGCCGCTCAATGCCGGCAGTGGCCGGACCATTGGTTTTATTGCCCTCTCGGCGCGAGGCGAGGATGAGTTCACCGCCGAGGACGAAGCTATCCTCTTGCAAATGGCTCAGATTTCCTCGGTGGCCGTCGAAAACGCCCTGCTGTTCCTTTCCCTCAACGAGCAGCGCGAACAACTGCGGGGCCTGGCCCTCCGGCTGGCCGAGACAGAGGAGAGCGAACGGCGGCGGTTGGCCCGCGAATTGCACGACGGCGTCGGCCAGATGTTAACCGCACTCAATATAGACCTCCAACTGTTGAGCCGGAGGTTCCCGGCCGGTTCGGCGGAGGCTGCCCACCTGGAAGAGGCGCAGAATTTGGTGCAGGAGACGATAGAGCGTACCCGTAACGTCCTGGCCGAGCTGCGGCCGACAGTCCTGGAAGAGAGTGGCCTGGGCATGGCCTTGCGCTGGTACGGTGAGCAGTTTACCCAACGCACCGGGATCCCTGTTCTGGTTCAGGGCGACGAAGTAGACCGACGATTGCCAACGGATAAGGAACTGGCCCTGTTTCGCGTTGCCCAGGAAGCGTTGACCAACGTAGTCAAGCACGCCCAGGCCACCCGGGTTGCTATTACCCTCACCAAAGATCCACCCCACCTCCGCCTGACTATTGCCGATGACGGTGTTGGCTTTGATATGGTCACCTTCAGCCGTTCGCGCCAACGGCCGGACGCCGCCCCAAGTTGGGGGATAATCAATATGCGCGAACGGGCCGAAGCGGTGGGCGGCCGCCTATACGTCGAATCGCAGCTTGGCAACGGCACGAAAATTATCATCCAAACCCCCCTCAATTAACTCTAGCTCGCGATTGGGTCTCAATCGTCGCTCTAACCTCCGCCAACCAATAGGAAAATAGTACCTCATTACCACATTTCCTATTGAGAATTACCCCTTTTACCACTAAGCTGTAGGATAGGAATAACTTATCCACTCTAAGGAGAAGAGCACCAGGAGAAAAACAATGAAGCGAGTCATATCCCTGCTCCTGCTTTCGCTATTTGTAATAATAGCTGTATCCCTGATCAGCCGGCCGGCCGCTACGGTAGCTGTGCTGGTCCAGGCTGATAGTGTAGAGTCGGCCACCGCCATTGTCCGGGCCCACGGCGGCCGGGTACACGAGCAGTTGCCAATCATTGCCGCCGTTTCGGCCGACGTGCCGATTAACAGCATCGCAGCCATTACCTCAAACCCACAAATTCGCCAGGTTTACCATGACAAAGAGACGGCTGCGGCCGGCGGCGCACCAACGGTGTACTTCCCCCAGGTTGCCGGCGCTGACCAGGTCTGGGATCAGGGCGTAGATGGTTCTGGAATCACCGTGGCTGTGGTTGATTCCGGCATTGACTATCCTGGTGTCTTGTCCCGAGTTATCGCCCGCTACGATGCCCTGGATAACCCGTCTGCTCCTCACAAGGACCTCTATGGGCACGGATCGTTTATAGCCGGCATTATCGGCAACGACCGCCAGGACGACAACGGCGCTGTTGGCGTGGCTCCTGGCGTTTCTTTTGTAGATGTTCGCGTTCTCGACGACGAAGGGAAAGGAACGTCCACTGACGTTGTCGAAGGGCTTAACTGGATTCTGAACAACCACGCTCAATACAACATTCGCATCGTCAACCTGTCGCTGATAAGCCAGGTAGATAGCCCCTATTGGGCGGACCCGATTAACCAGGCCGTCGAATCCCTGTGGGCGGCCGGCATTGTCGTGGTAGCCGCTGCCGGTAACGACGGCCCCGGCCCTATGACCATTGCTGTGCCGGGCAATGATCCCTTTATCGTTACCGCTGGCGCCTTTACCGATAATTTCACCCCCGAGAATGAGAGTGACGACTACGTCACGCCTTTTAGTGGTGCCGGTCCTACGGAAATGGGTTTCGTTAAGCCCGACGTGATCGCTCCCGGCGCGCACGTCATTTCCAGCATGAAACCCAACACGACCTGGGCCGACAGTAACCCGGACTCCCGCGTTCAGGGCACCTACTATCGGGCGGCTGGCACTTCTACGGCCGCCGCCGTCACCAGCGGCGTCGTGGCCTTGATGCTGGACAACAACCCCAGCTTGACGCCCGACCAGGTAAAATACCGGCTGATTGTTTCCTCCCGGCCGGCCGCTTATGATGATGGCGACCTGACCTGGAGCATTTTGCAGCAGGGGGCCGGCCGGGTCTGGACGCCGGATGCAGTTTTGGGCAGCTATACTGGTGAAGCCAATAGTGGTATGACCCCCGGCGGTTTGTACGTTGGCCCCGTCGTCTACCGGGATGGGATCTTCCAATTGGTAGAGGAAGACGGCGACCCCTTGCCTGGAGCAGGCGGTTACTCTTGGGGTGGCGGTTACTCCTGGGGCGGCGGTTACTCCTGGGGTGGCGGTTACTCCTGGGGCGGTGGTTACTCCTGGGGTGGCGGTTACTCCTGGGGTGGCAGCGCCGATGACTGGGAATTGCCAGGCGACGGTGGTGTCTGGCAAAGCGGCTACAGTTGGGGTGGCGGTTACTCCTGGGGCGGCGGTTATTCCTGGGGTGGCGGTTACTCCTGGGGTGGTGGTTATTCCTGGGGTGGCGGTTACTCCTGGGGTGGTGGTTACTCCTGGGGTAGCGGTTATAGCTGGGGATCTCTCATCCCGGAGAATTAGCTTCTTTACCAAAATGAATGGATTAACCCCCGCGACCATCAAAACGGCCGCGGGGGTTTTTTGTTTTTGACGGCCGGCTAGTCGGAATATCCTATTGCCGTTTACCGTTGCAATGTATATACAAGTTTGATATACATTCCATTAATATCCCAAACCTTTATTGACAAGCCCTATGACTGGTGATATGAAGTACACAAGGATTTTGGTGCATTTAGGCACTGGCAAGGAGGGGCAGCAGCGTAAAGCTGCCCTCCTTTCCCTGGCCCGGGCTGTTGAAGCCACCGGGCGGCAGGGCGAAAGCATTGGCGTCTTGGCCTGTGAACTGGCCGATGCTTTTGCCGCCAAGCCAGAGATGGCCGCCGGCCTGGTAAAGCAACTGTTGGCGCTGGCAGAGGAAGAAGGCTAACACGCTTTTAGAGGAATGAAACCACTGTGACGACCTCAAACCAGGCAGTTGGGCAACAAGAAGGCAAAGCCAAAAAAGAGCTTCGCCAGTCGTTGTATTCTCCTTACCTGGCGCTTGTCAGCGTCGCCGGCCTGGCGCTGGTGATTTGGGGTATTATCCTTTTCCCCACTTACGAACAACCGATCAATCTTCTCCTGCTGGCGCTGCTGGCAGTTGCTGCCCAGGCTGTGACTACACAGACGAAAGAGGGCGTGGACTTTTCGGTCACCAGCGCCATTAGCCTGGCGGCCGTGCCGCTATACGGGCCAGCGGCGGCGGTGGTCGTGGCGGCGACAGGGGAGCTGGGTTTATGGGTTGTCAGCATCCGAACTGACCGCCCGCCCTGGAAACACGCCCTGCGGCGTCTGGCCTTCAACGTCGGCATGAACGGCCTGGCGACTTTTTGCGCCGGGCTGGTTTTCGTGTTATTGCAGAATCTGTTGGGGGGTGGCGATTCTTTTCTGGGTCAGGTGGTTCCCTGGCTGCCGGCTGCCCTGGTTGGCGACCAGCTTAACCTCTGGTTGCTCATCGGCGTGCTCTACCTTCACCAGGGTGTGCCTCCCCTGGAAATCTGGCGAGAAAGCCGGTGGGCTGTGCCTATTAACGTTCTGACGACAAGTGTCGGCGGTGGTTTTCTGGCCCTGGCTGTGGACCGGCTTGGCTTTCTGGGGCTGGCGATCTTCTTCTTGCCCATTCTCCTGTCGGCTTACGCCTTCCGCCTCTACGTCAACCGGACCAGGGAGCAAATGACCAAGCTGGAAGAGTTGGTTGACCTGCGGACCAGGGCCTTGAGCAAGGTCAACGAAGAGCTGGCCGAGCTGCACAAGGAAAAAGACGCCTTCCTGGCCGTTTTGACTCACGACATGCGTACCCCCCTGACCACCATTCACGGCTATATTGACCTGCTCCTCCACCGGCCGGATATGGACCGCGCCCAGCAGGAACACATCCTGCAAATTCTCAAGCGCAGTGAGCGGACGCTGATCGAAATGGTCAACAACATTCTGGAGATCCGCCAGTTGCAGTCTGGTGCGCCGGTCATCCTGGAACGCAACAACTTTGACCTGACCCGGCTCATTGCCGACATTGTCGAGTCCATTCAACCGCTGGCCGGCGAAAAAGAGATCTGCCTGGAGTACCAACCGGGAACAAGTCCAATTTTTCTGTCCGGGGACCAGGGCAAATTGCAACGTGTCTTTACCAATCTCATCTCCAACGCCGTCAAATATACCCCGGCTGAGGGCCGGGTGACGGTCACGCCGGTCGTCAACGACCACAGCGTCACCGTCACCGTAGCCGACACCGGCTACGGCATCCCGCCTGAAGACCTGCCCCACATCTTTGAGCATTTTCACCGCGTCCGCAAGCACCAGCACCGGGCCGTCGGCACCGGCCTGGGCTTGGCCATCGTCAAAAGCCTGGTCGAGGCCCATAACGGCACAATAGCCGTCCAGAGCGAAGAAGATAAAGGCAGCTCCTTCACCATCCAACTACCGCTTTAGTTATTGGTTGATAGTTGGTGGTTGATAGTGGTAAGCCCACAAATTAATTATCCAATCACCCTATAACCCGGCCGCCCGGCTGGCAATTCGCTCCTGGACGTGGGCGATGAAAGCCCCAACCGGCACTGCCTCTTGCTGCTGGCCATCGCGCCGCCGCACGGCCACCGTCTGGCTGGCCGCCTCGCGGTCGCCGACCACCAACATATAGGGCACTTTCATCTGCTGCGCCTGGCGGATCTTGGCCCCAATCCGGCCGGCCCCCAGGTCCACTTCGGCCCGAATGCCGGCCTCCTGTAGCCGGGCCGCCACCTGGACGGCGTAGTCGTTGTGGTTGTCCGTCACCGGAATCAGCCGCGCCTGCTCCGGGGCCAGCCAGACCGGGAACGCCCCGGCATAATGCTCGATCAGAAAGCCGATCATCCGCTCGTGGCTGCCCAGCGGAGCGCGGTGAATGCACAACGGCGTCTCCAGCTCGCCCTCGGCGTTGGCAAAGACCAGGTTAAAGCGTGGCGGCTGGGCAAAGTCCACCTGGTTCGTGGCCAGCGAGAACTCCCGGCCGACGGCGCTCCAGATCTGCACGTCAATCTTCGGCCCATAAAAAGCCGCCTCATCCTCCGCCTCGTAGAAAGGCACGCCGCTCTTTTCCATAACCTGGCGGACCAATTGCTCCGTCTGCTGCCACATTTCTGGATTGTTGACGTACTTTTTGCCCAGGCCGGCCGGGCTGTGCTTGCTCAAGCGCATGGCGTACTTGTCAATGCCGAAGAGGCGGAAGTAAAACCGGTACAGCTCGATGACCTCCATAAACTCGGCCTCAAGCTGAGACCAACTGCAGTAGATGTGGCCGTCGTTTTGCTGCGCGCCGCGCACCCGCAGCAGGCCGAACAACTCGCCGCTTTTTTCGTAGCGGTAAATCATCCCGTACTCGGCCAGCCGCAACGGCAAATCCCGGTAGCTGCGCGGCTTGCTGCCAAAGATTTTGTGGTGGAAGGGGCAGTTCATCGGCCTCAGGTAATAGCGCGCCCCTTCTCTTTCCAGCGGCGGGTACATATCCTCGACGTAGTAGGGGACGTGGCCGCTGCGCCGGTATAGTTCCTCCTTGGCAATGTGCGGCGTGCGCACCCGCTGGTAGCCCAGCCGGTCCTCTGTTTCTCGGGCCAGCCGTTCCAGCTCCTCGACGATGATCTCGCCCCGGGGCAGCCACAAGGCCAGCCCCGGCCCGACCTCCTCGTCAAAGATGAACAGCTCCAGCTCCCGGCCGATCTGGCGATGGTCGCGCGCCTTGGCCTCTTCCAGCCGGGCCAGGTATTGCTCCAGCTCGGCCCGGCCGGGCCAGGCCGTGCCGTAGATCCGTTGCAGCATCGGCCTCTTTTCGTCACCACGCCAGTAAGCCCCGGCCACGTTCATCAACTTCAGGCCGCCGGCCGGAATTTGCCCCGTGTGTTCCACGTGCGGTCCCCGGCACAAATCCTCAAACGAATCATGGCGGTAAAGGCTGATCACCGGTTTCTCCGCCAGGGCGTTGCCGTATTCGTCCGCCTGGCCCTCGGCCAGCCCTTCGATCAGCTCCAGCTTGTATGGCTGGTCGCGGAACAGCGCCCGCGCCTCCTCAGCGCTTACCTCCCGGTACACAAATGGGTGCCAGCCGGCGATAATTTGCCGCATCCGCTCCTCAATCCGGGCCAGGTCGTCCGGCTTAAACGTCACCGTCCGGCCCGTCTCGTCTCGTCCCAGGTCGAAGTCATAATAAAAGCCATCCTCAATCGGCGGCCCAATGGCCAGCCGCGCCGCCGGGTACAGCTCCAGCACCGCCTGGGCCATCACGTGCGCCGCCGAGTGCCGGATGCGGTACAACTCTGATTCTTCGTAAGCCACCTGCTCTATTGATAAACTATTTTCTGCTGACATTTCATCGCCTCCAATTCATAATAAATTCGTGAGATTCGTGGAATTCGTGTCGAAAAAAGAAAACAAAAAAGCCGCTCCTGGAGTGGAGCGGCCTCTTTGCCGTTGCGTGCCCAGGAGTGGGGCACGTGAGTTCGGCTGCCGAACTCCCATCGTGCCCCTACAGGTCCATAGACTTGGTAGTGACGAGGTGCAGCGCTCGCTCCTTAAACTCAGCTACCGGCGTAGCGCCACGGTCCTCGTTGTTGCGAGTTCGCACCGCCACCTGGCCACCTTCCATTTCCCGGTCGCCAATCACCAGCATGTACGGGACTTTCTGCAGTTGAGCCTGGCGGATCTTAGCGTTCATGCGCGTGTTGCTATCGTCCACTTCCACCCGCAGACCGTCCGTCCGTAGCTCGGCCGCCACCTGCCGGGCGTACGCCAGGTGGTTGTCTGTAATTGGGATCACCACCGCCTGTACCGGGGCCAGCCACAGCGGGAAAGCGCCATTAAAGTGCTCAATGAGAATACCCACGAACCGCTCCATGCTGCCGAAGGGCGCCCGGTGAATCATCACCGGCCGGTGCGGCCGCCCGTCCTCGCCGGTGTACTCCAGCCCAAAGCGCTCCGGCAGCAGGAAGTCCACCTGGACCGTCCCCAACTGCCATTCCCGCTTGAGCACGTCACGGAAAATAAAGTCCAGCTTCGGCCCATAAAAGGCCGCTTCGCCCACTTCCACCGAGTAGCGCATGCCCACCCTATCGGCCGCCTGGCGGATGGCGTTAATGCCTCGCTCCCACATCTCCGGCACGCCGGCGTACTTGTCGCTGGTCGGGTCGTTCGTCCCCAGCCGGGCGCGGTAGTCGTGGAAGCCCATCGCGTCAAAAACGTGCTGGATCAAGTTGACGACGTTAATGAACTCGTCCTCCAGTTGCTCCGGCGTGACGAAGAGGTGCGAATCGTCCACTGTGAAGCCGCGCACCCGCGTCAGCCCCGTCAACTCGCCGCTTTGCTCGTAACGGTAGACCGTGCCGAACTCGGCCAGCCGCAGCGGCAGGTCGCGGTAACTGCGCGGCGAGCTACGGTAAATCTCAATATGGTGCGGGCAATTCATCGGCTTCAGCAAGAACTTTTCCTCGTCCACGTCAATCGGCGTGTACTGGCTGGCCTTGTAATAGGGGTAGTGGCCGCTGGTAATGTACAGCTCCAGCTTGCCGATGTGGGGCGTAATCACCGGCAGGTAGCCTCGCTCTAACTGGGCCTTGCGCAGGAAATTCTCCAGCGTTTCGCGTAGGATTGCCCCTTTGGGCAGCCACAACGGCAACCCGGAGCCGACCAGGGGCGAGATGTGGAACAGCCCCAGTTCCTTGCCCAGACGGCGATGGTCGCGGGCCCGGGCCTCGTCCAGCCGCTTCAGGTACTCGTCCAGCTCCGTCTTGTTGTGCCAGGCCGTGCCGTAAATGCGCTGCAACTGCGGCCGTTTCTCGTCCCCCCGCCAATACGCGCCACTCGTCCGCAGCAGCTTGACGGCGTTGGCCTTAATAAACCGCGTCGAAGGCACGTGCGGCCCCCGGCACAGGTCCACGAAATTGCGGTGCTGGTAAATGCCGACCTCCTGCACCGGCTCGGCCGTCGGATTGCCGTTTTCGTCCAGCCGGCCGGCGGCCAACTCCTCGATCAACTCCAGTTTATAGGGCTGGCCGGCAAAGAAGCGCCGGGCCTCCTCAACCGTCTTCGTCGAGCGCTCAAAGCGGGCTTCTTGCTTTAGCAGCTCTTTCATTCGCTGCTCAATGGCCTCCAGATCTTCGGGCGAAAACGTCCGCGGCCGGCCGGCCTCGTCCAGCCCCAGGTCAAAGTCGTAATAGAACCCGTCCTCAATCGGTGGCCCAATCGCCAGCCGGGCTTCTGGAAACAGCGCCAGCACCGCCTCGGCCATGACGTGCGCCACCGAATGCCGGACGCGGTACAGTTCACTCTCTTGGTAGGGTAGGTTGTTTTCTTCTGCCATTGTTGCCTCGAAAAGTTGGTGGTTGACGGTTGATAGTTGATGGTTCTACCGACTATCAACAGCCAACTACTAACTATCAACTGTTAACCAAACAAAAACGCCACCGCCCGTTATTGGGGCGATGGCGTGTCAACATCGCGGTTCCACCCAACTTTTGAACTCATCCCCTGGATGAGTCACTCGTTGTGGCCGGTAACGGGGCCAGCCGGGTTTCCTTAATAGCCTTGCTGGCGTTCGGGAAACCACTCCCGGGGGGTTTTCGCTGCCGTCCTGGCGGTGAGGGCTTCCAGCCTCCGGCCGCTCACTCTCTGGCGCAGACCCGGCAACTACTCGTCCCGGTCAACGTTTTCACTGATTCAAGTGAGTTCATTATAAAGAAGTGGGAGTGTTTGTCAAGAGGGTTTATCAGGGAATTATACGACCCTGACATACAGTTGTCAGGAACGGTGTGGTAGGATGGGGTATCAAACCAAACGAATGGAGGTTCAATATGGTACAGAATATGACATTTCTTGGATTGGTGGTGAAGGACGTGGCGGCCGCGACAGCGTTCTATCAACAGCAGTTGGGGTTGCCGGTCAATGAAGCCGAAAGCATCCCCAATGTCTACACCCAGTTTGACCTGAACGGCGGGGCCATATTCGGCCTGATCAGTGGCTTCGAGCAAGAGGGGATTGGCCAATCCTTTGACGCCGCCTTACTGATCCCCGACATAGACGCCACTTATGAACAGTGGAAGACGGCCGGGGTCGAGCTGTTGAGCGAGCCAACTGACATGCCCTTCGGCCGGACGTTCCTCTTCCGCACCCCAGACGGCCACGTGCTGCGCGCCTTCAGGCCGCCATCACGCCAATAAAAGCTCGCACGGATAGGAGGGAACACGGACAGTTCCTTAAATTGATCCGTGTTCCTTCCTAACTGTGTTGGGCCAGAATGCGCCTGGCAATTTTAGCCATATGCCGGCGCAGTTCGGCCGGCTCTAAGATTTCCACCTTCTCCCCCCAACTGAATAGCCAGCCCTCGATTTGATCGAAGGAACGCGGCCGGTAAACCATGAGCGCGTCCCCCTCTTCAGAGCTGTTGTTGATAGCAGCCGTTTCTGTTTCGTCCAGGCTATAATGCTGCCGCTCCCGCACCCAACGCACGATGGAGGCGTCAAATCGGACCACGATCCGCAGCGGGCCTGGTTGGGGTATCTGCACGCCCAGGTCGCGCGGCGTAAACTGTTCCTGGCGGAGAGTGAGTTTGTCAATCCGGTCAAGGCGAAAAGCGCGCGCTCCCTGCCGCAAGCGACAATAAGCGGACAAGACCCAGGCTTTATCTATCATTACCAACTGCATGGGTTCTACGTCTCGCTCGGTTACTTCGTTGCTGTGTTGGGCGTGGTAGCGCAGGTGAACAACCTGCCGCCGGTGAATGGCCTCCTGCAGGCGCAAGAAGCGAGGATCGTCAAAGTCGAGGGGGGAATTGGGAAAGGCAAAAAAGCGAATGATGGCCTGTAAGGCTTCGGCCTGGCGCAGGGTCGCGGCCGGCAGGACGGCCCGGATCTTTTCCAGGGCAGCCTGGGCGGCTTTTTGGGTGTCGCCGGCCGTCGTAAACCCAGACAGCATAGAGACGGCCAGGAACAGCGCCCGGGCCTCTTCGGGAGAGAAGGCAATGGGCGGCAAGTAGTAGCCTGGCATCAGCCGGTAGCCTTCGCCGGGCATGGCGGCGATAGGCACGCCGACTTCGCCAAGCGCCTGGATGTCCCGGTAAACGGTCCGCTCGCTGATTTCAAATCGCCGGGCAAAATCCTGCGCCCGCATCAGCCCCCGGCTCTGAAAGAGGAGCAGGTAGGCCATGAGACGGTCAACGCGGTTCATTCACCTAGCCGGTCATCAAACGCACCCGGCCGCCCCCTCTGCTCCGGCCGGCCATACTCCGTACCAGTTGCCGGGCCACGTCGGCGTCCAGCCCCACGGCCAGCTCAATCAACAGGTCGGCCAGCACCCGCGCCTGGCGGGGGTCGGTGCGGGCTGCCTCGGCGGCCTGCCGGGCCGGGTGATTGGCCGGCAAATCGAGGTGGGCCACCCGGGCCAGCGCCTGCTGCGGGTCCACGTTGGCCAGCGTGTCCAGCCGCTCCACTTCCAGCAAGGCCTGGTAGAGACCGGCAGCGCCTTCGGAGCTAACTACCAGGGTGTTGCCGTGTTTGCGCAGCCGGCCGCGCACGCCGGCCTGGAACTGCAGGGCCCGGCCGCCGGCAACGTAGATGGGCTGTCCCTGCTCATTCCGGACGACCAGAGCCACCCGGCCGGGGATAATTCGCCCCACCCGCCGCGCCTCCAGCACCGGCCAACTGAGTGTTACCCGCTCGGCCGTGGCCGTGGAAATGTCGATCGTCTCCCCAAAGACGTTGCCTTCCAGCCGGACAGCGGCGCCCAACCTTTGCCAAAAGACGGTCCAGTACATGGTCAACTGGCGCAGCGGCTTCGAGCGGCCAAGCTCTGCCAGCGTCTCCTGGACGTGGGCCTGGGCCACCCCGGGCTCGGCCAGCCAGCCGGCCAGCTCCAGGAGCAGGTCTTGCCGCAGCTTGTCCGAGCGCAACTGTCCAATGGTGGCCAGCCACTTCAAGCCGTCGAAAGGGCTACGGCGCAGCAGCTCCGCCTGGCCAGCTTCCAGCTCTTGCAGAAGCTTTTCGCTTTCCGCTTTCAACCGTTCGGGGGACCGGGCCAGGATGTTAAAGACGCGGTTCAATAAGCGCTCAGCGGTCCACATTGCCTCCAGCCGATCCTCGCCGGCGGGGTGGGCCTGGGTCTGCTGCAACGCTTCGTGGGCTTTGGGCAGCCAGCGGTCGGCAAAGGCGCTGAAATCGGCCGACGTAAAGTAGTGGGACGACCACCACATAAAAGCGTTGTAATTGTCAATTACCATCAGGTCGTCCAGCGCCGCCGGCCGCCACAGCGCCTCGGGCAGCTCCAACAGCTCTTTGCGCGACGGCCACGCGCTCAAGCGGCCGGCTTCAGGCCGGTGGCGCAACCAGGCGGTTAACGCTTCGGCGGTGATCTCGATCAGCCCGGGCGCATCCACCGTCAGCATCTGGTTGCTGGCCGGCTGCCGGCCGGCGAAAAAGAGGCGTTCGCCGTAATAACCCAGGCGGGCCGACACCCGGTTGCCGTAAATTTCAGTGACGACGACGAATTTCATGCCTCGCCTCCGGGAACGCCGGCCGCCAGCGCCTGGAAGGCCCGCAGCCGGTCCAGGAACTCGGCAAAACGCTGGGCGGCCGAATCGCTGTTGCGCTGCCAGATGCCAAAGTGCCAGAACGAGGTGGCCAGGATCAGGTTGGCGTAATAGTCGTAAGCCAGGCAGACCTCGCCCGGCGCGCCAAAGACCGTGCTCAGGTTGAAGGCGCGCTCAAAGGGCAGCAGCGCGGCCAGGATTTCCATGCTCTGGGCAAAGGGCAGGTCCAGCACCAGCGGCGCCTGGGGGTCTAGCTCGGCCAGCACCCGGGCCACGGCCGCGTAGTCATAGGTGTAACTGTAATGGGTTGCCAGGCCGCCAAATTCGGAGAGCAGCCATTGCTCCAGCGCGTTGGGCGCGTCGGCCAGGTGTCTGGCCACCTCTTCCAAATCTAGCGGCGGCACTTCCTCGACACCGTCCTGGTACAGCAGAAAGAGGCGGGCCGGCATGGCGCTACTCAGCACCGTATAGAGCAGAAAGCTCATCAGGTGAATGACGTTGCCCGGCTGGACGTAGCTCAACGGCCCCGGCTCTGGCAGCAGCCCGGCCGCCTGCCGGCCGAAATGGCGCATCAAGGGAATGTACAGCGGTTCCAGCGTCAACTGCCGCACCCGGTGCGGCGCGTTGATAAAGGCCTGGGTCACTTTGTGGAAAGGAATGTCCAGGCCGCGCTCGACAATGCCGTGGCGGACCTTGTCCGCCAAGAGCCGGATGTGGCCCCCGGTCAGCCAGTCGCCCCATTCCCGCAACCGCAGCAGTGATTCCACGGCCGTGGCGCAGCGCACGGCGTAGTCGCGCAGCCCGGCCGCCTGGGGCGAATGCTGGTCGTTCAGCCGCAGCCCGGCGCTGCCCAGCAGCCCCATAAACGAAGTCAGCGGAATCTCTCGCCGGCCGTTCTCCAGGGCCCGCAAGAAAGCGCCCACGTCCCCGGCGGCCAGCGCCTGCCGGGCGCGCAAATAGGCGCCGACCGGCTCCAGGAGCTGGCTATCCTCCAGTCCCCGGCCGTTGTCGAAGCACAAGCGGTGAATGGCCTCTTCCCGTTCTCCCTCAAAGCGGTAGCGCTGCAAGGCGGCCGAAGCTTTGATGGTCTGCCGGTACTTGAGGACGGCCACGTTGGGGGCCTGGGCCAACAACTCGCGGAACAGAGCACGCAAAGCAGGGTAACGGGGGTCTTCCACCAGCCGGAAACGGAGCGCCCGCCGCCAGCCGGTAAAGATGTGGGCGGCCGGCTTGAGGACGGCAATGGGAAAGGCCAATCGCCAGTGCCAGGGCAGGGCTTCCAGGAAGGTCCGCGCCAGCCCTTCGTCGCCGCCCTGCCAGGCCTGCAGGGCCAGCAGCAGCTTGTAGTCGTTGAGCAGCGACCGGGCCTCGCCGGCCAGCGCCTGCCGCTCGGCCGGCGACGATTGCCGCACCAGGCTCCAGCCGCGGTTGAGGTGCTCGGCCTCGCTCAACGTCCGGGTGACGACCAGTTTGTCCGTCAGCGCCGCGTCGTAAAGGGGGTTGCCGGTGGACAGCGGCAGCGGCACGGCCAGGTCGTGTAGTGGCAGCGCCCGGCCGAGGGCCAGGTTCATCTTGTAGCGTCGTTTTAACTCGCGAATAGGGACAACAGCCATCTTGCGCTTCGTAGTGCCTGGCACGGGGCAAGTGATCTTGGATTATCCAGTCGTTCTGTCCCGTGCCAGGCACTTTGGTAGAGAAAAAGGGCCGCTGGGTACATAGGTCCAGCGGCTTTTGGAGGTTAACAGCCTCACTGAAAGCTCCACAATCCATCGGTCGTGGAGCGCCACAACTTTAACCGGCCGCCATGCAATCGGCAAGCTTTTATGGTATCATGAGTTTGAGAAATTCTTCACTTTCAAACAAAAACAGACGCAAGATTTTGTGTAATCACGTACAGACGCAAGATTTTGCGTCTCTACCGTTCATCGTTCATTATCCATCAATCAAGGAGGTAACGATGGCTCTGGCGCATGGCGGCGAACTGGTCGCCCAGGCTTTGGCTGCCCAGGGGGTAACGACCATTTATACCCTCTGCGGCGGGCACATTGCCCCCATTTACGACGGCTGCCTCAACAGTAATATCGCCGTCATTGACTTTCGTCACGAACAGGCGGCGGCCCACGCCGCCGACGCCCACGCCCGCCTCACCCGCAACATTGGCGTGGCCGCCGTCACGGCCGGTCCCGGCGTCACCGACGCGGTTACGGCCGTGGCCAACGCTTACCAGGCCCGGAGCCCGCTGGTCTTGCTGGGCGGCGCGGCGCCCCTCAACCGGCGCGGGATGGGGGCGCTGCAGGAAATGCCCCAGGTCGGCCTCTTCCGCGAGATTAGCAAGGCCAGCTTTACGGTCGAAAAAACGGAGGAGATTTCAGCCCGGCTGCACGAGGCCTTTACCGTGGCCCTGACCGGCCGGCCGGGACCGGTCTTTGTTGAACTGCCGTTCGACGTGTTGTTCAATATCGTAGACACGTCTGGCCCGTTGCCCCGCGTCACCGCCGAACCGCCAGCTCCGGAAGTCAGCGCCGTGCAGCGCATCTTTGAGTTGCTGCGGGCCGCCCAACGGCCGCTCCTCCTGGCCGGCAGCCAGGTCTATTGGGACGAAACCCACCAGGCGCTGCAGGCGCTGACTGAGCAGACGGGCCTGCCCGTCTTCAGCAATGGGGCCGGCCGGGGCACGTTGCCCATGACTCACCCTCACCATTTCATGCTGGCCCGCTCGGCTGCCCTGCGCCAGGCGGACCTGGTCGTCCTCGTGGGCACCCCCCTGGACTTTCGGCTGAAGTACGGCCAGGAGAACTGGCACCCCGACGGCCGGCTGATCCAGATTGAGAATGATCCGGCCGAATTGCATCACAACCGGCCGGCCGAGGTCGCCGTCGTGGCCAACGCGCGGCTGGTGCTGGAAGCTCTCAGCGAAGGGCTGCAAGGCGTCCGTTACGACGACTGGCTGGCCCAGGTCTGCATCCTGGAAGACGAGGCCCGGGCCAAAGTGGCCGCCTGGACCGCCCTGGGCGACGTGCCCATCAACCACTTCCGCTTTGCCGCGGCGGTCAACGACTTTGCAGACGAAGAAACGATCCTCATCGGCGACGGCGGCGACATCGTCAGCGCCTGCGCCAGGGTGATAGAACTGGTCCGGCCGGGGCAATGGCTCGACCCCGGCCCGCTGGGCTGCCTGGGGGTGGGCGCGCCCTTTGCCATTGCCGCCCAACACCTCTACCCAAAGCACAAGGTCTTGATCATCAACGGCGACGGCTCCTTCGGCCTCAACGGTTTCGAGTTTGATACGGCCGTGCGCTTTAATCTGCCCATCGTCAGTATTGTCGGTAACGACGCCGGCTGGGGCCAGCACAAAGTTCGTGTTGGGGATCCATTCCAGAATGGCGTATAATTCATCAACCCTATAGGGCTGCAAACTCCACCGCTGGGGTGGCGTGCCGTCGGCAAAATAGACTTCCAGCCAGTGCTGGCCCACTTGAACGGCCGTATGTCCTTCAGGCGACTGCAGGCCTTCACCGGGACAGGGCAACTCGCCATGCCCGTAGGGCGTTTCGGGAAATACGACGTAGGCCCCTGATAAATAAAGTGTTTCATCAGGGCTATAGTTAAACTCAAAGACGACGTTGTTCGATTGGGCCTTGTCGCCAAAATCCCAGGCGGGATACCAATCAGCCGTAAAAACCCACAGGACGGCGCTGCTTTCGTACTCCTGGTAACTATAGCTCGTACACTCAGGGGGACCTGACAGCCGGGACCTCATTTCACTGAGAAACCGCTGTTTGAGCATGGGTACTCCGCCGTCTGTCTTGTAGATTCCCACGCTGACCTGCTCCAGGGCCAGTTCTTCAAAGAGAGAAACGTTTCCGGCTTGCAGCCCGGTGCGCAGGCGGGCCAACAACTCCTCTGGCGAAGGTGGGCTTTGTAGTTGTGGAGGAGAAGTAATAGCCGGAAGCTGGGTTGGGCCGGGCGCGGCCGTGGGTAGGGGGGTAGACGAGGGCCGTATAGGAATTGACGAGGGTGGGGAATTGATACAGGCGGCCAGAGCAGCGGCCGTAGCCAGGGCGAGAGCTAACATTATCTGTTTCATCGGGTGATGCCTCCTTTTCCTGCTAAGGGTCACCACCCATAATAAGGGAGCGGCCTGGTTGTTGCCCGACGATTAGGCGGTGGTTGGGCAACGGCCGTTAGTTATTTAGAGAGCGCAGCGAAATGTTCTTGCAACAGGCGGTGGATGAAGATATAGCCCCCGCCCACCCGGTAAAGGAAAACCAGGCCAACGGCGTGGTTGAGGAAGCGGGCCAGCCGCCAGGGGACGCCGCTGCTCAACCACAATAGCCAACGCAAGAGGAGGTGGCTGAGAAGGTTGAAGCCGCCATAATTGAGACCGGCGGCCAGGCCAAATTGGACCAGCCGCCGTAGCCCCCAATCCACGCCCGACGTGTAAGTGAGCAGCAAGCCATCCAGCACGCCAAAGAGCACGGCCGCCAGCAAGCCATTGCGGAGGGACAGCCGGATACCCTGGTTGGGGCCGCTACGTGTTTCCAGGCGGCCGCCCTGCAGCCCGGCGAATAAAGCTAAAACGAGAGCCAACTCCAGGGTCAGGCTCCAGCGCATCTGGAGGCTAAAGCCAAAGGCCTGCCCAGCCAACAGCCCCAGCACAAGGCCCAGGGCCAGCCCTGCCCCGCCACCCTTCAGGGCGCCCGGCCACGACCACCTGAGCGCCTCGACGATGCGCACGTCGGTTCGGAAGCTCCGGCCGAAGACGACGTGAGTATTGACCCCAAACGCAATGCCGGTGATGAGGCCCCAGTACAGGGCGTTAGAAGAACCGGCCGCAGCCGCGCCGGCGGCGCCCTCACCCGGAAATAGAAAGAAAAACAGCGCCGTGGTCAGGCCGGCGGCCAGCGCGCCAATGAAGAGCGATTCGTACCACAGCGGCCGATCAGCCTGGCCGGCGGCCGCCAGACCCCGGTGGCGCTCATACTGCAGGCCATGATACAGCCCCAACAACAGCCCCAGGCCCAGGCCAACGGCAATCATCTCTGGCCTGAGGCGAAACAGCCACAGGAAGACGCCCACAAAGAAGCCGGCCGACAGCCGCGACAGCAGCAGATAAAGCCACTGCCATCCCCGCGACGGCAACCAGCTTGGCTGCATTTGTTCAATGAGAAAAACACTCTGGTTGTGTTCAGTCATACGCCGGGCCAGCCAGGCCAGCAAAGCCTGGGTTTGCCCTGGTGAATAATGGCGGCCGGCCGGGCGGCGCTGGAACATACGCTCAATGTAGGCGTTGAAAAGAATTTCGCGCTGGCGGCCGCCGGTTTCAACCGGACCGGCCAGCGTCACCGCCGGATCACCTTCCCCTTCGCCGTAAGCCAGGCACATGACGCTCAACATCAGCGGCGATTGGGCCAACTCCTGCCAGGCTTCGTCGCGCTGCACGGCCGTGCGCAAACCAGCATAGGGCAGCCCGGCGCCAACCAGGTAGCGGTCTACCTGCTGCGGCGTCAGCGGCTCAATGACGACCGCGCCGCCCAACTTGAGCTGCTCGCCGTTGGCCTTGTAATCCTTCAGGCGGGCGCAAACGGCCAGGCCAACCAGGCCATGCTGTTGGCGAAAGTGGTTAATGGCCCGGATACAGTCCGCCTGATACCGGCCAGGCATCTCGTCGAGCCCATCCAGCAAAAGTATCAGGCAGCCATTTTCCAGCCAGTCACGGCCGAATTTGCGGGGAATCTGGTACTTGGCCGTCAGATCTTCGACGACCCAATCGGCAATAGCCAAGCGTCGCTCAACCCACGAGGCCAGGTTGAGGATAACGGGAACCGGCCGCGAGGGATCACGTTCGGCCACGGTAATCAGTTCACGGGCCAGGCGGATGAGCGTCGTCGTCTTACCCGCCCCTGGCGCGCCGAGAATGAGCAGGGCGTGGTCCGATTCGGCAAAGAGGCGGCCGACGGTTTCGCCGGCCGCGGGCACCGGCCGTTCGTAGAGAGCTGTGCCCATCACCTGCTGCCAGGGATGATCAATGGCCTGGTCATCCGGTCGCAGGGCCAGATCCAGCAGTGTGGCCGTCGGCGGGGCGCCGGGGGGCGTGGCCCGCTCCAGCACGCCTTCGACCCAGAAACGCTTGACCTTGGCCAACAAAATGGCCTGGCTGTCCTGGCGCGCCGGCGCCGGCGGCGACACGAGCGACGGCCGCACCGGCCGGGCGACGGCCGGCAAGGTACCGGCCTGGTATTCCCCGGTAGCCGTCTGCCACAGCATTTCCAGGGTGGCCCCCACCTGGCGGGCGCTGGCAATGCGCTGCTCGCGGTCCCTGGCCAACATGCCGTGGACCAGGGCAACCAGTTCGGCCGGGGCATCCGGCCGGCGCTCATCCAGGTCGGGCGGCGGTTGGGAGAGGATGGCCGCCAGGGTGTCGGCCAGATTATCGCCGGTAAAGGGGGACAGGCCGGTGAGCATCTCGTAGATGAGGACGCCAAAGGCCCAGATGTCGGCGCGGGCATCCAATGGCTCGCCCTCGTAGGCTTCGGGGCTGATGTAGCCGAGCGTGCCGACAACGGTATCAACGTCGGTGAGGCGGGGCCGGCCAGCCACGTAGGCAATGCCGAAATCGGACAGGCGCGGCGTGCCATCGGCGGCCAGCAGCACGTTGGCCGGTTTCAGGTCGCGGTGAATGATGCCCAGGTGGTGAGCGCGGGCCAGGGCGTCGGCCAGCTCCAGGCTGATTTGCAACACCCGGCGGAGGGGCAGCGGCGCTTGCCGGTCAAGTAAATCCTGCAACGAGCCACCGGGGACGTACTCCATGATCAGGTAATAGCGGCCATCTTCCTCGACGGCAGCCAGCATTTTGACGATGTTGGGGTGGTTCAACTGACGCAGGCTCTCTCCTTCACGAACGAAGCGGTCAACCATCTGAGGGCGGCCGGCTACGACCTCGGGCTGGAGGACCTTGATAGCCACCGGTTCTGCTGTTTCAGTATCAATGCCGCGGTAGACGTTGCCCATGCTCCCCCGGCCGAGGAGGTCGGCCTGTAAATCCTGGATGGCGTAGCGACTGGCGATGAGCAAGGCCGGAGCGTCCATGCCTCTATGCTACCTGGTTTGGGCGGAATTAAGCAAGAGCTAGAGCTAGAGCGAGAGGGGGAGAGGGGGGACAGGGGGAGGGGGAGAGAACGCGGATGGGCAGGATTGGTGGATTGGGGGAAAGGGGCAGGGGTGACCGGCCGTTTGGTTGCTCTGCCCTGGCGGCCGGCATACAATAGGTCATGTTAAATGCCAGGATGGAGGGAAGCAGCCATGAGTTCTTACCTGACCGACGACGCTACGGATAGTCCGGCAAGCGATGCCCTTTACTTTTCCGATTTCCGGCCGGCGCTGAAGGAGATTCTGACGGCGGCGCAAACGCCGTTGACGGTGGGCGTTTTTGGCACCTGGGGCAGCGGCAAGACCAGCCTGATGCGCATGTTGCGGGATGAAATCGAGGCTGAGGGCAAACCGGCGGTCCGCAGCGCCTGGTTTACGGCCTGGAAATACGACCGGCACGACGTTCTCTGGCGGGCCTTCATTTTGCGCGTCCTCGACGCCCTCTACCCGCGTGAACCGGGGTCCGGGCCGCGTGAAGCCCGCCCCGTCCTGGCTAAGCCTACGCCAAAACAGCAACAGCAAATTGAACTCTTGGAACGCCTGGAAGAGAGCGTCTACGAGACGGTCGAGTGGCAGGAAATCGGCCCGCGCCAGGTCAAGTGGTGGCAGTTGTTGAGCAACACCGGCAAGGCCGGGAGCGAGATTGCGGCCACGCTGGCCACGGCCGGCCTCTACCCCCAGCTCAAGAAGCTGATCGGCGGCGACGAGACGCCGGTTGAAGAGTTGCAAAAGGCGGCCGAAGCGATTAGCAAAGAGATGAAGACGCGGCAGCGGCGGCAACTATTCCACATGGAGCAGTTTGAGGAGAGCTTCAAGGAAGCGGTCCAGTTGTTGGGCAAAGGCGGCCGGCTGGTCGTGTTTGTGGACGACCTGGACCGCTGCCTGCCGGAAAAGGCGATTGAGGTGCTGGAAGCCATCAAGCTGTTCCTGGAAGTGCCGGGGGCGGTTTTCATCCTGGGCATGGACCAGGAAGTGGTACAACGGGGCGTCGAGGCCCGCTACGGGAGTTTCTTCCACCAGTCGCTTGGCGAGCGCAGCGAATTGCCCATCCGGGGTGACGTCTACCTGCAAAAGATCGTCCAGATCCCGTTCCACCTGCCGGCGCTGGCCACGGAAGATATGGCCCAATTCATCGCCGCCCTGGACGGCCGGCTGGCGGAGACGACCGGACAGGTCTTTGCCCGCGGCCTGTTCCCCAACCCGCGCCAGGTGAAGCGGGCGCTAAATATTTTCCGGCTGCTGCAGCAGATTGCCCTGACCCGCGAGGAACGGGGCGGGCTGCGGGCGGAGAGCATCGCCTGGCCGTTGCTGGCCAAGACGGTGGTCATCCAGACGCAGTACCCGGAACTGTACCAGCAGTGGCGGCAGTACCCGACGCTGGTCCAGACGCTGGAAGCGGAGTACGGCCGCCACCCGGCGAGCGAGGAAGAAACGCTACTGGGCCGCCTGCGGCCGAAAGCCCGCCCGGAAGTGGCCGAGACGGGGGCCGGGACGGTGGAAGAGCCGGCGGCCCCGGAACGCAGCGGCGGCCTCCCGTCGTCGGGGCTGCGCCACTGGCCCCCCACTGAAGTGGAAGAGCCGGCGGCCCCGGAACGCAGCGGCGGCCTGCTGGCCGCCTACCTGGAAGAGCGGCAGCGCTACACCTTGTTGGAGCAGATGCTGGCCTACCCGGTCGAGGAAGCGGCCGGCGCAGGGCGGGAACGGGCGCGCTTTGCCGGCTTGAGCCGAGAACAAATGGCGGCCTACGTGCGCCTGGCCGGGGCAGTGGAGAGTAAGCCCGCGGCCGTCCCGGTAGACGTGCCGGCCGACCTGCTGGCCGAGATGCTCAGCGGCGACGCGGTGCGGCTGCAGGACGCCACGGCCCGCGTGACGGAGCAGGAAAAAGAGCCAGACGGCCCGCTGCATCAGGCTTTCCGGGGCGAGTTGCTAGATATCATTCGCAACCCGGAACAACCGGCGGCGGTGCGCGCCAGCGCCGGCAACGCCCTGGGCCAACTGGGCGACCTCCGCTTCCGGCCCGAGGCCTGGTATTTGCCGGACGAGCCGCTGTTGGGCTTCGTCGAAATCCCGGCCGGGCCGTTCCTGATGGGTAGCGATCAGAAAGAGGATTCGCAGGCCCAGGAGCAGGAAACACCGCAACACAAGGTCACGTTGCCGGCTTACTACATCGCCCGCTACCCGGTGACGGTGGCCCAGTTCCGGGCCTACGTCGAGGCCGGTGGCCACCCGCCGGCAAACCCGGACAGTTTGCGTGGTCCGGATAACCATCCGGTGATATGGCTGACGTGGCGCGAAGCCCTGATTTACGGCGGCTGGCTGACAGAGCAGTTGCGAACCTGGGCGGGCATGCCGGAGCCTTTGCGGACCTTGTTGCGGGAAGGCCAGAACGGTGGCCAGCCCTGGCGAATCACACTGCCCAGCGAGGCGGAGTGGGAAAAGGCGGCCCGAGGCGAGGACGGCCGCCTTTACCCCTGGGGCAACGATTTTGACCCGGAGCGGGCTAACACGACCGAGACTAACATTGGTAGCTTCAGCGCCGTGGGCTGCTTCCCCGGCGGGGCCAGCCCTTACGGGCTGCTGGACTTGAGCGGCAACGTCTGGGAATGGACGCGCAGTCTATGGGGCGAACAGTGGGACAAACCGGAGTGGCGCTACCCGTATAAGGCCGACGACGACCGAGAGAAGTTGGAGGCGCCGGATCAGGTCGCCCGTGTTCTGCGCGGCGGCTCGTCATACCACGAAGGGCCGGTCTGCCGCTGCGCGTTTCGCTACAGGCTCAGCACGTTCGGCCGCAGTTGGAACGTCGGGTTTCGGCTGGTTGCGTCCCCGGTCACCTCTGACCTCTGAATCTCTGATCGCCGGCGCTTTGGCAATACCCGGCGGAGGGACGAAGCAACCGGGATGCATTCTGGCTGTTTACCTCTTATCTGGCCGGTTGCCTCGCCCCTTCTACGACCGTGCCATACTGTTAGCGGCCGGGCTATTTGGCGGCAAATGGCTTAATTATTGGGAGGCAACTTCTCTCAAAATATCTCGGCCGAACTCCGCCAAATATCCTGTCTCTGTACATTACTCGGCGGCCGGGCTGTTTGGTGGGATCTGGCGAAAACGGCCGCGCCCAATGGCGGTGGAAACGCCACACTCAACGCTATTTAATTTGGCCGAAAGTGCCGTTTTACCGCCAAATAGCCTGTCCGCGTACACCCCACACGGGGGTCAGGCAACCAGAACAATGCTGACTGTAACAGGTCAGGCTTCTCGCCCGGTTGCCCGTCCCTGCTTTGGCGTATGCGCCGGCCTGGGTTATACTTGGCCCAATTGAGCCGTTTCTCGTTTCGTGGAGTCCGCTGATGGCCCTGGAGCTGGTCCTGAAAACAACTGACGATGGGCAAATCAATTCCCTATTGCACAACTCCCCTTGGGCCGAACGCGACTCCTTGGCTGCCTGGTTATTTAGATGCTGTTGGTTCGTGTTTATATACTTATACATCTGGCAGAGAGGTGAAGCGGAACATCTCCAATCTGTGGTAGACAGCGGTTGTTTGTGGTTTTGGCGATCCATCTACTGCCGAACAGTTCCAACATGCTCCTTATGGGCGTGTAGATCTACCCTGAGTGACCAAGGGAGGATTTTGAGTAGAGAGGTTGGTTAGTAATTACCGGTAAGTAGAGAGATATTTAGGACTGGTGTGGTAAATTGAAAGTATCGGTTTTAGAAAAAGATTCGCCATTTACATATGAGTAATAGAATAAAGGGGACGAGAGGCTTAAATGTCAGTACAAGCTTTAGAGCAAATAGAAAAGATTGGCGAGAAAAGGGACACTATCCATGTCAGGCTTAGTTATCGAATTATAGAATTATTTTCTGGGGGTCTTTATTCCAGCCCTAATAAAGCAATTGAAGAACTTGTTGCCAATTCTTATGATGCATACGCCAGTCGCGTTCACATAATTCTATCCGCCAATCTTAAGGGGCCAGATGCGTTTATAGCTGTCGTTGATGATGGTGAGAGCATGAATCTTCAAGAGTTGCATGATCTCTGGTTGATCGCTGGCAGTACGAAACGGGACAAACCCCCCAGGGGGCGGCTTCCAATTGGTAAGTTCGGTATTGGTAAATTGGCTACCTATGTTCTTGCGACGAAACTGACTCATGTTTGCAAGAAGGATGGTCGTTACCTAACTGTAACAATGGACTATGGACGGATTCCGCCGACTGGAATAGCTACCGAAGCTGAACCTATCAAGGACTTTCTTGA
>JAKEFB010000246.1 GCA_022616275.1 Chloroflexota bacterium
GATCGCCGCCGTCAGCGTCGTCTTCCCGTGGTCGATGTGCCCGATCGTCCCGATGTTGCAGTGTGGCTTGGTCCGTGCAAACTTTTCCTTTCCCATGTTCCCTTTATTCCTACCTTAACTTTTTAAAGCCTATCATAATAATACCCCGTCACCCGATTTCAAAACCACCTGGGCGCACGGGGCATAGAGCCCACGATGGGATTTGAACCCATGACCTCATTCTTACCAAGAATGCGCTCTGCCGACTGAGCTACGTGGGCAACCAAAACGGTAAAGTGTGTAGTCAGGCCCTTCCCAGCCCAAAAACTGGACTAAAAAAGAACCTGGCAGTGGGCCAGGTAGGACTCGAACCTACGAAGGCGTTCCGCCAGCGGATTTACAGTCCGCCCCCTTTGCCACTCGGGACACTGACCCGTCCAAAGCCGACGATGGGACTTGAACCCATAACCAATGCTTTACAAGAGCATCGCTCTGCCGTTGAGCTACGTCGGCGCGACCAATCCATTATAGCAAACAGCTACAGGTTTGGTCAAAGCGCCGCAGGCAAACCCTTGGTTTACAGACGGATAAGTATAACATCTCTCTGTATCATCCGTCAAATGAAAAATCGCAAATTTGCCTGCAAAATTACGCGCTCGCTGTGGCCGGTCTCCAACCGTGCTGTCTGGCCACGGTCAGAAGACCGGCCTGAGCAGCTAGAAAATTCTTAGGCTATCTTGAAATTTTAGACTATAATTCTAGGCGCTAACCTATGGATATTCCGGTCAGTCGCCTCAATAAACGCATGGCCATTCAGTTGCCGGCCGAGTTCCCCCTCGGCCTGGTATTCGTGGTTGGCCAGATCCATGATCTGAGGACAGACGGCGGTAGTAGTGCAGCTATTATTGGCCCGGTTCCTGGTGGTCCAGCGATTGCTGGCCCGGCCCCCGGTCGCCCGACCACCTTTTACCTGGTCGAAGGAGAACATCGCCTCCGCTGCCAGCTTTCCGAGCGGGCGGCGAGTGAAGCCTGGCTGAAAGAAGGGGACAGGGTCCGGGCCGGCGGCCACCTGGCGTTTGACAGCCAGCGGGCCGATTACTACTTGCTGGCCCGGGACGTGGAACTTTTGGTGGAGCCAGGCGAAGACCTGGCCCCGGCCGTTCCCATCCTGGAAGATATCAAGAAACGTTCCGAGGCAGCCAACCTGGCCCCGGCCGAACTGCCGGAGTGGGTGAGGCAAATTGCCCCACCGGATATTCGTACCCAACTGGAAGAGCAGGCCGCGCCCCCAACCGTGCCGGCCGCCGCAACCGAGACCGTTGTGGCTGTGGCTGCCCCGCCCCCGGCCGCCACCCCGGAGGTAAAAGTTGCCCCGGCTGAAGAGAGAGCTGGTGAGGCCCCGGCCGGGCTGCCCCCTCTGCCCGCCGGCCTGACCGACGAACTGATCGCTTTCCTATCCGAAGCAATGGATAGCCCGGAGGAGGTCGAGCTAACGCCGGACCTGATCAGCGAGTTGGCCCCGGCTATTCAAGCCGGAGAACTCCGGCCCGGGACCGCCCGCACCGGCCGGCCCGGCCCGGCTAAGCGAGACAGCCAGCGCCGCTGGTACATAGCCGCCGCTGCGCTAATCATTTTCGCCTGTGTCCTGATCCCTATTTTCCTTTTGTTCCTCTACACTCTCGGTTTTCAGCTCCCCTTCTAAACGACCGCGCCGCCGGGCACCGTTGTCTCCGTTGTCTCCGCCCGCTCTCTGGCCCGCAGCCAGGCCAGTAAAGGAAAACACAACAGATTAACCACCGCCAGGAAAACGAATAACTGGCGGTAATCCACCTCATGAATGAACCACGTTGTCGTCGCCTGGCCGGCCGCGGTGCCGACGTTGGAAACAGCCATAAACAGAGCAAAAGTGCTGGCCCCCAGGCGAGGATGCGACCGGGCCATGGCCAGGGTAACGTAGACCAGGTCCGCTGCCGTCAGGCAGAATCCCCACAGCATCGTCACCAGGATAATATTCTCCAGGCTGGCCAGCCTGGCCAGAGCCAGCAAAACAACGCTTACGGCCGCGGTGGCCACCACCGCGCGCTGCCAGATAGACCACCATCGCCCCAGAAGCGTCAGGGCCAGGCCGCCCCCTAGCATCCCCAGCCCACCAAAAGCGGCCGCGTCGCCTACACGGCTGTAGCTGGCTTCCAGCCCTTCCCGGGCAAACAACGTTACGATGGCATTGGCTCCGTAAACGACAAATGAGTACACAATGGCGTATACTGCCAGCAACCGAATAGCCGGCCGCCACAGGTAGTCCAGGGCTGGCCACTCAAAAGCGACGCCGGCCGGGCGACGCAGCGGCTCACGCACCTGCCACAGCAAAGGCAGCGGCAGCACAGTAAAGAAAGCCGCCGCCCAGAAAACTACCGTCCAGCCCACCGCTTCAATCAATCGGCCATAGACGGCGGCCAGCATGACCAGCCCTAGAGAGCGGCCGATGGCCATCACCCCCTGAACGGCGGTTCGATCACCGGCCGGCGTCACGTCTACGGCCAGCCCGTCGGTCGTGGTATCAAACAGGGCCACGCCAAAGGCAATAGCCAGGGACGTCGTCAGAAAGAGACCAAAGTGGGTCACCGGGGGAATGAAGGAAGCGACCAATGCTCCGCCGCCCGTCAATAGCAGGCCGGTGGCAATATAGGGCACGCGGTGGCCACGGCCCCACAGGTTGACCCGGTCGCTTAGCAGGCCAATGCCGATCTTCAATATAAAAGGCACGACCAGCAAGCCGTTCAACCAGGCCAGTTGGCCGGCCGAGGCGCCAAAGGCGCGCAAATACAGATTGTTAAAGACCAACACGTAAGCGAACAAAGCGCCCTGGACAAAGTACAGCAGGCCAAACAACCCCAGGCGACCAGCTCGCCGCCCGGTAATCGAAGGACGCGCAATAAAATCCAAAATCTAAAATCCTGACGAATGCTTCGGATTCGCATCTAAAATCGAAATCCGGTCCAGCCGAAAGGTGCGCTGGTCTTGCCGCAGGTGGCAGTAAGCGACCAGGTAGGCTACTCTCTGGTAGGTGGCCGGGTAGAGGGGCGTAATAGTCCGCTCGGTGGCGCCGCCGGGACCCCGGTAGATGATGCGTAGTGACTGCCGGCCGGTTATCGCCTCGGCCAGGGGCGAGGGTAGGTGGGCCAGGGGCGGGGGCGGCGTGTAGATAGCGCCGCCCTGGGCATGCAGAATATCCCCCACACTTTCCAGCCGCCGCTCGGCCAGGGGATGGACCATTCGCTTGAAGATCTCGGCCGTGGTGTGGACGTCATTCAGCGCCCGGTGGGCCCGGCCGGCGCGGACGCCTAACAGCCTGGCCACGTGCCCCAGGTTATTGTGGCCAAAATGGAAAAGTTGCCGGGCCAGCCGGAGCGTACACAACCAGGGGTTGGGCAAGGTGGTAGCGTACTGGCCGGGTTCGGCCGCCAGGCTCCTGATGTACAATTCCATGCCCAGAAAACCGGCGTCAAAGGAGGCGTTGTGGGCTACCAGTAAAGCTCCTTCCAGTAGTGCCACCACCTGGTCGGCCACGGCGCTGAACGGAGGGGCCCCTACCAGGTCGGCGTCGCGAATACCGTTCACCTGGGTGGCGGCCGGGTCCATGCGCCGGCCGGGGAGAACGAGCTGGTCGAATTGGCCGGTAATCTGCCACTTGCCGGCCGGGTCGGGTTCCAGCCGGATAGCGGCAATCTCGACGATACGATGTCCCAGGCCCGGGTGCAGCCCGGTCGTTTCCGTGTCCAGGACGACCAGCGGCACGTCGGTAAGAGGACGCTCCAGGAGTTCCAGCATGGCTCCATTGTCCCCCGCCGCCCAAGCTGAGGCAACCTCCTTTGAAATAAAAGATGAAAATTACTCGTCGGTTTCAGCCTGCTGCCATCGCTGAATGGCGTCGTGGGTGCTGGCAAAGGCCAGCTCAGGCATTTCGTCCGGGCTAAAAAAGCCGGCCGCCAGCGCGTCGTCGCCGGCGCGCAGCTCGCCGCCCAACAGCCTGGCCCGGTAGAGGATGAAGATCGAAGCGCCACCCTGCTCCAGCGCCAGCGGGTTGTGATACACGCCCAGGAGTTCACCCACCTCGACGCGCAGATTGGTTTCTTCCAGCACTTCCCGAGCCGCCACGGCTTTAGGCTCTTCGCCGTGGTCCAGGAACCCGGCCGGAATGCTCCACTTGCCCTGCTCCGGCGTCATCGCCCGTTGCACCAGCAAAACTTTGCCCTGGTGCTGCACCAACACGCCAATACCCACCTTCGGGTCGGTAAAGTGAATGAAGTCGCACTGGGGGCACACCTGGCGCGGCCTGTCCCCCACCGGCCGGGTCACCAAACGCGTGGCGCAGCGCGGGCAATAAACAAACTCACTCCTCGGCACTCAGTCCTCAGTCCTCACCACTTCTTTATAGCCTCCGCCGCAGCCAGAGCGTGATCGCCAACAACGCCACGACAGTGACACCCAGCCCAATTTCCAGCGCCCGGTACGATACCAGTGAAGGAGGTACATCTTCTGGCGTTAACCCTACGGTTGGTGGGGGAGGAGGCGCTGGCGTTTGGGTAGCCTGAGGAATCGTCGGCCTGGCCACCGGCTCAGTAACCGTGAAGCCATAAGTTTCCGTCAGGCCGGCGCGCGCCGTGCCGGTAATCGTTGCAGTCGGGAAGAGGCCGGCCGCCGGGGCAGGCGGTGGATAAACGTCGGCCGCCCCGCCAGAGAGCGTGGGAGCGGAGAGCGGCGTTTCCGCCATGTCGGCCGCCTCTTCGACCGGGGCCTCTTCTTCCACCGCCGCTTCTTCCATCACCTCGGCTGCCGGCGCTGCTTCTCCCTCGGCTTCTTCAGTGGACTGGGACGCAAATGTGCCATTGTCTCCGGCCACTGCACCGTTGGCGGCTTCACTCTCGGCCTCTTCCATCACCTTGACTGGGGTCTCCGGCTGCTGGGCCACCGTTGCCCTCCGCTGCAGGCTAGAGGTGAAGAAGTCAGCGGTGATGACCATAACCAGGAAAACGGCCACTACCAGCGTCGCCGTCCGCAATAACGGGTAAAGGTGGGCCGAAACCTGGGGCTGCGGCCGGCCATAGAGCGCCGGGTCTAGCGTGAAGTTTCGGGGCGCGCGAACACGCGGCAACTGGCCCAGTTGCTGCTTCACCAGGCGTTGCTGCTCCATTTCGGACTGCAGGCCATCATCCATGGCCATTTGCTGCTCGAAGCGCTGCCGCGCGCCAGGCGTGAGGGCATTGTCCAGGTAACCGGTCAGGGCTTCCTGGCGCTTTTCCGCCTCTGTTTTCTTCAGGTTTCGCCAAAAATCCATCATCTTAAATACTGAATTACAGGTACTGGCAATTACCAATTACTGAATTACCAAATTACCCCTCTACACTATCTAGACGATATTCGGCTGGCAGGAGTTCCCCAACTCCCTGAAGGCACTCTCGCAGCCTGGCCCGCGCCCGGCTGAGTCGCGATTTGACCGTGCCCAAAGACGTTGACATCATCGCGGCAATTTCTGTGTAGTCATATCCCTCTATGTCGCACAAGATGGTGGCCGTCTTTTGTTCGTCCGGCAAATCCTCCAGGCAACGCTCCACGGCCCGGACCAGTTCGGCCCGCTGGTGGTGTTCCTCCGGCCCGGGACTGTTTTCGCTGACCAGTAACGCGGCCGATTCGTTACTCTCCATGATTTCGTCCAGGGAAGCTTGCGGCCGGCGCTTGCGGCGGCGCAGCTCATCATAGCAGGCGTTGGTGACAATGCGCATCAACCAGGCCTTAAAGTTGCCGCCTCGGAAGCTACCTAACGATTTGTAGGCGGAAATAAACGCTTCCTGGGTGGCGTCGGCCGCCGTTCCTGATTCACCCATAATCCGGTAGGCGACGTTGTAAACGGCGTCCTGGTAATGCAGCACCAGCGTATTAAACGACGTTACGTCGCCTTTTTGGGCTTGTTTGATCAGGTGGACTTCATCCATCAAAATTGACAGAACCGAACCTTTGTCGTAAACTTTTTGCGCTCGCCGAAGTGGCGGAACAGGCAGACGCGCACGACTCAAAATCGTGTTCCCTCGGGAGTGTGGGTTCGATTCCCACCTTCGGCACTCATCGTATGTATGAGCGTTTGGGATTATAAGCCCCGGCCGGGGGCAGGACAAGTCAAGGGTTACTCATCAGCCACTGGTGGGTGACCCTTTTTGCTGTAAAGTGACAGTCACTTCTAAAAGTGGTTGAGCTTTGCCTTGCAAAGCCGGCCACTTTCAGTGACTGTCACTTGCCTGGCAGGTGGACAAATGCCTTTCGGATTACGAAATTTGTTGCGGATGCTGATCTGGCTGGGGCTGGGGCTGGTGGTTGGCGTGGGGCTGGGGCTTTTCCTGGGCTGGGTGGCCTGGCCTACACAGTTTACCGAGGCCGACCCCACCGTCCTGGCCGACGGCCACCAGCGCGATTACACGGTAATGATTGCCGCCGCCTATACCGTAGACGGCGACCTGGCGGCCGCCCGCCGCCGCCTGGCCAGCCTGGGCAAGCCGGACAGCAACGCCTGGTTGCTCTCCCTGACAGTGGACTCTATTTTGCAGGGCGGGAGCCAGACCACCAACTGCCACCTGGTCCGGCTGGCCACCGACCTGGGGCTGAACTCTCCGGCGCTGGAGCCGTACCGGGCGGAGGGCGCCTGTGAGAAGTAGGCGCTTTCAATCCCGGCCGGAACTGGAAGAGCCTCGCCCGGCCAGGGAGCCCCGCCTGGCCGCCGCCAGCCTGTTGCTGCTTGGCCTGCTGCTGGGGTTGGCTGGGGCGCTCTATTACGCCTGGGTGGTGGACCCGGTGAGTTACACGGCCGCCAGCCCGGCCCGGCTCAGCGACCAGTTTAAAGCGGAGTACATTTTGCTGGTCAGCCAGAGCTACGCCGCCGACGGCAACTGGGCCCTGGCCCAACGGCGGCTGGCGGCGCTGAACGACCCGGCTATTGCCCAGACGGTGGCCGTCCAACTCGACCGTTACCTGCGCACCGGCCAGTCGGCCGTCGTCGTCCGCAACCTGGCCGTGCTCGCCGAGCGGCTGGGGGCCAGCGGTCCGGCCGTAGACCTCTTTGCCCCCACGCCGGAGCCGGGCACGGCCACGCCCACGCCGGAAGCCGGGAACGCGACGGCTACGCCGACCCTCTTCCCCACACCCACGACCACCCGCCGGCCGACCAGCACCCCATTCCCTACCCTCACCCCCACCAGCCGGCCGTCGCCGACCGTCCCACCCGTCTATCGTCTCCTCAGCCAGGAGCGCGTCTGTGACCCCGGCGCCCCGGCTCCCCGCATCGAGGTCGAGGTGGTGGACGCCTTATTGGAGCCATTGCCCGGCGTGGAAGTCCTGGTCCAGTGGGAAGGCGGCTCGGACCACTTTTTCACCGGCTTCCGGCCGGAGCAGGGGCCCGGCTACGGCGATTTCACCATGAGCCCCGACATCTCCTACAGCGTCGTCATCGCCGAAGGCAGCCCGACCATCAGCGGCCTGCGAGTCGAAAATTGCGACGAAGAAGAAGGCGGCCTGGCCGGCGGCTGGCGGCTGACGTTCCAGAATACGGTCGTTTTCCAGGAGACGCCAACGCCGGAGGCGTCTACATTTATGTTGTCAATTGCCCATCCTGGTGTATACTTCCGGTACGTTCTCATATTTCGTTAATCTAAACCGTTCAGGTGACAGTCACTTGAAAAAAGTGACTGTCACCTAATGTTTACCTTATTGTTTGGCAACATTTGAATCAGGAGGTTAGACATGAAACGAGTGAAAGTTGTATTGGGAACTGTTTGTATCGTACTTTTGATTCTCGGACTTACCTTGCCCGCCATCGCGCGGCCGGGAACAAGCCCCCTTCTTCAGGGCGGCTGTACGATTGGAACCTGGACGGCGATTGACAGCCTCACCACCGTCCGGTCCCGTACGGCCGTCGCTTTTTCTTCAGCCACAGGTCGTTTTTACGTGTTAGGTGGTGAGTCTACCGGGGGTAACCGTAACATTCCCATTGAAGAGTATGATTCTGGGGCCAACCTGTGGACAGACCAGGCCCTTTTGTTGACCGGCGTTTCTAACACCGGCGCGGCCGCCGTCGGCAACTATATCTATGTGCCCGGCGGGTTTAGTGGCGTTGGCGAAATGGTCACGCAACGGTATGATCCAGTGGCCGATACTGTTTCACTTGTGGCCAACATGCCGGCCATCAATTACGCCCACGCAGTAACAGCTTTGGGTAACAATGTCTACGTTCTCGGTGGTTCGAGCACCGGTGTGGCCGGCACAACAAACTACATCTACGACACGGTCGGCAACACCTGGTCAACCGGCGCCGCGCTTCTGACGGCCGTTCAGTATCCTGCGGCCGCTTCCGATGGCACCTATGTTTACGTGCTGGGCGGCAACACCACCAACCTGAATACGGTGCAACGCTATGATCCGGTCGGCAATAGCTGGACAACCGTGGCCACCATGCTCACCGGCCGTGGTGGCCCGGGCGCCTTCTTTGACGGGCAAAACATCTGGGCCGTCAATGGTGGTTGGGCCTCATATCTCGTTTCCACCGAGTACTTTGATGGTGCCTCGTGGACGGCCGGCCCGAATACCAATACCGGCGTCCGTACCGTTGGCGCCGCCTTTGCCAATGGCCTTGGTCTGAAAGCCGGTGGCTGGAATGGCGCCTACTCGGCCGCGGCCGAAACGATTACCATTGACTGTGGCCCAACGCCTACGCCGACAGAGACGGCAACTTCAACGCCGACGCAGACCCCGACTCCGACAGATACACCTGTGCCCACGGTGACCCCTACAGCGACCCAACCGCCAACGGATGTCCAACTCACTGGCGTCAGCGGCGATCAAACCACTGGAAATGGTTTCGTAGTCATAGTTGCTGGGCTCATCGCGGCGCTGCTGGTGGCCGGATACTCATGGGTTCGCCGCCGGCAAACGGCCGGATAATGAACGTGAACTATTTAATTCGGTAATCAACTAAAACGCCCCAAGGGTCATTCTGAGCGGAGTCTTCGCCCTGAGCAGTGTCGAAGGGGAAGAATCCCTACGGACTTTACCGATTTGTTTTCTTTGTTTAGTGAACCTCCCGGAGGTTGAAGCGCCAAAACCTTCAACCTTCGGGAGGTCAAAGTAGTGAACGTTTTCTTGGAGCCGTTGCCGGGGGAAGCCCTGGTCTGGTGGGAAAGGAGCTTGAACCATTTCTTCGCCAACTTCCGGCCGGAGTAGGGCCGGGCTACGGCGATTTCACCATGAGCCCGGATACCTCCTACAGTGTCGTCATCGCCGAAGGCAGCCCGACCAGCAGCGGCCTGCCGGTCGAGAATTGCGACGATGAGGAGGGCAGCCTGGCCGGCGGCTGGCGGTTGACGTTCCAGAACACGGTCGTTTTCCAGGAGACGCCGACGCCGGAGGAGTAGGGTCGAGCCTTGGTTGTCTGATATAATTGATAATTCAGTAACTGCTCAACCTCTTAAGCTACGGCCGGTCTTCGGCCGTGCCACTCCGAGAGTATAAGTGACATGAAGACGAAACAAATATGGTTGATTCTACCGGTTCCGGTGGCGCTCTTGATAACGCTGTTGGTCGTGTTTCTGGCCGGGGCCAGGAGTGAGGCGATTTTTACCGTGAATAGCACGGCCGACGCCACTGACGCCAACCCCGGCGACGGAGTATGCGAGACAGCGGCCGGGAATGGCGTTTGCACTCTCCGGGCGGCCGTCATGGAAACGAATATCCTGGCCGGAAGCCACGTAATTGTGATACCGGCTGGCGTTTATACCCTGACCATTCCCGGCCAGGATGATGACGCGGCTGTGGGAGATCTGGATATTAAGAAGAGCCTGGAAATCCAGGGAGCAGGCGCCAACACAACTATTGTGGACGGCGGTCAGCTTGACCGGGTTTTTGACGTCCGTACACCTTCTGGCCAGACCATAACGATGTCTGGCTTCACCATCCGCAATGGTTCCACGGCCGATTGGGGAGGAAATGTCTGCAATTGCACGGCCGGTTCGATCCTTATCCTGGCCAGCATCGTCATTACCGACAGCTTTTATGCCCATTCAGGTGGTGGTGTGGCCAATTTCGGGTTATTAACAGTGCAGCATAGTGTCATAGCCAGCAATACGGCCCGGTTCGGCGCCGGAATTTACAATGACGACCAATCAGGGCAGGGCGTTGCCTCGATAACGGATAGCACTATTTTTGGCAATATTGCCGACGGCGACGGCAGCGGTGGTGGGATCTGGAACAGTGGGACGATGACCGTTACGCGTACGACTATTAACGGCAATATGGCCTTACAGCCTACTTTTGGCGGTGTAGGCGGTGGGATTGTCAATGGAGGCACAATGGTCATTATCAATAGTACCCTTAGTCAAAACTCAGCCGGCTCGAATGGCGGAGGCATCTTTAACGGAGGCGTTATCAGCCTGACCAACACGACGATTGTCAGCAATACAGCCCCCGTGGGCAGCGGCCTTCGCAACCTTGATGGGGCCGTCGAGGTAAAAAATGTCATCGTGGCCAATAACGCCGCCACGAATTGCACCGCCAGCACAGTGCCAATTACCTCCCATGGTCACAACCTGGAAAATGGCAATACCTGCAACTTCACCGGCCCGGGAGATCTCATTAACACCGACCCGCTTTTAGGCCCACTCCAGGACAATGGCGGCCCAACGCTGACCCACGCCTTGCTGGCCGGCAGCCCGGCGATTGACGCCGGGGACAACGTGGGCTGCCCGCCGATTGACCAACGGGGCGCGCCCCGGCCGATAGATGGCGGCAGTGGCAGCGCTATCTGCGACATTGGCGCCTATGAGTACAACGCTACCGTGCCCACACCCACGCCGACAATAACCCCAACGATGACACCGACCCCTTCGGTAACGCCTACGCCAACCAGCACACCGGAAAGCGAACCGGGTCTCTATTTACCAATTATCCGGCGTGATGGGCCATGACGCCTGGCTTATTCGACTTTTAAGGCTATATCCGGCCGCTCCCACACCGGCCGCTCCCCATCCCGCGTACCGGCCGCCACCAGGCGGGCGGCGATAGCCGACAGCGGCTCGCCCGTTTCCGGGTGAGGCAGATCGGGGGCCAGTTCGGCCGCCGGCACAGCCACGTGGGCAAATTCCAGCAGGCCGGGGTCGGGAATGTGGTGGCCTTCGTCCAGGTCAAAAACGGCGTCGTTAAAGAGGGTGATGTCGGCGTCAATCGTCCGCGGGGCGTTCTTGTCGGCCGCCCGCCGCCGGCCCAATTCCGCTTCGATCCGGGCCAGCACCTCCCGCTTGAAGCGGCCGGCGTCCAGCTCCGTTTCCACCAGCGCCGCCGCGTTCAGAAAATTGGGCTGGCCCACTAGCCCCACCGGCCGGGTCTCATAGACTGTCGAGATAGCCACGACCCGGCCATACCGGCTCAACAGGCGGACGGCCGCCGGCAGGTTTTTCTCCTTGTCAATATTCGAGCCCAGCGAAACCAAGACCCGGTTGGGCATCGTTAGCGATAATCTTCCCGGGCGCGCTCAATCTCCACCCCCACCGACCGGGCAAAGCGCAGCGCCCCCGGCTTTTCCACCCGCACCATCACCCGCTCCGCTCCAAATTCGGTAATGATGATTCGGGCCATGTCCGAGACCAGCTTTTCCACCAGGAAATCGGCCGAGCCTTCCACGTGCTGGATAATCCGCTTGGTAATCGTCCGGTAATTAATGGCATCGGCAATGTCGTCGCTCCCCGCCGCCGGCCGCACGTCAGTATAAATGACCACGTTGACCAGGATATCCTGCTTATTCGTCCGCTCGTCCTCATTGATGCCGATAATGCCCCTCACCAGCAGATCTTTGATAATAATCTTATCCATACCCTTGCGCCTTTGCGTCTTTGCGTCAAAAATCCTCACCCGACCAGGTCGGCAAAATTAGCCAGCGTCGTCGAGTTGCGCACCCGCAGCCGCGTCCACTCGTACCGGTCATTAAAACCGTGCCACTCACCCCCGGCCGTCGTCACCGCTCCCCAGAACTCCAGCTCCTGCAGGATCGTGATCACATTGTCGTCATACCCGCCGCCGGGATAGCAAAAGTAGCGCGGCCGGTAGCCAATGTGGGCAGCCAGCGTTTCCTGGGAGCCCAGAATTTGCCAGATGAGAAAATCCCGGTCTCGTTCCTGCAGGTCCACGTGCGTCTTCGAGTGCGGCTCCATCCTCATGCCGGCCGCGGCCATCTCTTCAATCATCGCCCAGTTCATGTAAGCAGGATTATTCTGGTCCACAAATTCTGTTACGATAAAAAAGGTCGCCTTTAGTCCGAACTCTTTGAGCACCGGAAAAGCGTTCTCGTAATTGTCCCGGTAGCCGTCGTCCATGGTGATGATCACCGGTTTAGGCGGCAGTTCCCGCTTGTTGACAATCGCCAGCGACAGATCGTACAGGTCTATCGTCGAGTAGCCGTTGGTCACCAGGTACGCCATTTGCGCCCGGAAATTCTCCGGCGTGACCGAGAGATCGGTCCGGTAGATGTCGGCGTCTTCCGGCGGGACGCTGATATAGTGGTACATGAGGATAGGCGCTGGCAACGTCCAGCTATAAGTCCCGTTGGGCGTCGGTAGGGGAGGCGGCGTCGGGGTGTTGGTGGCTGTGGCCGTTGGCTCCAGCGTGGCCGTCGGCGACGGCGTATCGGTGGCTGTCTCACTGGCTTCGGCCGAGGCTGTGTGGCTGGGCGAAGGCGTCAGGGTGCTGGTCGCCGTGGCGGTTGCTGTGGCCGTCTCGGTCGCTGTGGCGGTCGCCGTGGCGGTCCGGCTGGGCGTGCTCGTCATCGTCACCGCTGCCAACGCCTGGCGCGTCATCGTTTGCCAGGCGACTGCTGTCAATTGCGTCGTTTGCGCCCGGCCCCTGGCCACGTCTGCTGAACCCAGAAGCGCAGCCAGGATAAAGAAGGCCAGAGCTGCCAGGAACAATATCCCCACGCAACTCACGCCATCCGGCCGGGCCGGCGCGTTGTCGTCAAACTCTTCCATATCCACTTGAGAATAACCAAGGGTGCGACGGTGGTCAAGTGGAATCTGTCGTCAAGCTGTTAGGCAGCCTTCCGGCCCTTTGATATACTCGCAAAGCGCAACCAAAGACCCCCTGGCGTGTTTTTTTAGATGTAACATGCCAGAGAATCAGGCATAAGGAAGATCTGGCGTGGATAAACCGGTTTTCTCATACAACGGCTTTCGTCTGACAGGCCAGCCTGTTGGCGGCCCGGCCGCCGGCCAGGATGAAGTTCTAAGTGAGTCGAGCGAGCTGGAAAGCCTCGACGAGCGGGCCTTGGTGGAGCAGGCCAGGCACAACCGCGAGGCCTTCGGCCGGCTGTATGAGCTGTACGTGGATAGGATATATAGTTATGTCTACTACCGGACAGGCAACCAGCGCGAGGCCGAGGATTTAACGGCGCGTGTTTTTATGCGGGCTATCCAGCACATCGGCCGTTACGAAGACCAGGGCGCGCCTTTTTCCGCCTGGCTGTACCGGATCGCCCGCAACCTGGTCGCCAACTGGTACCGTGACCAGAGCCGGCGGCAGATAATTTCTCTGGACCAGATCAGCCATTGGCAGGTGGAGGATAACCCGGAGTTGGCCAGCGAGCTGGTGGAAAATCAGGAGGCGTTACTGGAAGCTATTCGCCGGTTGCCGTCTGAGCGGCAGGAGTTGTTGATTTTGAAGTACGTCGAGCGGCTATCGAACGTCGAGGTAGGCCAGATTATGGGTCGCAGCGAGGGGGCCATTAAGTCGCTGTACCACCGGACGTTGCTCTCCTTACGAGACGAGCTGCTCCAACAGGAACACCAGAGAAAAGCCGGCCGGTGGGCCGCCTTTCGGGAGAGGCTACGCAAGTAATGAGTGATGAGTAATGAGTTAAAAGTCGCTTACTCATTACTCATCACTCGTTACTCATCACTGTTTTAGGAGGGATAACTATGCGGATTGTCATGGATGATGCGGGAGACGTGCCGCCCGCGCTGATTCAGCAACATCGTATCATTGTATTGCCGGTGAACGTCATGTTTGGCACGGAGGAGTATCTGACCGGCCGGAACATTGACCACGGCTCTTTTTACGAGAAGGTCAAGGAAGTGGGCGACCACAACTTCCCTAAAACGTCGCAACCAACGCCCTACCAGTTTGTTGAGGCCTACCAGGCGGCGATAGCCGCAGGGGAAACGGAGTTCCTGACCGTCACTGTCAGCGAAAAGTTAAGTGGCACTTACGCCTCGGCCGTGGCCGCGAGCAAGGAATTGGACGGGCAGGCCACCTTCCACCTCTTTGATTCCCAGGCTGGCTCGGCCGCGCAGGGATTTATGGCCGTGGCCGCCGCCCGCCTGGCCGAGCAAGGGGCCGGCGCCGAAGCCATCCTGGACCGGCTGCGCCAGATGCGCCAGGATATGGTCGTGGCCTTTCTGATCAACAGCCTGGAGTACGCCGTCAAAGGCGGCCGGGTCAGCGCATTGCGCTCGACCATGGCTTCCCTGCTCAACATTAAGCCGGTGATGCAGTTGAAGGACGGTCTCATTGTCGAGGCCGGCAAAGTGCGTACTTACAACAAGGCCCTGGATTACATCGTGGATTTTGTCACCAGCCGCGTCAGTGACCGGCCGGCCAGGGTGGCCTTTATTCATGCCAGGGACCCGGAGGGAATGGCCGCGCTGCGGCAGAAAGCCCGGCCGCACCTGAATGTGACCGAAGAATGGCTCGTAGACATGGCCATCGCCGTGGCCATTAACCTGGGACCAGGCGCATTGGGCATTATTGCCGTTCCCGAATAAGCGCCGATGTCAACGGGGGTTAAACGGAATGATGAAACGAAAGGAGCTTGAAGAGATTTTAATTGCCCACGCCAACGCCTTAAACGAGGGTATAGACATGGCCGCCGCGCTGCTGGCCCGCTACCCGGAACGGGCGGCCGAGCTGGCCCCCCTGTTCCAACTGGCCCGGGCCATCCAGGGCGCTTTGCAGCCCGTCCCCGCCCCGGCGGTGTTCAAGACCCGTCTGCGGCAGCGCCTGCAGGAACAGCAGGTGGCCGGCCGGCAGAAAGCTCAGGCTGCTCGCTCGGCCGGTCGCGGCATGGTCTGGTGGGGCGTGGCGGCCGCCGGGTCGGCCCTATCAATTGCCGGCCTGGCCCTATTTGTCCTCCGACGCCTGCGGCTGGCCCAGGCCCGCCGGACGCAGCCCGCCACCGCAACAGTAGCTTGAAAATAGCCGGGGCAGGGGAGAGGGGCAGGTCACCAGTGACCTGTCTCTCTCCCCTGCCTGCCCTTTGCCCGCCCCCTTCGATTGTGATAAAGTTAACAAGACTCGCGGCAATCCGCCGCAGTCAAATAGCAACTTCAAATCCCCGTTTAACGTTGGGAAGAGCAAGATGAAGAGTAACCGGATCCACTTTGCGATTGTTGGCCTGTTGATTGGCCTTGTTTCGGTGGGCGTCTACTTCCTGCTGGTCGCCATTTACCCGCTCCCCAGGGCGGCCAGCGCCGAGGCTGTGCCCATTGACCAGATGTTCACCGGCCACTTCATGTTGATCGCCTTTCTATTTTCGGTCATCGTCGTCTTCATGCTCTACAGCGTCATCGTGTTCCGCCGCCGGCCGGGCGACGACGAGGACGCCGTTCACTTCCACGGCCACACCGGGTTGGAGGTTGCCTGGACCGTTATCCCCACCCTCATCGTCCTCGGTTTTGGTCTATGGGCCGCCGTTGTCCTGGAAGATATCACCAACCCTAATGACAATGAAATGGTCGTCCAGGTCACCGGCCAGCAGTGGTCCTGGAGTTTTGCTTATCCTGATCACCAAGAAGTGGGCGCCAGCGGTGAACTCGTCTTGCCGGTCAACCGGCCTGTTCGCCTTGAAATGCAATCGAGAGATGTGCTCCATTCTTTCTGGGTGCCAGAGTTCCGCGTCAAGCAAGATCTGGTCCCAGGCCAGACGACGATTCTGCGTATTACGCCGACTGTGATAAAGGAATACACAGTAAGCTGCGCCGAGATTTGTGGTACCAGACATGCTTTCATGCAGGCGGCCGTCCGCGTGGTGAGCCAGGCTGACTTTGAAGCCTGGCTGGCCGAGAGGGCGGCTGTCCCCCCTGTGGCCAGCCTGTCGCCTGAAGAACGGGGGCAAATGTGGTATACCGAGTTTGGTTGTTCCGGTTGCCATACCCTTGATGGTACTGGAACGACTGCGCCAAGTTGGTTGGGCCTCTTTGGCAGCGAGCGGACCTTTGAAGATGGCTCCACAGCGGTGGCCGACGAAGCCTACATCCGCGAGTCCATTATCAATCCTGGCGTTCACATAGTGGACGGTTTCCCGCCGGGCGTCATGCCACCTGATTTTGAACGGCGTATCGAGGATAGGGAAGCCCAAATCCAGTCTCGCGAGGGGATGGAGATAGATATTATTGCCGACATTATTGCCTTTATGATGACCTTAGAAGAGTAGGAAGGAGATAAATGCTACTAAACATCCTGTCGCTCGGTGTAGTGCGCGGCCTGATTGGGCAGGCTATCGGCATGGCCGTGGGCTATCTATTGGTGACGCTTATCCGGCCGGCTCAGGGCCTGGGGCCGGCCGCGCCGGGTGGACCGCCCGCTCTTCCACCTCCTCACGGTCTGTCCTCCGAGCTGGCCTGGTTGGTGGCAGCCATCTTCGGCCTCATTGGCTTCCTGTTGGGCGCCGGTGTCTTCAATGACTGGATCAAATGGGCTTCCGGTAAAAAAACGCCGCTGCGCCACGGCCCGCCCGAACACCGCCCGGCCTGGACCCGCTATTTCAGCGTAGACTACAACCATAAGGTCATCGGCATCCAATACACCGTCACCGGCGTAATCGTCCTCCTCGTCGGCGGTATCCTGGCCATCATCTTCCGCCTGGAGCTGGTCTTCCCCGGCATGCAGTTTTTGACCGAGAACCAGTTCAACACCCTGTTTAGCGCCCACGGTATCATCATGATTGCCAGCATCCTCCTGGGTGTGGGCGGCATGATCAACTACCTGGTGCCGCTGATGATTGGCGCTTCCGACATGGCCTTCCCCCGGCTTAACGCCTTTAGCTATTGGGTCGCCATCCCGGGCGCTGTGTTCATTCTCCTGGGCATCTTTCTCGGCGGCTGGGACACCGGCTGGGTCGCCTATCCGCCCTTGAGCGCCGTCACCCCCCCGGTAGGCGTCCTGTTGTTCCTCTTTGGCTTCTACATCATCGGCTTTTCCTCCATTGCCGGGGCTATTAACGTATTGGTAACCGTGGCCACCATGCGCGCCCCGGGAATGGGCCTCTTTCGCATGCCCATTTTCGTCTGGGCGGCCGTAGCTACCTCCATCATCCAGGTCACAGCCACCCAGACCGTCGCCGTCGCCCTGCTCATGGTCATCACCCAGCGTGTCCTGGGTATGGGCTTCTTTGACCCGGCCGGCGGCGGCGACCCCATCCTCTACCAGCACCTCTTCTGGTTCTACTCCCATCCCGCCGTCTACATCTTTGTCCTCCCCGGCCTGGGGGTCATCAGCGAATTGCTGCCCGTCTTCTCCCGCAAGCCGCTCTTTGGCTACCGCTGGATCGCCCTCTCCAGCCTGGCCATTGCCCTCATCGGCTTCCTGGTCTGGGCCCACCACATGTTTGTCTCCGGCATGGACGACGCGCTCCGCGTGCCCTTCATGTTCTCCACCATGTTTGTGGCTATCCCGACCGGGGTCAAGTTCTTTAGCTGGGTAGGCACGATGTGGCAGGGTAAGCTATCCTTTCCCACGCCGATGCTCTTTGTCCTGGGGGCCATTTCTGTCTTCCTCATTGGCGGCCTCAGCGGCCCCATCCTGGGCACCATTCCTACCGATATGCCCCTGCACGACACCTACTGGGTGGTCGGCCATTTCCACGCCACCATGTTCGGCGGCTTCGTCTTCCCCTTCTTTGCCGCCATGTACTATTGGTTCCCCAAGGTCACCGGCCGGATGTACAACGAAGCCCTGGGCAAGCTCCACTTCTGGCTGATGACGCCCGGCTTCTGGCTGATGAGCCTGGGCCAGATGCGGGCCGGCCTGCTGGGTATGCGCCGGCGTGTCATTGATTACGATCCGGCCCTGGGCATTGACTTTACTCACTTCCTCATCACCCTATCGGCCTTCATCATCGGCTGGTCGGTGCTCATCATGGTCTACAACCTGGTCAGCAGCGCTCGCTCGGCCGAGCTGGCCGAAGCCAACCCCTGGCGCTCCCGCTCGCCGGAATGGCAGGTGGCGTCGCCCATGCCGGAAATGAACTACGACCGGCCCCTTGTCGTCGTCGGCAGCCCCTACGACTACGGCCTGCCTGGTTCGACCTACGTCGTCAGTATGTACCCGGCCGGAGCCGGCGACTAACGGGTTGTAGCGCAGACTGTCACTCTGCCAGCGCAGGCTATTAGCCTGCGCCACGAATCTTAAGCGATTGCATTTGCTAAATGGAGAGGAAGATCGTGGAAGAAAGAAAAGCAGCCGTCTACCGCCAGGGAATCGTCGTCGCCGTAGTCCTGGCCATTCTCACCGGCTTCGAGTTCTGGGTTAGCATCGTGACCGGTGGCTCGGCCGTCTTGTTGTTCCTCATTGCCCTGGCCAAATCGGGGCTGATTGTCCAATACTTCATGCACATTTATCGCCTGTGGCGGCCGGAGAGTCACTGATGAGCGCCGTCGTTAAAGACCTGCCCGCCCACCACGGGCACGAACCATCTTATGAACTCCAGTTGCGAAACAACCGCCTGGCTTTGTGGTTGTTCTGCTTTTCGGAGATTTTCCTCTTTGGCGCCCTGTTAAGCTCTCGCTTTTACCTGTGGGGCAACACCCGGCCGGACCTGGACCAGACGTTAGGTCTGATTACCACCAGCGTCCTGCTATTGAGTAGTTTCTTTATGGCCCGCGCCGAGACGGCCATTGGCCACGACGACCGGCCGGTCTTTATGCGCAGCCTGCTATTAACGGCCGGGCTGGGCATCCTCTTCCTGGTTGGCGTCGTCGGCCTGGAGTGGGGCGGTCACCTGCGGCCGGACGATGGCGTCTATGGCGCTATCTTTTTTGGCATGACCGGCGTCCACGCCCTGCACGTGTTGAGCGGGGTGATCTTGATCCTCATCGCCTGGAACAATGGCCGGCGAGGCCATTATTCGGCCGGGCGCCATTGGGGTGTGGAAGCCTGCGCCATCTACTGGCACTACGTAGATGTAGTTTGGGTCTTCTTTTACCCGGCGCTTTACCTGATCGGTACGGTCGCGGACATCTAACGGTTTGTCGAGCAATACACCCTTTGCTCGGGCCGGTCTCCTGACCGTGCCCGTTGGTGGCGCGGTCAGGAGACCGGCCACAGCCTAATTTAACATGGACCCGGTTTTACGCGCCTTCCTGGCCTCCTGGGACTGGCGCATAGATGTTATCCTCGTTCTGGTTACGGCCGGGACACTTTACCTGACCGGCTGGCTGCGGCTACGCCGGCGGGCGGCCGGTAAAGAACGCCACAGCCAATGGCAAATGGCCGCCGGCTGGCGGCCGGTTGCTTATCTGGGCGGGCTGACCTTGTTGGCTCTGGCCCTGATGTCGCCTCTGGACGTGCTGGGCAGCCAGCTCTTCTTTTTGCACATGATCCAGCATCTGGTCATGATCATGCTGGTCCCGCCCCTCCTGCTCCTGGCCAATCCCCTGCCGTTCTTTCTGTGGGGGTTGCCTGCCTCGCTGCGGCCCAAAGTTGGTGGTCCGCTGTTTGGCCGGGCGTCGCCTTTTCGTTATGGACTACGCCAGTTTACCGGCCCGGCGCTGGTCTGGTTTCTGTTCGTCGCCTGTCTATGGGGCTGGCACGAGCCGATGGCCTACAACGCCGCCCAGGACGATGGCCTGGTCCACGACCTGGAGCACATCACTTTTTTCGGCACGTCGTTATTATTCTGGTGGCATGTGGTTGGGGCTGGCCCGCGCGTCCACCGGCCGTTCTCCGCTATCGGCCGGATCATTTACCTGGCTTCGGCCATCCCCCCCAGCATGGTCGCCGGCGTAGTTATTGCCTTTGCCCGGACGCCTATTTACAGCCATTACGAAGCCATGCCCCGCCTGTGGGGTATTTCAGTGTTGAGCGACCAGCAACTGGCCGGCATTATGATGTGGGTTCCCGGCGGCCTGATCTACATCGTCGCTATCCTCATTCTGGCCGGCCGCTGGCTGCAGCGCGAACAGGAAAAACCGGCGCTCCCGGAGTCGGCCTGGGCCACAGACGAAGCCCTGATAGCCCCAGGAATAAACTTTGACGCCAAGGCGCAAAGACACAAAGGATAAATTTGTGCAATTCGCATTGAGATTTTTGCAGGAGCATTGGATGAAGCGAGCCTGGCAAAGGATACTCTTACCGGCTCTCCTGATTCTGGCGTTAGTTGGCCTGGTAGTGTGGCCGGCCGCCGCCCACACGGGGGGCAGGCTACAACTCTCGGCCGTCACCGCCGGCCCGTTTAAGTTGTCTGTTTGGACCTCGCCGGACCCGGCCCAGGTTGGAGAATTGCACGTGGCCACGGCCGTCACCCTGGCTGAAGATGCTTCTCCGTTCCTGGATGCCGCCGTTGCCGTTCAATTGGAACCCCTGGAAGGGGCGGTCACTACCCTTTCGGCCCCGGCTACAACAGACAATTCGGACAACAAATTTCTCTACGAAGCGATCCTCCAACTAGACGAGGTTGGCCTCTACCAGGTGACGGTTGACGTTACTGGGGCGGATGGCGCCACCGGCCAGGCCACCTTTGAGCTGGAAGTCGTTTCTGCGGCCGGGTTCGCCTGGGTCTTTATACCCTTTTTGCTCGGGGCCCTGGTTGTGGTGGGGGGATACCTTTACTGGCGTTCCCGGCCGGCTCAGGAGTAGCAGCCGTGACCTCTGCCAGCCGGCCGCCTCAAACCGGGGCTAAGCCGGCCGCTCTGCCACTCTCCCAACTGCCGCGCACCCTTCTGGGTCGCCGCTGGTGGTGGACGACTTTGCTGGTCGTGTTGGGTATGGTCGTGTTAGCCCGGCTGGGTTTCTGGCAACTGGACCGGCTGGAGCAGCGCCAGGCGCGCAATGCCGAGTTAACCCGCCAACTGGCTCAACCGCCGATAGAACTGGCTGGCGCTGCCTTGCCGGCCGGTCCCGCCGCCTGGCGGGACCGGCCGGCCGTGGCCCGCGGCCGCTACGACTTTTCCTTGCAGGTGTTGTTGGTCGAGCAGCGCTGGCAGGGCGCGCCCGGCGTTCACCTGATTACGCCTCTGCTGCTGGAGGGCAGCCAGGCGGCCGTGTTGGTGGATAGAGGTTGGATTCCTCTCTCAGAAGCCGGCGATCTGGCCCAATTTGACGAGCCGGGCCTGGTGACGGTTTCCGGCTATCTTCAGTTGTCGCAAACACTACCGGGCGGCCGGCAGATCATCCCGGACGGGCCTAAACAAGAGTGGTTCCGGGTGGATATTGAGGGGTTACAGGGCCAGATTTCCTATGAGTTGCTGCCTGTTTATCTGCTACAATCTCCGGTGGCCGGCGCTGCCACCACGCTGCCTTATCGAGCTGAACTGGACGTAGACCTGTCCAACGGGCCACACCTATCCTACGCCGTTCAATGGTTTATTTTTATGACGTTGTTGGCTGTAGGCTATGCCCGCTACGTAGCCCTCCACGACAGCCGTTCGTAAAATTCGGGCAACTCGTAGCTTTTTTCAGAAAACTCAGAAATGAGAAAGTGGTGATCCCTTTTGCGGCTTCCCCGATCCTTGCTTATAATCTTCCTGGTCTGTTGAAGCAGTCAAGAAAAAGGTGACAGGAGCCGGGAGTCCAGATTCTGGATTTTGGATTGGGCCGGTGAAGCTAAAATCGAAAACCTGAAATCCAAAATCCCAATGAAGTTGGGTGACTTCTGAAAGGGTAGCGTCGAGAAGTAGTCAGGTATGGCCGGCCGTTATGTGGTAAAATAATGCTATAGACGCTTCTTGAGCTACAAGCAAAGGTGCAGATAAAATGTTGAGGCGATTAAAATTTGAAGAAGGGTGGTTCACCCTTTTCCTGGTGTGGACCCTGGTCATCCTGACCGCTTCGGCTATCCTGGAGGCCGAGTGGATGGGAGGGCTGGAGCTGCTGCCCCTTATTGGGACGGCGGCCATTTTTTCCGGGCTGGCCCTGGCTAAAAGCCATTTCTCCAACCGGACGGCCCACCTGATATCCCTGGTTTATGGCCTTTTCCTGGTAGCCTTCCTCATCGGCCGATCATTGCCGGGCGAGCTGGCCTGGCAAGAACGAGTGCAGGACCTGATCCAGCGCCAGTTTACCTGGTTAGGCAGGGCTGTTTCCGAGCGTTCTAGCCGGGATGGTCTGACCTTTATCATTCACACCAGCGCTGTCTTCTGGGTGTTGGGCTATACCGCTGCCTGGTATACCTTCCGCCAGCAACGCATCTGGCGGGTGATTCTTCCTAGCGGCCTCGTTTTGCTCAGCGTCATTTACTATTACTATGGACCCAAGCCACTGGCTATCTTCCTGGCCTTGTACGTGCTGGTCGCCCTGGTCTACGTGGCCCGTACCCATCTGGTGGCCCAGGAGCGTATTTGGCGCTCGGCGGCCGTGCGTTATGAAGGCGCCATTCGCTTCAGCTTTTTGCGGGCCAGTTTTATGGTGGCCATTCTTTCCCTGGGCGTTGCCTGGAGCCTGCCTACGGCCAGCGCCAGCACGGCCGTCAACGATGCCCTCGGGGCAACCGGGGTAAACAATACCTGGCGCAAATTCCAGGATGACTGGACGCGCCTCTATTCTTCCCTGCGTTCTTATGGCGGCGGCACCAGTGATCCCTACCGGGACACACTCTCCCTGGGTGGGCCGCGCACCGTCGGCAACGAGTTGATTATGGACATTTACGTAGGTGAGCGCCTGCCCTACGTCTACTGGCAAGGAATCGTCTATGATACCTACCAGGGTGGTACCTGGTCAGTGGCCGGCGGCGAGAAAACGCTGCACTTCCCGGATGAAGGCCCTCTGAATGTGCCCTTCAACGCCGCCCGCATGGAAGTAGTCCAGACCGTGATGAACTTCCTGCCTAACGTCAGCACCATCTACGGCGCCCCGGAACTTGTCGCCACTGATCGCCAGATTTACGTCCTGGCCCAATCAGATGCCGCCGGCAAAGCGTTGGTTAATGGTATCCAGTCACGCTTTATCATGAAGCAAGGGGAAAGATACCGGGTCGTTTCCCGGTTGAGCATAGTGGATGCCAGCAGCCTGCGACAAGCGCCGACCGATTACCCGGATTGGGTGCAGGAAACTTATTTACAAATGCCGGATACCCTTACGCCGGAGACCCTGGCGCTGGCCCAGGAGTTAACTGCCGGTTACGACAACCCCTTTGATAAAGCGATTGCCGTGCGGGACTATTTACGGGCGAATATTGCCTATAACGATCAGATTAGCGCGCCACCGGATGGCGTAGAACCGATTCATTACATCCTCTTTGAACGGAAGGAAGCTTACTGCAACTATTACGCCTCAGCCATGGTGATGATGCTTCGCAGCCAGGGCATACCGGCCCGCATTGTCGCCGGCTATGCTCAGGGAGAGTGGGACGAGGACTCCCATTCTTACCGCGTACGCTCTAGCAATGCCCATACCTGGGTGGAGGCTTATTTCCCGGGTTATGGCTGGATTCAGTTTGAGCCGACGGCTTCACTGCCGGCCGCCGACCGGCCGGAGACGGCCGGTAACCCGGGCGATTCCTTTGCTTCGCCCTCTTTCCCTCAGGGTATAGACCAGGGGTTGGGAGACGTGCCAAACGAAGAAGGCTTTGAACGGTTGTCAGACCTGCTGGGGGCTGAGGAGGAGGGGCTAACCGGAGGGCTTGGCGCAGGAACGGTCAGTATCTGGCAGGTCGTCGGCGCATCGGCCGTCATGGGGCTGGCCATTATGACCGTGGTCACAGCCAACCGGTTGAATCACCAGGTGGAATCGAACGTAGAGAAAAGTTATGGCCGGCTGGAAAGCTGGGCCCGCTGGTTGGGCATCTGGTTCCGGCCGGTATACACGCCTTACGAGCGCGCCAATTTGCTGGCGGCCGTTATCCCTGAAGGAAAGGACGCCTTACGCAACCTTGTCCACCAGTTCGTTCGCCAGCGTTTTAGCCCGCACCGCGAACCTGAAGACGGCTTTAACCCGCTGAACGAGTGGCGCGTATTACGGCCTCTACTGCTTCGCCAGACCCTTTACCGCCAGTTCCAGCGCTGGCGCACCCGTAAGGAATCATAAGCCACGCCAAACCCCGCAGGTTTCAAAAACCTGCGGGGTTTTCAGTAGCGCCCTTTGCCGTTTCTCTAAAACTGTGCCATACTACTTTTAGTGTCAATTGGGTGGTTACTAGAAATTGGCAGGTAGTTAGAGGCGACTATCTTGAGCGACCCATCCGTTACCCAAACACAAACAGATCTTAAGAAACTGCGGCAATTGATTGACGACCTGGGCGAGGTCGTTGACCGGCAGCATCAGACGATTGTGGGCACGCGCTCCGACATCATGATGCAGGCCAGCGGTGAGATTGTCCGGCTGCTAACGCCCGTGAAATTGACACTGGAAGCCCTGGCCCGCCGTGTCGAAACCCAGGAAAAAGAGCGCCAGCAACTCCGTGCCCTCCAGGAAGTTGGGGCCGTGATCAACTCCTCCCTGGATAAGTCGGAAGTCCTCAATACGGTGATGGACACCATTATCCAATTGACCGGAGCCGAGCGTGGCTTCCTGATGTTGTTTGACGAAGAGACGGGTGAGCTGGGAGTGGAAGTCGCCCGCAACATCAACCGCGAGACCATCGAAGAATCTTCTTTTGAAATTAGCCGCAGCATTGTCCGCAGCGTGGCCGAAACGGGCGTACCGGTGGTGACAACCAACGCTCAGGCCGACCCCCGCTTTGCCAGCCAGGAAAGCATTATCAGCTATAATCTGCGCTCCATTCTGTGCGTGCCACTCAAGATTCGAGACGACATCATTGGCGTGATTTATGCCGATAACCGGATCGTCTCTGGTATCTTCGTGGATACAGACCGGGATTTGCTGACGGCGTTTGCCAACCAGGCGGCCGTGGCCATTGATAATGCTCGCCTGTTCCGCCAGATCCGAGACCAACTGGCAGACATCACCGAGATGAAGAACCTGCAGGATGACGTCTTTGAATCCATTGCCAGTGGTGTCATCACCATTGACACGGCCGACCGGATCTCTCTGTACAATCGGGCGGCCGAGCGCATTCTGGGTGTGCCCAGCCACCAGGTGCTGGAGCAGAAATACCAGGCCATCCTGGCTCCGATGGGGCGCCTGGTGGAAAATATGATCCAGCGCATCCGGTTGAGCGGTGGTTACTTTAACGTCGAGATAGACGCCGAGGTTAACAGCCGGCCTGGATCGACCACGCTCAACCTCAGCTTTTCACCCTTGCGCGACATCCAGCAGGAAACGCTGGGCGTGGCCATGGTCCTGGACGACATTTCGGAGAAAAAGCGCCTGGAGAGTGTTCGCCGCTACCTGCCGCCGGCCCTGGTAGACCAGGTGCGTGACCTGGACGCTGCCCAACGGCCGCAGCGCCGCGACATGAGCGTGCTCTTTGCCGACGTGCGTGGCTTCAGCACCATCAGCGAGTTCCTGGAACCGGAATTGCTCATTGAACTCATCAACGGCTACTTTACGATAGCGACTGAGGCCATCAGCGCCAACCAGGGCCTGATTGACAAATTTATGGGCGACGCCGTCATGGCCCTGTTTAATACCCCCCTCAACCCGCAGAATGATCACTGCGCCCGGGCGGTGCGGACGGCGCTGGCCATGCGTAACAGTATCGTGGCCTACCACGAGGCAGTGCCGGAGGACAAGCGCCTGGGTTTTGGCGTTGGCATTCACACGGGGGAGGCCGTCGTGGGGAACGTCGGCAGTGAGTTGCGTAAAGATTACTCGGCCATCGGCGACGCCGTCAACCTGGCCAAGCGCTTGCAGGAAATGGCCCGGCCGGACCAGGTTATCCTTAGCGAAGCGGCCTACGAAAGAGTCAAAGAGTGGGTGACGGCCGAGAAGCTGGAACCGGTTCAGGTGAAGGGCCGCCAGGCCCTGGAGCAGATTTACGAGCTAACCGGTCTGAAAGAGCCATAAAAGCCACTATTCGGTGACCACGACACTGCCCAGTATATAGCGGTCGCCGGCCAGATTGCCGGCCGCGTCGGAGATGTGCAATCGCCGGCCGCTCGTCATTTCGTACAGCCCGACCTCGATGAAGTACGTTCCAGGAGGGAGATCGGCCGGAATGGGCAGCCGGTAAGGGTCTAACATCCGTTGGCCCGGCAGCCACTTGGGTATCCACAGGTGCGTGGGGGTCGAGCCGCCTAGAGGGGTGTAGTCCAGAGCCACCAGCGGCCGGTTAGCCGCGTCAATGAGGTGAACGAAAACAGTATAGCTTTGCTCGGCCGGAGCCAGGCTTTGCCATTCCAGCGTCAGGTGAATGACGTCGCCCGGTTCGGCCGCCAGGGGACTGTCCCAGGGGGCGGCGCGGCGGCTGGCCAGGCCGTTGCTGGCCGTGGCCCTCACCAAACCTACGCGCTGGCGGAAGTTAGCCAATACGTGGTCCGTGCCAATAGGAAATTGCTGGGCGTTGACGGCCAGTTGCCCTAACGCCAGCGCCGGCCCACTGTTCTGGTTGGCGCTCAGGTTGCGCAGTTGCAACGTCACCGGGTAGTCGCCGGCCGGCAAATCATGAGGCAAAGCAAAATCGAAACGCTCAATAATAACCTCGCCCGGTTGCCACTGGGGCGTGATCAGGTGGCTATCGGTGGTGAAGGCAAAGATCAGCTCGCCCACGTGCAGCACCGGGGCGTAATAGTCGGCCGTGACGGCCGGCGCGCCCATGGCCAGCGTCAGGGGCACAAAGTCGCCGGCCGTCACCTGGCGCTGCGGCAGCAAATAACCGACCACTTCCAGCGTTCCGGCCGGCGCCTCGACGCGCGTCAATTCAGGCGGAATGGTAGCTTCGCCCTGCTCGACCACCTGGTAAAAAGGGCCGCGCGGCCGCAGACGAAAGCCGGCATCTACGACCTCCCGCCGGTAGCCGCTGAGGTAAACCGGGTCGCCGGATAGAAAATCAAAGACGCTTTCCACCCAGGGGCGGGCGGTAGAAACCAGGCGCGGCTGCACATCGGCCGGGTTGGGCCAGCGCTCCTCGACAAACTGGCTGTACCACAGCGGCGTCATGTGCTCCCAGTCATTCAGCAGCACCGCCCCTTCGTTTTTACCCTCGAACCAGTCGAAAACGGCCGCCACGTAGGCCGATCCCTCATCGTACTCGCGCAGCGAGACGCGCGGGAGGTTGCGCACGATTTGCAGCACTGGCCCTAGTAAGAAGAGCGGAATGAGCAGCCCGGCCAGAATAGCCCGCTCCGGCCGCAACCGCCGCGCCACCAGTTCCAGCAGCCCCGCCAGCCCCACCCCCGCCAGCAGCCCGACGATCAGAAAGGGACCAAGCAGGTACGCCATAATATCCTGTTGGCGCAGACTAATGACAAAAGCGTAGTTGCCCAAAAAAGCCAGACCGTATAATAAGAGAAGGGGAGAGGGGGAGAGGAGCCCCCCTCTCCTTGTCTCCTTGTCTCCTTGTCTCCCCCTCTCCATCTTTCGTAAAAGCCAAAACAGACCTAGAACAGACAGGAAGAGGGTCGGCAGCGAGTATTGCAGGCGGAGCAGAGTCCAGAAGACCAACGCCCGGCCGGGTTGGTCGGCCAGGCTAAAGAAGGGCAGGCTCTCCGTCAGCCCCCGGGCCAGGACGTGGTTGAGGAAGCCGGCCAGAGTATCCATGTCGTGGGGGCCAAAGGCCGGTTCCATGTGGCTGCGGATGGGAAAGTAGAGCCACAGGCTGAGACCCAACAGGGCCAAGGCAATCATCTTCAACAGCGTCCGCCCCTCGCGCCAGATGCCCGGCCGGACCCACAGAATAAAGAGGACATAGGCCGGAAAAGTAAAAACCGTCAGCGGATGGTGCGTCACCCCCAGCCCGGCCGAGAAGCAGAAAAGGTAAAGCCAGGGAGCAGGGGAGCTAAGGAGCAGGGGAGAATTGCCCCTTTGCCCCCTTGCTTCCCTGCCCCCCTGCTCACAAGCCCACCACTTGGTTAACAGGAACAGGTTGGCCGCCAGAAAGGCCGCGGTGATAATGTGCGGGTTGGTGTGGATGGCGTGTTGCCAGAAGTTCACCGCCGTAGCTACGGTCAGGGCGGCGAAGAGAGCGGCGATTTTACTGTAAAACGAATTTCCAATTCGTTCGACAACGCCGTAAACAAAAAAAGCTGCCCCCGTGCCGGCCGCGGCCGACAGCAGGTGCATCCGCCAGGGCACGTCGCCAAAAGGGTTGAGGCTTTGAAAGAGCTTGCCCACCACTGTGATAAAAGCGTACCCTGGTGGGTGGGCAATACCTAGCATGTAGGCGACGAAAGTGTACTCCGTCGGATCGCCCAGAACCAGGCCGCGAGCCAGGGTCAGCAGATACAGCGCCGGAATAACCAACAAAACGGCCGGACCGAGAAAAATTTGACGCAAAGGCGCAAAGACGCGAAGAGATAATAATAAATTCTTTGCGTGAACTTTGGCAGGCCAAAGTCTGCGTCTTTGCGTCTTATTTTTGAATAAGCTGGTCATAAACAGCAATGGTTTCCTCGGCGGCTCGTTGCCAGCTAAACTGGCTGGCCTGGGCCAGGCCAAGTTGCCGGCGATGCTCGTATTCATTGGGGCTGGCTAACAGGCGGCCGATGACGGCGACCATTTCTTCAGTATCGGCCGGGTCAAAATAAGCGGCCGCCTCGCCGCCAATTTCCAGATGGCTGCTGCTGTGGCTGGCGGCCACCACCTGGCCTGTGGCCATGTGCTCCAGGATGGGCAGACCAAAGCCTTCATACAGGCTGGGCTGCACAGCCAGGCGGGCGGCAGCGATCACCGCCGGTAACTCTTCGTCTGGCACCCAGCCCAACGGCCGGACGGCCTGGCCAACCGGCCCTTCGGCCAGGCGGGCGAAGAAGTCGTCGTAGAGCCAGCCCTTGCCCCCGGCCAGCACCAGCTCTAGATCAGGAAATTCCCGGCGCAACTGCTGCAGAGCGTCCACTAGCCGGTCCAGGTTTTTGCGCGGCTCGATCGTGCCCAGGTGCAGCAGGAAACGTTCCGGCAGCCCATACTGTTGGCGCGCTCGGGCCACCTCGGCCGGGCCGGGCGGCCGGAAATGGGGCGCGGCCGCCTCGTAGACCACGTGAATTTTAGCCGGGTCCACCCCATAATGGGCGATAATGTCCCGCCGGCTGGCCTCCGAAACGCCAATAATTGCCGTCGCTCGCCGGCAAAAGAGCGGCATGGCCAGGTTCAGGAACCAATAGTTGAGCTTCTTGTGATAGGCCGGGTAGAGCTTGTAAATCAGGTCGTGGACGGTGAACACGGTGGGCACACCCCGCAACGGCATGAGCAGATGCTCGGTGCTGTGGAACAGTTGGACGCCGGGGAGCAGCCGGTGGAAGGAAAGCCGGCCGAGGTGAGCTAGTAAGATAGCCATGCGCCAGGGTTTATAACCGAGCTGGACGCTAGAGCGGGGGAGACCCTGCAAGCTCTCTGGCAGGCGGCCGCCCCGGCCCTGGTTATGAAAGAGAGCGAAGCGCCCGGGCTGGGCGGCCACCAGGGCCTGGGCCAATTCTTTGCTGTAACGGCCGATGCCGGCCCGGCTGTGGACGGCGGCCGAAACGTCAATGTAGATCATGCGGGACGTTTATTTTTGCAGAATGGTGTGGGTTATCCGCCGGCGCAGCTTATGCATCCCTTTCCGGGTGCTTCTCCCACCACTCCAGGCACCAGGCCACCGCTTTGTGGATCCCTTCCCGTAGCGGCGTTTGCGGATTGTAACCCAGGATCGCCCGGGCCTTGCCGATGTTGGCCACGTAATGAGTCACTTCACCCACGCGGGATGGCTCAATGTGCATTTCCGGGACGACGCCCAACGCTTCGCCGATGTGCTCGGCCATCGCCACCAGGCTGTTGCCCTGGCCGTAGGCCAGATTGATGGTGTGATTGGCCATTTGGTTGTTGACCAGCAACTCCAGACCACGCGCCACACCGGCCACGCAATCGTCAATGTACGTGAAGTCCAGAACCTTTTCCTCGCCGTAGATAGTAATAGGCTGTCCCCGGTTGATCCGCCGGATGAAGTAAGGAATAACGCGCAGCATCCGCTCGATGTCGTTGTCGTAGCGGCCGTAGACGTTGCTGAAGCGGAAGACCAGGTAACGCAGGCCGTAGCACTGGGCATAGGCGTAAATGAGCGCCTCACCGGAAATCTTGCTGGCCGAGTAAGGGCTTTCGGTAAAGGCAAAGTCGGCGTACGATTCTTCGGTAATGTAGCGGTGAATGTCGCCGTAGACCTCGCGTGAGCTACTGAAGACAAGGGGCAGATTATTTTGCCGGCAGAACTCCAGCACGTTAAAGGTCATGGTGATGTTTTCCAACGCCCGGTCCGGCTGTTCCACCAGGGCGTGGACCTTAGCGTGGGCGGCAAAGTGGACAACTGCATCCAGGTCGGGCGGATACTCCACGTGGCCAATGCCCCGCTGAAAGTCCCGGTAGGGCACGCTCAGATCCTGGAGTAGGGTCTCAATCTGATCCGTCCACGTGTTCGGCCGGATGTCAATGCCAAAAACGTAATGGCCCTGTTCCTGCAAATACAGAGCCAGGTTTGTCCCAATTTGTCCACTGGAGCCGGTAATCAAAACGCGCATTTCTCTTTCTCTCACAGCAGGGGAAGGTTATAGGTGGCTATTATTTGAACCATCCCTGCAAATTTTAGGCCGGAAAAGCCAAAGCGTCGAATAAGAGATTGGAGATTGGCAACCACAGGTTGCCAATCTCCAATCTCTAATCTCTAATCTCCGCTACCAGCACCCGCCAGACAAATCGGGGCAACGCCAGCATCCGCCGCCAGCGCCACGGCTCCCGGATCAGGCGGTGCAGCCACTCCAGGCCCAGCCTTTGCAACCATCGAGGGGCGCGGGCAGCCCGGCCGGTAACAAAATCCAGCGCCCCACCCACGCCAATCGCCATCCGGACGGTGCGTAGCGCCTCCCGGTTGCGGGCAATCCATTTGTCCTGGTTAGGCGCGCCATAGGCCACGTAAAGAATGTCGGCCGCGCTGTCGTTAATGTGCCGGACAATGGCCTCGTTTTCGGCCGGGTCGGGCGAGCCGGCGTAACTCCCGGCAATGGCCAGGCCGGGGTAGAGATCCTGAAAAACTGCTGCTGCTTCCTCGGCCACGCCCGGCCCCGCCCCCAGCAAAAAGAGCCGCCAGCCCTCTTCGGCCGCCAGCCGGGCCAGGTGGTAAACGAGTTCCGAGCCAGGGACGCGTTCTGGCAGCGGCGTACCCAGCCAGCGGCCGGCCAGCAACAGCCCCACACCGTCGGCCAGGCACAGGTCAGCCTGCTGCAAAACGTGGCGAAAATCCGCGTCCTCCTGGGCAGCCATGACAAATTCCGGGTTGACCGTGGCCACCTGGTGCAGGCCCGGCTCGGCCATGAACTGTTGGACCACAGCCAGCGTGTCGGCCATAGTCACGGCGTGGACAGGAACGCCGAGGATGGGCACAGATCGGGAAGTAAGGTGTTTCATTGGCGGTTGAGCAGGCTTCCTTTATACTAGCGTCATGTCGTCTGTTGGACAATTCATCAATCAATACTCAACAGTATAGAAATGAAGCAAACACCAACCTTTATTCTCTTTGACTCCGACGGTCGCGAGTTAAAACGCTGGACAGGTAGGGCTCCTGGCCTGAATGAGTTACCGGACGAGCTATAGAGTCAAAGTAGGTCAACAGTAAAGCTTGAATAACGCACCACGAAGTGGACAAAAAGGCAGCCAATATATTAAAGCCGTTCTGTTAGTCGGTAGTGTAACCGTAACCCTATTCGTGTTGTGGGCGATGGCCGAAGTTTACTTTTATGCTCAGCGAACTGAAACCCGCCAGGCAGACGCGGCCATCGTCTTGGGCGCGGCCGCTTACGGCAACCGGCCCTCGCCGGTCTTGCGCGAGCGCATTAACCACGCCATCGAACTCTACCGGGGCGGCTACGTGGATACCATCATTTTCACCGGCGGCCGGGGGCGGACCAGCCGGTGGAGCGAGGCAGAAGTGGCCGCGCGCTACGCCCTGGCCCAGGGTATTCCCCAGGAAGCGATTTTGTTAGAAACGCGCTCCACCAACACCGTGGAAAACCTGGCCTACGCCCAACAAGTGGCGGCCGGATATGATTTGCAGACCTTCTTGATCGTCAGCACCCCCTTTCACATGAGGCGGGCGATGGCCATTGCCGAAGACCTGGGCCTGGAAGCATATACCTCGCCGACCCGGACGATGCGGTGGATTAACTGGTATACCAGGAGCCGGGCCTTTGTCCGCGAAGTAGGGGGCTATATCATCTATCTCTTGGACCAGCCGGCCGCTGCTTCTAATACCTTTAGTGTCTGAACCGCTGCACCTTCCCAGGTAAAGCGCCGGACATTGATTAGCCCCTTTTCCACCAACTCGCGCCGTAGAGACTCTTCCGTCGCGATTTGCCGGATGGCGGCGGCCAGGCCGGCCACGTCTAGAGGGTCCACCAGCAAGGCCGCCTCGCCGGCCACTTCCGGCAGGGAGCTGGTATTGGCGCAAAGAACGGGCGTGCCACACGCCTGGCCCTCCAGCACTGGAAAGCCGAAACCCTCGTAAAGGGAGGGATAAAGCAAAGCCACTGCGCCGCTGAGCAGGGCCGCCTTATCCTCGTCGGCTACAAAGCCGGGCAGGTGAACGCGGCCGGCCACGGCCGGCGGCAGGGCGGCCACGGCGTCCAGGATTGGCTGGGACAGCCAGCCCGGCTTGCCGGCCAGGACGAACTGGTGAGTCACACCGCTGGCGGCGTAGGCCGCTACCAGCCGGACCAGGTTTTTGCGTGGTTGCAGCGTACCGATGGTAAGCAAATAAGGTGGAACCACACCATACTTTTGCTGGACGGCCGCCAGCCGGGCCGGTTCTTGCACCGGCCGCAGCGCTGGATCAATGCCTGGGTAGACCACTTCAATTTTGGTAGGGTCCAGGGCGTAAAAACGGATCAGGTCGGCTCTAGTGGCCTGGGAGTCAGCGATTACCCGCCGGGCGCGACGGCCGTTATGGCGGGTGCTCCACTGCAAGTAAGCCACCTGCCGGCGGGTATGGGCTTCAGGGAAATAATGGTAGCCCAGGTCGTGGACGGTGGCCACGCTGGGGCGGTGGTAGGTGAAAGGAATAACGTGGGCCGGCGTGAAAAAAACGTCCGGCGGCCGGCGGTGTAATTCCCGGGCCAGCCGTAGATGGGTCCACAATCGGGGGAAAGGGATGGCAATCTCCTCCACGTGGCTGGCCGGAGGAAAGAGCCTGCCTGCCGGTGGCCGGTTAAAGTACAGGCGTAGACGATGGCCCCGGCCGGCCGCCATGGGGATAAGGGTCTGGATTAACTGCCAGGCGTACACCTCGGTGCCAGTCCGCTGGCTGGCCACCGCCCGGCTGGCGTCAATGCCGATGATCATGGCCAGCTCCACCGCTCAGGAGACGAAAAGCAATAATCTCCCAATTGAGAGAGATTAGAGATTGACAACCAGGGTTGCTCGCAATCTCCAATCTCTAATCTCCACCCCCCCTTACCGGCAATCGCCAATCGTGAGGAACTCTTCCACCACCCAGCCCTCTTCGCGAGCCACTGTGCGCACCTGGCGCCAGGTATAGCCGTTGGCCGTCACCGGCTCTGCTTCCAGGAGAGTGAGAATGGAGCCATCGGGTAAAATAGCGATTTCAGTTCCACCTGGCGCATCTCGCAACGTCAGACCGCTGCCGGCCGTGCCGTCCACCACCGCCCGGCAGATAATTGGCGTAGGAGTTGCCGTAGGGATGTTGGGGTCGGCCGTAGAGGTGGGTGTGCCCGTGGGGGGGAACGTCTCTAACACACTTTCCGGCGTGGCGGTGGTGGCCACACCTGTTTCTGTCTCCCCGGGCTCGGCCGTTCCTGGCTCAACGATTTGCTGCCGCTGGTAGATGAGCAGGCCAACCGCGCCTAGCAATAAAGCCGTGCTGATGAGCAGGGTAAAGCTGGCCCGGCGCAGCATGGCCTCTCGCTCCAGCGTATAAAAGCGCGCGCCGCCGCGCCGCACACCCCGGTAAGCGGCCAGGATGCCGGCGAAGCCAATGATGACCATAATTATTGGTAGCGTTAAACCATTCATGATGTCCCTATTACCAGGGGCAGGTTTTTAGCAGCAATTGGCCCTTCGCGCAAAAGCTGCGGCGGATGGCAAGTGCAGTCAAGAATGGTGGACGCCTGGCCGTAATGAACTAGGCCACCATCCAGGACGACAGCTACCAACCCCCGGAGGGCGACCAGAGCCTCGTGGGCGTCGCAGGCCGGCGCCTCGCCAGCGCGGTTGGCGCTGCTGGTGGCCACAGCCCCGCCGGCCGCCCGGATGAAGCGGCGGGCCACCGCGTTGTCCGGTATGCGTACGGCAATGCCCTCGTTAGGCGACAGCGCCGCCGGCAGGTCGGCCCGCCGGGGCATGATGAGCGTCAGCGGGCCGGGCCAGAAGCGGGCCATGAGCGGCCGGGCCACGGCCGGCACCGCCTTGACCATTTTCTCCAGGTCAGCCACGTCGGCCAGCAGAACGGGAATACCCTTTTCCAGCGGCCGTTCCTTGGCCTGATAAAGGCGGTCTATAGCCTCGCCGTTAAAGGGATCGGCCCCCACGCCATAGAGCGTGTCGGTAGGGAAAGCCACCAGTTGCCCTCGTTTGAGCTGGCGAGCGGCTTCTTCAATGGCGCCCGGCTGGCGAGCGTCTAAAATTCTTGTGTCCACAAACTCTTTTGTCACTGCCTGTTAGACCGTTTCAATCCCGACGATACGGTCGTGGCCGGCGTAGTCTGGTGTAATAGTTACCCGGGCGGAAGGGAAGTGGGATTGGGCCAGTTGGTCCATGGCCGGCCCCTGCTGCCAGCCAATTTCCAGGAAAATAGCCCCACCACCGGCCAACCTTGATTGAGCCTGGCCCAGAAGCTGCCGGATCACATCCAGGCCATCTGGACCGCCTCTCAGGGCAACGTCCGGTTCGTACCATTTTACTCCATCGTCAAGCTCCGTCCACTCGTGGTCGGTCACATAAGGTAGGTTGGCAACGATCAGGTCCGGCCGGCCGGCCACTGGCTCCAGCAGCTCGCCATGATGGAAGAGAATCCGGCCGGCCACACCGTGAGTCTGCGCGTTGCGGCGGGCCATCTTCAGGGCGCTGGGAGAGATGTCGGTAGCTTCTATCCGGGCGGCCGGTAACTGCCGGGCCAGACTGATGGCAATGCAGCCACTACCTGTTCCCACATCTACGATATAAACGGCGGCCCGCTGCCTGGCCCAGCCCAGGGCTGCTTCTAAAAGCAGTTCCGTTTCTGGCCGGGGGATCAACACGGCCGGGCTAACGGCAAACGCCAGGCCATAAAAAGGAGCCTGGCCTACCAGGTAAGGAATAGGCTTTCGGCGGGCTGCCCGATCCACGAGGGTACGGTAATCCTGCTCCTGGGCAGCGGTCAGCGGATCATCGCCGTGGGCTACCAGGTAGGCGTGTTCAACCTGCAGCACGTGCTCTAACAGCAGGCGGGCGTCCAGGGCTGGACTGGGGGAAGCAGTCAGTTGTTGCCGGCCAAAAGCCAGGGCTTCCTGAATGGTCATCGTCCTCAGAGAAGTGCCTGGCACTTAATGACTTTGAGTGATACTCGGTCAGTCGTAAAGTGCCTGGCACTTGCGCTAGGCATGCGCCTTATAACTTTGCCGGGGGAATTAGCCCCATGTCTTCCAGAGTGCCCAGAATGTGGCCGGCGCTTTCCAGGGGTGTTTGCAGGTCTGTCCGCACGTGAATGTCCGGCCTGGCCGGCGGTTCAAAGGGGTCGGAAATGCCCGTGAAGTTGGGAATTTCGCCGGCTATGGCTTTCTGGTACAGCCCTTTGACGTCGCGCTCCATAACTGTTTCCAACGGCGCGTCCACAAAGACCTCGATAAAGTTGGTCGTTTGCGCCCGCACCCGGTCGCGTATGGACTGGTAAGGGGAGATAAAGGAGCAAATGCAGACCACGCCGTTACGCGATAGCAGCTTGGCGACGAAAGTGACCCGCTCAATGTTTTTCTCGCGGTCTTCTTTACTGAAACCCAGGTCGCGGGTCAGGCTCTCACGCACTGTATCGCCGTCCAGACGCTCTACCTTGAGCCCGCGCTGGCGTATTTCTTCCTCCAGGATCAAAGCGATAGTTGTCTTGCCGGCTCCGGAAAGGCCAGTCATCCACAGAACAAATCCAGGATACGAATGATTGGTTGACATATTAATGTTCGATAATTTTTCCCTGCATACCAGGTTGCCCTGGCAGGCCAAAGAGATTCAGGACAGTCGGTGTAAAGTCCATTAATTGTGTATCGGGCAGCCGCTTGCCACCCAGGCTGTAATCAGGTGTGGTATAGATGTAAATCCCATTTTCCGCGTGGTTGGCATCGTCGGGGCCGGTGTCGTTTTCAAAAGTGTAAACGTCGTGATGGCCCAGGCTGCCAACCGAGCGCCAGCCCAGGTTGTCGAAATAGACAATCAGGTCAGGAGCGACGCCGCGCACCTCTTGATAGATTTCTTGTGGTTTGAAAACGACGTTATGAAGCGGGGTGCCGTCAGGCGCGGGGATATTCCTGATTTCCTCGGCCAGACTGTCCCGGAAAGATTCATACTCACCAGGTGGAATGATCCCGGCCGGTTCGCGGCCGGCGACGTTGAGGAAAACACGGCCGTAATAGCCACCGTCTCCCCAGGCGGCCGATTTAGACCACTCTACCTCCACTTTTTCAAAAGAGGAGAGGCGGCCTTCCGGCGGTTCCTCCAGCAAGGTCAGGTGGCCCTGGCGTCGCAGCCACTCGTTGATGCAGATGCCGCCGTCCATCCGTTTGACGCCGTGGTCGGAGACGACAATGATGTGCGTGTCGGCCGGCAGGCGCTCCAGTAACGTGCCGATTTCCTGGTCCAGGTAAACGTAATACTCCTTGATGGCGTTTAGGAACGGCGTGTTAGGGTCGTGTTTGTGGTGAGTAGGGTCGTGATGGGCCCACATCCCGTGATGAATACGGTCCACCCCCATTTCCACGAACATGAAAAAGTCCCATGGCTTTTCTTCGAGTAGATAACGCAGCACCTTGAAGCGCTTGCGGGTCATGTCATAGATCTGCTTGAGCAGGAAAGCCTTGTCTTCTGTACGAAACTGGGGCACGTCCACGTCGTACACTTCCGGGGCTAGAAGCCTCTCAATCTCCGGCCGGAGCGTCACCGGGTGCGTCCACTGGATATTGGGATTGGTCGTGCTGGGGGTGAGGAAACTGGAGATCAGATAGCCGTTGACCGGTTTGACCGGGTAGGTTTGCGGCACCCCGGCGACAATACACTGCTTGCCTGCCTCGCCGAGAATGTCCCACACCCGCTTTTCCTTCACCGACAGGCTGGTAGCAATGTAGCGATTATCGTAGGTATAGTCGCTCCGGTTGCGGAAGCCATAGAAGCCCAGGACGCCGGGGTCCTTGCTGCTGGTCATGCTCGCCCACGCCGGCACGGTGATGGCCGGTGTGGAGCTATACATTTCACTGTAAGCGCCGCCGTCCAGCAAACGCTTCAGGTTCGGCAACTCGTTGCGCCAGGCCTGAAAGATCAATTCCGGCGGGGCGCAGTCCAGACCAATGACGAAAACTTTAGGTTCCTTCTTGCGGCCGAAAAGTTTTTTAAGCATTGAATTTCCTGGGGTCAGCCCTCGTCTTCCGGTGGCTGTTGTTTCCTGGCCCGCATTCCATCAATCAGCACCTTAGACACTTCCGGCCGGGTAAACTCTTCGGGCAGCATTTCGCCCCGTTCCAACATTTGCCGCACCTGGGAGCCGCTCAGGAAGACCCAATTCTCCTGGTCGTGCGGGCAGGTTTTGGCGCTGACGACCATGCCGCACTTCTTGCAGTAAAAGGTGTAATCGAACGGTAGAATTTCAATGCCGATTTCTTCCTTCTTGAAGTTGTTAAAAATCCGCTGGGCGTCGTAAGTGCCGTAATACTTCCCCACGCCGGCGTGGTCCCGGCCGACGATGAAGTGAGTGCAACCATAATTTTTGCGAATGATGGCGTGGAAGATAGCTTCCCGGGGACCGGCGTAGCGCATGGCCGCCGGGAAAACCCCCAGCAGCACGCTATCGGCCGGGTAATAATCGCGCAGAATAGCCTGGTAACTGGCAATGCGCACGTCGGCCGGGATGTCGTCGGCCTTGGTTTCGCCAACCAGCGGGTGCAGAAAGAGGCCGTCCACAATTTCCAGCGCCGCTTTCTGAATGTACTCGTGGGCCCGGTGGATAGGGTTCCGGGTCTGGAAACCAACCACGCGCCGCCAACCCCGCCGGGCAAACATGCGCCGCGCCTGGGCCGGCGTGTGGCGCAGTTCGGGAAACTCGATGTTGGCCGCGGCCGGCAGCTCTACCACCCAAATTTCACCGCCCAACAGCACGTCGCCCTGGCGATAAAGGCGGGCCACGCCGGGGTGGACCTCTTCGGTGGTCCCGTAAACCAGTTGCGCTTCCCGCGCTTTATCGTAGGTGTACTTCTCGGCCACTTCCATCACGGCCAGGACGTTGCCCTTCTCACACAGCGCAATTTCCTGGCCGGAGGCGATGGCTTCGGCCGTTTCCATGCTGACCGCCAGGCTGACCGGGATAGACCAGACCAGGCCGTTGCTCAGCCGCATCTCGCCCACTACCCGGTTGTAGTCGGCCTCACCCATAAAGCCGGTCAGGGGACTCATCGCCCCCACGGCAATCAGCTCCAGGTCAGACAGGTTCATGGCGTTCAATTCCAGCTTGAACAGCTTTTGCCCCCGCTCCTGGACCGCCTGGCGCAGCTCGCCCCGCAACATCCGGTTGATCAAGATGCCTCCGTGGGGTGGAGCCGTGTCCAGAGGCACGTTAGCGTTTACGTCGTTGAGAGTCATATGGTAAGTTCCTTCTTCGTTATACAGCATAGAGGTCTGCTGTCTGGTTTCAATGTCAGGGTAATTGTGTAATGACCTGGCCCATGTCCAGAACCTGGCCAGCTTCTACCGTGACGAATATTTCTGTTCCATCGGGGTTTCTAACCGGAAACTCGGTGACAGCCAGGTTCACAATAAGGACATAGGTCCCAGGTGGGACGTCGCGAAAAATGAAGATTCCAGTAGGGAAGGTCTGGGCTCGTAGAGAGTTTTCATTGTAACGGATAAGCGTTGGGGTTCCTTCCGTGTTTGGCACCAATTCACCCAAAATTAGCTCATGCGGGTCTAGAGGCACGAAGCCCTCGCTGGTCAGTTCACGAATTAAGACGCCACCGATGACGGCCGTTTGGGCATTGGCCGGAGGGAGATCCACATCAGGGCTGGGAGGGGTAGAAGATATTTCTCCCAGGGGGCTTGTCTCTGTCCCAGGCGGATAAACGGCGGCAGCGTCGGAGGTCTGAGGCGGATAAACAGCCTCCTGGGGAGGATAATCATCTGGTGTGCTGTCGCCGGGCGTTGGCGTGTTGTTATTGTTCCGTTGGCAGGCGCTGAGCGCTAGTAAAAGAGCCAGAAGCAGGCTCGCGTGTAACATCACCGGGTAACGATTTTTCATGATGGTACTTTTCCTTTCCGTTCCAATTCAAGCCCGAAGCGAGAGCCAGGGGAAGAATTGACCGTAAATACTCTTACTTTAACTTAAGGCTCTAACTCAAAACAAACGCGGGATTATACAGGCAACAAAAAATAAGAGCCACCGTCAGGTGGCTCTTATTCGATACAAATTAAGAGGAACTTAACAAAATTAGTTGTTAAAAGCCTCGTAGGTGAAGAGCAGGTCGCCGGCGCCACTGCCGAGTTCGTTGACCACGCCGATAATCGGGACACCGGACGTGTTGGCCGTGCAGACGCCTGAACCGACAAAGCCGTTGGCCAGGAAATTGAGTTGCAAGTGGTTAAAAGCCGCGCCAGGAGCAAGCGTGCCGCTGGTCACAGTGCCGGTTGTGCCACCGTCGTTGCTGGTGAAGTCGCAGGTAACCGTGGTGCTCGAGCCGCCAACGTTCTGGACGTTGAAACCGGTGAAGAAGCCGGAGTTACGGTCCATAATCAGGGGCATGACCACCGTGTCGGAGGCCAGGGCGTCATCAAAGGCGTTGTAGGAGCTACCTTTGTTGGTGCCGAGGTTCAACTGGTTGACGATACCCACTAGGTCTTGGCCGCCACTGTTAGCGCTCACCGTAGCTGCACCAATGAATTGAGCGCCAAAGGCACAATTGTTGGTGCCGGGGTTCGGATCGCCACCCAGCGAGAAGGCATACAGGGCAAAGGTGCGAGACTGGCCGGCCGGGACGGTCTTAGTCTCGGTGCAATCAGTACCTACAACCGCGTCGTAGGAGAGGGTGACGCTGGTGCTGCTGCCGCCCGTGTTCTGGACCTGAATACCAGTGATGAAGCCACTGTTGTTGGCGTTTACCAGCGGGATCACAGGGTTGGTTGTGCCACCGGTGAAACCGTTGTAGGCGAAAAGAGTGGTGGTGCCAACTTCCATGACAGTGGCCACAATTGAGCCACCGCTGCTGGCCGTCACCGAGGCCGCGCCAATATAGGGAGAGGGCAGGCAACCGAAGGTACCCTGGTCAAAAGTGGCCGCCGCGCCCGGCTGGATGGTCGCCGACTGGTCGCAGGTCGGCTGGCCGGCATATTCCACAGTCACGGTCGTGGCGCTGGCGCCGGCGTTCTGGACGTTAAACCAGGTGCTGAAGCCACTGTTGGCCTTCATGACCAGGGGCAGGGAAACAGCATTGGCTCCGGCCGAGAAGCCGCCGTAGCTGGCGCCGTAGGACACGCCGTTGGCCAGGATATTGGTGATGGCCGCGACCGGCTGATCGGAAGAAATGACCACCGAGCCGTTGAAGCCCGCGCCGGCGTGAATGGGGAAGTAGGTGTTAGACGAACCTGCGTCAACCGTATCGGTCACCGTCGTGTTCACCGACCCATCCTGATCATAGTAGGTGATGTTGATAGTCGCGTCGTTGGTGTCAGACAGGTTCTGGACCTGGAAGCCGGCGTTGTAGCTCAGGCCACCCTGGGCCCCGGCCGCCGGCACCAGCAACAACAGCGCCGCAGCCAGGACAAGAAGAACAACAACTTTTTTCATGGAAACCTCCTAAAAACTAAATTTTGACACTTTGGGTTAATTTTGATTTACCGTTCATGCGCTAGTATAGGCTGAGAAAACTGTTCGAGCAATACTCCTTTTGGGTTAAACAAGGGTTATTATTAGAGGGTTAGGGAAAGTAACGCCCCTAAAAACTCCCCTACCAGCCAGATGATCCGGATGACAACCACAATCAGCAAGGCCGCCGGGGTAGGGGCGACCTGGGTCAGCAACAGAGCCAGAGAGAGTTCGCGCAGGCCAATACCCGAAAGCGTTAGGGTGCCGGCCATGGAAATGACATTGGCCACTGCCCACATCCCGGCCACAGGGATAAAGTGGCTCATAGATAACGGATAAAATAAATTGATGGCGCTAAACAGACTCAACGCGCCCACCAGCCAGATAAAGACGTAAAAGAGCAACCACAGCGCTGTATCCTGCCAGCGCAACCCCTCGACAGGAGTCTGGCGGCTCAACTTCTGCCATAGCCGGTTTAAAACGCGTGGGTGGACCAGCAATAGGCAAAGTGGGAAAAGAAGAATCAGAAACCAGGAGTGGTAGAGCCGGCCGGCCAGCTCGGCCGGCAGCGCCCAAAAAGGCAGGCTCAACAAAAAGGTAACAATACCGGAGACCAGGACGAGGACCAGTTCTAGACCGCTTAGTAACGAAGTGGTCATTTTGCTGACGCCCTGTTGTTCATAGAGGGCAGCCCGGCTGGCAATATACCAAACTGGTCCAGGCAGTCGCTTGGCCAGGTTGGCGTAACCCCAATACTTAAGGTTGTAACGTGGGTCACTGTAGCAGGCCAACCGGGCGACCAGAAGGTGCCAGGCGAAAGCCCCCAAAAACAGGTCGGCCATCACAAAACCGGCCGCGTATGCCAGCCACACAGGTCGCAGTTGCCAGCGGTAACTGTTAAACGCCGCCTGGTTGGCCAGGATGATAGAGACAATCGCTACCACGGTCAGGGAGAGAAAGACAAGTGTAATGGCTTTGCCGCGCCAGCCGGACTGCAAGTAAGTAATGGCCCGGCTGGCGCCGGCTGCTAACCGTCTCTTGAAGGACGGAGCTTTCTGGTCATTGCTGAGACCTTGAACAGACATGCGCTAATTTTTTCCTGAAGAGTCAGTTACGTTCTAAAATACTCCTCATCAATTGGGCAACATTTTCACAGCCGGCCGCCAGGCAAATGCCGTCATCACCGTCGTTTTGTTGCTCAATTCCGCCAGGCGATACAGGGGCCACGAGGCCAGGCGTAGCGGCCAGTTATAAATAGCCTGGACGAGCCATTGCCACTTTTCTTCTGGGATATTCCTGGCCCGCAGCCACATCTCCAGGCTCAACAGGCTGAGCCCCAACCGGCCGCCCAGGCTTTCAATCGTTTTCAACTGGAAATCGGCGCCGGCCAGGTATCGCCGGAGCACCTCCGGCGTAAAGAGGTGCAGGTGGCGCGGCCGGTCCCAACCCACCCAACTGGCCCCGAACAGGCGGGCCTCTAGGCAGGACGGGTTGGGCAGGCTAATAGCCAGCATCCCCCCCGGTTTGAGGATCCGGGCAACTTCGGCCAGTGTAGCCTTGGGATCAATGACGTGCTCCAGCACGTCCCACATCGTGACCACGTCAAAAGAACCGGCCAACAGGTTCGCTTCTTCGAGTGTGCCGGTAAAAACGTCCAGGCCAAAGGCGCGGCGAGCGTAGTCGGCCGCGTAAGGGCTTAACTCGACCCCTGCAACTGTCCAGCCCTGGTCACACATCCCCTTAAGAAATAACCCAGTGGCGCAGCCAACGTCCAGCAACCGCCCTGGTTGGGGGTGATGCCGCAGTAGTTGCCGGCGGCGGCGGGATAGTCCATATTGCACGTCTAACCGGCGCAAAGTTGAGGATTCGTTTTCGGGGTCTTTCTTATAGGGCTGGTATCCTTCTGGATAGTGGTCTGGCAACTCCTCCAACGTCAACTGTGGATTCTGGTATATAAGGCCGCACTGGCGGCAGCGAACTAGATGGAAATCGCCCGGCCGGCCGAGCAGTAGGTCTGGCCCGTGATTGACTACCTCGGTATCATCGGCCTGGCAGTAGTTGCAGGTTATATATCTCATCGCGGTTTGTGACACACGAAAACAAAGCAAAAGGCCAGATTGAGGGGCACAAAAGGAGTCAACATGAGCCGAACCATTCGCTTGGGGTGGCGCAGGTAGCTGAAGAAATCAGCCCTGGTACGCGGCCGTTCGATCTCATATTTCGCTACTTTATCGGCTACCAGGCCTTGTTCCTCAAACAGTTGCTGCCACTCCTGGCGGGCCAGGTAGCGTTGGATTGGCTGATTATCTATGTTAGTACGCCCCCGGCGAAAGGCGATCCAGACGTTGTGCAGCAGACTAAAGGTGTTAGGCACTAAAAGAAAAGCGCGGCCGCCTGGTTTGAGAACCCGGACCATCTCGCGTATGGCCGCTCTCATGTCCACGTAATGCTCAATGCTGCCGATGTTGCTGATGGCGGTAAAGCTGTCGTCGGCGTAGGGCAGAGCCTGGCTGTTGCCGACTATCAGATGTCCCCTTCCTGTAGCTGACCGGACGGCGGCAAAGGACAGGTCCAGGCCATGCGTTTGTACACCCTGTTTTTGGGCCAGGGCTGGTAAGTGGCCCCGGCCACAAGAAATATCCAGGTAGACGTCGTCTGGCTGTAGAGCAAACAGCTTTACCAGCCAAAGATAAAAGGAGGAGCGCAGAGAAATATCCCCCTCGTCATAGATAACGTCATAAGCGTCGCGGCTGGCCGCGTCGGTGCGGATCTGGTCCAGACGTATTTCTAACAAAATTTCGGCTTTTACCGGCCGCTCTGGTTGTTGAGGTCTCTGAGATAACGAAAGCATCACCGTAATATACATCCTGGCTTTGACTGGCGCTATTTTCTCAGAGAGAATAATTGAACGGTAATAAATAGTTTGATGTACTCAGCATGGTCATAAAGTGACACGGTGAATTTCACCCTTTCACCCTGTCACCGTGCAACCGCAGGTTGCTGTTACCTTGTCAGGTATAGAAGGCGTGGTAGCGGATAAGAGAATCCTGGTAATTTCCCCATTTGAAGGCTGGCCACTTTCTCAGGGGACCATTGTGCGGACTCATCACCTGGTCAGGTATCTGGCCCAGGCTAACGAGGTCTGGTTTGCCTTTCGTGGCAATGGCCAACGACCAGGCATATTACCGACCCAGCGGATGGTGTCCAACGTGGCGAATCGCTATGCCCAACTGTTTCACCCACGCTTTTTCTGGCAACTATGGCGCCTGGCGTGCCGTGAACAGGTTGACCTGATTGTCGTCAGTCACCTCTGGGGCGCCGTACATGGCCTGCTCTTGAAGCTTCTTACCCGGAAGCCGTTAGTGCTTGACCACCACAACGTGGAGTATCTCCGTTTTCGTCGCATGGGTAGCCCTTTCTGGCCCCTGGTAGCCTTGCTTGAATTGATAACCTGCTACGTGTCCGATCAACTCATTTGTGTTTCCCCGGTGGATAAAGCTATTCTTACTAGTAGACTACGTGTGCCACCCGGTAAGCTTCGAGTAGTGCCCAATGGGGCGGATGTGGCCAGGCTGGCTGGCCAGTCGGTGGAGGTGCGCCAGGTGAAAGAAAGCCTTGGTCTTCAGGAAAGCGACGCCATGATCCTGTTCTTTGGCTCACTAAGTCACCTACCCAACGCCCAGGCCACGGACGTCATTCTGGAAGAAATTGTCCCCCGCCTGGAATCTATGACTACTGGCTGGAAAGTTGTTATCGTGGGTGTGGGCCAGGAGAAATACCTGGCGCAGCGCCGGCGACCGTTGCCAGCAAATGTTCTCTTTGCCGGCTTTGTGGACGAGGTCGCGCCACTGATCAAGAGTGCAGACGTGGTCATCGTTCCCCTCACTGCCGGCAGCGGCACACGCTTCAAAATCATTGAAGCGGTGGCCTGCGGCCGGCGAGTGGTCAGCACAACCGTTGGCGCGGAGGGGCTGGATCGGCGTGTCTTTGGTGAGGCCCTGGTTGTGGCCGACGAGTGGGATGCCTTTGCCCGGCTTGTGATCGAAAGCCTGGCCCGGTCCCGCGATGTGGACCCGGGACCAGAGTTTGCAGTTACTTATGACTGGCAGCGCATCTTTAGCAACCTTTGCCTGGATAAGATTTGATATCGTCTGAGGCCGGCTACGGAGCCGAAGCGCCCCTGGTCTATATTGTGATCCTGACCTGGAACCACTGGGAGCTTACTCAAGCCTGCCTGGCCTCCCTGCAACGGTTGACCTATCCCAACCATTGTGTCTTGGTAGTAGACAATGGCTCTAACGATGGCACAGTAGACTTGGTTCGCCGGCATTTTCCGGCCGCCACCGTGCTGGCCAACGCGCAAAACCTGGGTTTTGCCGGCGGATGCAACGTCGGTATTCGCCACGCCCTGGCTAACCAGGCAGAGTATGTATTCCTGCTTAATAACGACACAGTTGTCCCTCCTGAATTGCTCGATGTCCTGGTAGTCCAGGCCAATGAGTTACCCAATGTGGGTATTGTAGCGCCTGCCCTGACTTACTTTGATAAACCAGACCAGTTATGGTTTACGGGCAGCCGCCGCCACTGGTTGACGCTGGAGTCTGTTGACTTTGGGCCGTTAGGACCCCGCCGTCACGTCCGGCCGGACGAGCACCATGAATTGGATTATATTTTTGGCACGGCGATGTTCATTCCCACGTCCCTCTTTCGCCAGGTGGGGTTGTTCGACGAAGCCTTCTTTATGTATTACGAAGACATGGATTTTTGCCTCCGCGTCCAATCTGCCGGGTACAGACTCTATTACATTCCTGGCGTGAGCGTCCAGCACCGGGTCTCGGCCAGCACCACGTCTACTTCCTCGTGCCGCTACTATCACAAAGCGCGCAGCAGCGTCCTCTTCTTCCGCAAGCACGCTGGCTTCTGGCGCGGCCTGGTAATTGTCCCTTACCGGTTCAGTAGCCTGTTGCGTACGATGGGACGCCTGGCTTGCCAGGGACAGTGGGGCAACGCCCGGGCTTACCTTCGGGGTTTAGCGGACGGGTTGCGCTCATTGGCTGTATAATTACAATTTCAAAGATCGGAAATTCATAAGTATCGGTGTAGTTGATCAAAGAGATAACCAGGGTTCCTTCGTAGCAGCTCCAACCATAGTTTTTACCTCCTGCGCTACCGGCCTGCAGGAAGTTAATTTCTTCCCGGCTGTTCCAACCCACGGCCGGGAGCAGATAGAAGATAAGTCACACTGGCGAGGAGCGCGACTGACAGGAAAGCGGGTGCCAGCCGAACTGTTCTTTTCATACTTTCCTCCTTCAGATTTTGTAATAGTTACCTGGTAGAGTGTCCAACCCTCTACCTCAATGACAGCCGTTAACAACCCGCTGGCGGCCGCTTGCTCTTTCAGCGCCGGGTCACGCAACAGCGCATACCGTACCCGCTGGGCTACCAATTCCCGGGCCAGCGCCTCCGGCGGAAGAATAAGGACGGAGGGTTGGTCGCGATTATAGAGGTCAAAAGGACGGTCAAAGAGGGCTGCTTCGTGGTGGCCGGCGGCCAGTTGGGCCGCCAAAAAGTCCCAGTAAACCACTTCCAACAGGTAGCGGTCGCCAGGAGCAAAATCAGGTGCGTCGAGCAGGGGGCGTAGCGCTTCCCCGGCCGCCACAGCCTGGCCGTAAGTAGCCCGAGGAAATTGCCAGGCCTGGCGATAACCAGCTATTAACAGCCAGGCCAGCAGAACGGCCGTCAGTCCAACCACGGCATAACCGGCCGAGGACCGGCGGGCCAGCCCCCGGACCAACAGCCGGCTGCCACCATAGCCGGCGTAGAGAGCCGCTGTCGCCGTGTACAGCAGAGAGTAACGGCCGGGCGCTGCTGAAGGTGGGCCAGAATTCAGGTTGAGCACGCTCAGCGCCAGCAGGGTCAACAATCCTATCGCCGGGAGCAGCCAGACTCGCCGGCCGGCCCGCGCCCGCCAGAGGAGCCCCACACCCACCGCTGCCAGCAACCATAGGAGGGGATGGCTATTTACCCACACCAGCCGGGGGTAGTAGAGTAACTTCTCCAGGTCAGATACATTGTAGCCGCCGTAAAACCAGAGTGAGTAGCGTGTGTGCTCACCTAAAAAGGACAGCGGCCGGCCATTGGCCACCCAGCCGGCCAGGAACAGCGTCAGCGGCAAGAGTGCCGCCAGAGCATAGATCGCCAGCAATCGCCCGGCTCGCTCCCATTTTTGTTGCCGTGCCAGGCGAATGAGTTCTGGCAGGTGGAGCAGCAGGATCAACCCCAAAGGCAGCCAGCCTTGAACGTGAAAGGTCCCAGCTAACAGCAGCGCCAGTCCGGCGGCTAGCCATAGACCGCGTTGGCCGTGCTCCAACCACGCTAACAAGAGTGCCAGGCCGCCTATGAGAGCCGCCAGATAGTAGATATCCAACATGGGGGTGCCGCTTAGCCAGACGTACCAGGGCTGGCAAAAGAGCAACAAACAGGCCAGCCAGGGCGTTGCCCGGCCGGGAAAAAGCAGCCGGGCCAGGGCAAAGATGGCCAATAACAGCAGGCAGCCGGCCAGGAAAGCTGTGGCCCGTGGAGCCAGGATGTAATCTGGCCAGAACATAAACAACAGACCGTTCAGATACTTTTCGCCTGGCAGCCAGGCGGCATGGCTCATCTCAGCCAGGCTATCCAGGCGTGGCGCAGCAGCCCATTGGGCGGCAAAGATACCTCGGCTGAACTCATCGGCCGAGACACTGAGAAAACCGTCGCGGTAGAGAGTTATTTGCCAGGCCAGCTTGAGTACTAGCAGCCCAACCAGCCCCGCCCAGGTCCAGGCTTGGTGGCTACCCAGTAACTCCTTTCGAGGTTTATTGATAGTAATGAAATTCATAGCTTGCGCTGTTTCCGATGCTGGAGAGGTTTCCTGGTGATAGTTGTGCAACTTGCCATGAAGCGATTATATCGCGCGCCTACTTCAGTTCCAGGTCGACCTGGTGAATAGCGAAACCTAACTCGCGCCTGTCCTCGCCGCCACGGCTCACCGGGTGGAAGTTGCCGGCTTCCAATTCCAGGACAAGGGAATGAGCGCCGGCCGGCAGATGAAGTGGTAGAGCCATTGTTTCCCCCACCGCCATGGTGACGGTGGTCAGAAACTCGTCGTCCAACGCAATCCGGAATTGCCCGCTCTGGCCGTAGCCACTGCTCTCGGCCGGATCAAACACGGCCGCCAATGTGACGTGTAAAACTGCTTCTTGCGCCTGGGGGACAAACAGGTACAGGCTACCCGGAGAGATAGCCCACCGCAACTCTCCCTGTGGGTCATACCAGTTGTGCATCAGGCTGATGGTAGGCGCTGGATTGGTAGCCGTGATGGGCGGCACCGCATAGACGGTGACGAGCGTGTCGTCCACCAGCGGTTCCTGGTTGGCAAAGGTTCGTTGAATGAACTCAGCCGATACCTGCTCGCCCCATGAGCCCGGCACATACTCAATAAAATTGCTGGCTGGTTTGTGCCAGACGACGTAGCGGTAGTTGTTGGCTGCCAGGTCATAAAGGGCGTTGGCAACACAATCAGCCGGACGGCCGTTGACCATGAGTTCCGGCTGGGACCAGGACGGTATCAGGCAGGGAAAAATGGGAGAACCTGAGTAGACCCGCGACAAATAGCCAGAAGGAATTCCTTTGTGATGAGTCATCTGGAAAAACTGATAGTAAGATGCCTGGCGAACGTACATCCAGTAAGTTGAGTTCGGTTGGATCGGCAAATCAAACACGCCGTATACTTCGTCATCGCCGGCAATTTGCCGGTAAAAGTCGGGAACGGTCGGGAGCGAGCTTTGGGGCCAGGGCTGTGGCCACGTCTCTAACAACATGAACCCCGTGATCAGAGTCACTATAAACGCAGCTCGCTTGGGGAAGCGCTGGCACACCCAGGCCAGGCCAAAACAGGCCAAGATCCCCAGGCCGACGTAGCCCATCAGCATCAGCCGGCCGGGCGTCCGCAAAAAGTCAAGGCCAGGTAAAGCAGTCAGAAACGCGTACGGCAAAGTAACGGGCAGTCCATATTCTGTGAAGTGGCGCCGCCCCAGAATTTGTAGGGACGGACCCAATGACAAAACAACCCAGGCCAGGCTAAATAAAGCCCAAGGAAGCAATCGTTTTTGCCGGCCGGCCACCGCCGCCAGACTCAACAGCAGTATGGTCCAGGGAATATAGACGTTGGTCTCAACACCACTTTGGATTTGCCCAGCCCAATCTAACTGTTCCCTCATTGAACCGCCCAAGCGAGTAAAGGAAGGAGGCATAAATAGTTCGGCCAGGTCAGGTTGGAAAAGCGTTGATTCCAGGTTGACATCTACCGGAACAAAGGGGTTGTACGATGTCTGGGCAACAGAGAAGAGCAACGGTGCGACAAAGATCACCAGGCTGATGCCTATTAAAAGGAAACGGTTTAGCAACAACCGCCGTTCGGACGGTAAGGCCTGAATCAGGGCTACTACCATAAAAAAGGCAACCGAAAAAAACGCTATGACAAAATGAAGCCCATTGTGGAGCAACGTGGACAAAAGCGTGATGCCGATAAAAATAGTCCATCGGCGACTTCTTTCGAGGTTTAGGGCGTGACCCAATGCCAACAGGACCAGCGGAAACAGGCCAATGAAGACCTTTTCAAGGTGGGCAATCAATAGACCACCCAGGTGAAGCGGAGCTACCAGGAGGAAAGTTCCAGCAAAGATCGCTACCGGCCGGGTGAAACCCAGGCTACGAGCCAGCAGGTACATACAGTAACCGCTCAGGGTCAGTTCGATTAGCACAGTGCCGTTATAAGCTGCAATCGGTCCCCAGGGCCAGAAAGGCAGGGCGAACAGGCCAATCAGCGGCCCGGTGCTGTTGAACAAAATGGAAATACCGGTTGGATAATATAACAGAGGCGCGTAAAAGAGTGGCTGCCGTCCCAATACCACTTCTTTTACCCGCCAGATAACCCAAACGTGGTGGAGGACATCGTGGGCCTGGCGGCCAACTAATTTGCTGGTCAGGTCTCGCGCGGCCGGCCAGGAGATAGCAATAGCCAGCAACGTATAGAATGCCAGGGGCAGTCCATACTCAAAGGCAAAAGAAGGTAGCCAACGTTTTATTTTCTCGCGGATCTGCTTGGGATCCCGTTGCATGTTTAGTGATCCTCAATACTTTGTATCAGGGTATGGATTGGCGGCCGGGATTATAGCCTAAAAATCTTGCGCTGCCTGCGCCAGCGCCACCAGTTGCCCAACCAGGTGCCCCCAGGCAAAACGGCCGCTGCTCTGCTGAATGTTAGCGGCAAATAGTGGTCCTAGCTTTTCGCCAAAGAAGCGATTGATCGCCTGGGCCAGGGCGACGGGGTCCTCCGGCGGAACGATTAGGCCGGTCTGATCATCCGCCACTGCTTCGGCCAAGCCGCCGACGTTGGTAGTAATGACCGGCCGGCTCTGGCCAAAGGCCAGTTGGACAATCCCACTCTGGGTGGCGTTGCGGTAAGGTACAACGACCACGTCGGCGCGGGTAACACAGGCCGCCAGTTCTTCGTTTGGCAGGTAGCGGTTGACAATCGTCACTGCCTCCTGGAGGCCCAGCCGTTCGATTTGGGCCCGGTAGGCCGCTTCCCCATCCCAGAACTCGCCGGCAACCAGCAGGTGGACCGGCCGTTCGGCCAGCACCGGCGGCAGGGCGTCCAGCAGCACGTCCAGCCCTTTGTACGGCCGGACAAAGCCACAGAAGAGCAGCAGCGGCCGGTCCGAGGGTAGCGCCACGGGCAGCGGGTATTCACAGTGGCTGGCAATGGCCTCGTAGGTCGGGTGAGGCGTTACCCGAATGGGAGCCTGTGGAAACTGCCGCCGCAGCCGCTCGGCGTCAGCCTGAGCGTGGACGACGTAACCATCGCCGGGAGCCAGCGCCAGCCGTAAGGCCAGCCTGTCCGGTAGCCCTCTTTCATGCGGCAAGACATTATGGCAGATGAAAAGCAGCTTCGGCCGGCCCGGCAGCCGCTTCACGCCCCGTCCCAGGACGGCCCAGGCCGGCGCCCAAAAAGGCACCCACCAGGGCAGGACGACCACTTCCGGCCGCCACACCCGCAGGCGGCCTAACGTTCGCCGCCAACTGAGGGGATTAAGCGGGTCGAGCAGCCGCTCAACCTCCGTCTGCAGCGGCTGTTGGCTGGGGTCGCGGTCGCTGCGGCCGGGAAAGAGCCATCCGGGATACTGGCGGGTGAAAGAGATAAATAACGTCTCGTGCTGCTCTCGCAGGGATCGGGCCAGCAGGGTGGTGTAATGGGCAATGCCGCCCCGGAAGGGGTAGGTGGGGCCAATCAGGCCGAAACGCGTCATGGGCGCGATTATAACGCGCCCTGACCTTTTGGCCGTTACAGACTACAATTTCGCCTTATGATCCTGATCACGGGTTCTACCGGTTTCGTCGGCCGTTCCCTCATGCAGACTCTCCAAGAGGAAGGCCGGCCGGCCAAGACCTACACCGGCCGGATGAACGACCCCCTGGGGCTGCGGGCGGAATTGCTGGACGTAGACACCGTCGTCCACCTGGCCAGTTCCGAGGCCCGCGGCCGGGACCGCTTGCTGCAGCACGTGGACGTGGAAGGCACGGAGCGGCTGCTGGAGGAAAGCCGGCGCATGGAAGTCCGGCGGCTCATTTTCCTCAGCCGGCTCAACGCCGACCCCCACTCTCTTTATCCCTTGCTACAGGCCAAGGGCGAGGTGGAGCGGCTTATCCGCCACAGCGGCCTCACCTACACCATCCTGCGCTCGGCCACGCTCTTCGGCCGGGACGACCGGTTTTTGAACCTCATTGCTGGCCTGGCCGCCTGGTCGTGGCCCTTCGTCTGGCTGCCGGGCGGCGGCCGGGTGGCCATGCAGCCGCTGTGGGTGGAAGACCTGGTCCGTTGCCTGCTGGCCACCCTCGACCGGCCGGACCTGCTCGACGAGACGGTTGAAGTGGCCGGCGAAGAGCGCTTCCGCTACGGCGACGTCGTCCGCCAGATACTGGCCGTGACCGGCCTGCGGCGCATCCGCTTCAGCCCCAGCGTCAAGCTGGTCCGGCCGGTGGCGGCGCTCCTCTTTGGCTGGCGGCGCCGGCCGCCGGTCACGCACTACTTCCTCGACCGTTTTACCGTGCCGGAGGTCGCCCCAACCGACGCCGTGCGCCGCCAATTCGGCTTCGTCCCCACCCGCATGGGCCAGCAAATGGCCTACCTCCGCCGGCCGCCCCTCCGCCGCCTGTTCCAGCCCGGCTGAATGGCGTTTGTTGGCCGCTCAACGGCGCGCTAGAATACCTGCTTTGCGTGAACTTTGGCCTTGCCAAAGTCTGCGTCTTTGCGTCAAATTATTTTTACGGGAGAAGAAAATGGCGACGACGATCACCATTCAGGACATTGCCGACTACGAAGGCCAGGAAGTGACCCTCAAGGGCTGGCTCTATTTGAACACCGGCAAAGGCAAGCTGCAGTTTCTGCGCCTGCGCGACGGCACCGGGATTGTCCAGTGTGTAGCCTTCCGGCCGGAAATTGGCGACGAGACGTTTGAAGCTCTCAAGCGCCTGGGCCAGGAGTCCTCGCTGATTCTCACCGGCACAGTGCGCAAAGACGAGCGCGCGCCGGGCCTGCCCGGTGGCTACGAGGTCGGCATCAAGCAGGTCGAGGTCGTCCAGGACGCGGTAGATTACCCCATTGGTCCCAAGGAGCACGGCGTGGAGTTCTTGATGGACAACCGCCACCTCTGGCTCCGTTCCAGCCTCCAGTGGGCCATTATGCGCGTCCGGGCCACCATCAAGCGGGCCATCATTGATTTCCTGGACAGCAGCAGCTTCCTGAACATTGACACGCCGATCATCACCCCGGCCGCGGCCGAGGGCACCAGCACCCTCTTTGAGGTGGACTACTTCGACGAAAAAGCCTACCTGGCCCAGACTGGCCAGTTGTACAACGAGGCCAACATCATGGCCTTTGGCAAAGTCTATTGCTTTGGCCCAACCTTCCGCGCCGAGAAGTCCAAGACGCGCCGCCACCTGGCCGAGTTCTGGATGGTCGAGCCGGAAATGGCCTTTTTTGACCTGGACGACCTGATGGCTTTTGAGGAGGAGTTCGTTAGCTACATCGTCCAGACCACGCTGCGGACGCGCCGGGCCGAACTGGAACTGCTCGGCCGGGACCTGACCTTCCTGGAAAACGTCAAGCCGCCCTTCCCGCGCATCAGCTACGACGAGGCCGTTGAACGCCTGCAGGCCATCCGTGAGACTACCGACGACCCTGAACTGAAAGAGTTGCTACAAATCGAATGGGGCGCCGACTTTGGCTCGCCCCACGAGACGGAGCTGACCAAACTGTTTGACCGGCCGGTCTTTGTTTACGGCTACCCAACCCAGGTCAAGGCCTTTTACATGGAGCCCTGGCCCGGCCGGCCGGAGGTCTGCAAGAGCGTGGACCTGCTGGCCCCCGAAGGGTACGGCGAGATTATCGGCGGTAGCGAGCGCATGAGCAACCTCGATGTGCTCGTCGAGGCCATCAACCGCCACGAACTGCCGCTGCAAAATTACCAGTGGTACATTGACCTGCGCCGCTATGGCACCGTCCCCCACAGCGGCTTCGGCCTGGGCCTGGAGCGCACCGTGGCCTGGATTTGCGGCCTGGCCCACATCCGCGAAGCCAGCCCCTACCCTCGCACCCTCAACCGTATGTGGCCGTAAAGGTGTGGGAAGCTTTTTATCGCGAATCCCGCGAACAGGCGAATCCCGCGAATATTTTTCTTAAATCATTGGCGTCATTCGTTCATTCGCGCCATTCGCGTTTTTCTTTTAGCGATAGATACGCGCCACCTGCCCCCGCAGTTCGACAAAGATCGGGTGCAGGCAGGTGATGATTTCCACCAGCCGGCCGCCGACCTGGGCCTGGTAGCCGGCCGTCAACTCCCCTTCTGGGTAGACCTCGTAAATCTTGGTCCAGCCCCTGTCCCACATTTCTGCCTCAATAGACGGCCCCAAGACGTCCTTGATTTCAAACAGGTGGCGGCGAAAGCCGTCTAGTAAAAAACGGTTCAAGTCGTGGTCTTTGGCCTCGCAGTGAAAGCCCAGCTCGATCCCCGGCCGGCCGTCGGCCCGGACCACCTCGTAATGCAGGTTTGGCTCGCCGTAGTGGAACTGGACCAACCAGCGCCACGGCTGGCGGACCTTGATCCCTTGCAGGTGAGCCGGCAGCCGGGGAATAATCACCTCCGGCAGCGTTTGTAGAAAGCTGTTGTAAGAGAGTGCCATGACACGTCTATAAGAGATTAGAGATTGGAGATTAGAGAGTAGCCAATCTCCAATCTCCAATCTCCATTATACCACCTGTTTCCCCGGCGCGGGCACTGGAGTATAATCAACAGCGGTTCCAGACATGCCTGATAAACAGCGAACCTTTGGCCAATTTGAAACGCCCCCGGACGTGGCTGACCTGCTGCTTGGCTTCTGCCTGCGCCGGCCGGAAGACCGGCTGCTGGATCCCAGTTGCGGCGAAGGCGCTTTCCTGGCCCGCGCCGCCTGGCTGCAAGCCTGGCTGACCGGCGGCCCGCTCCCGGCCGGCACGTTATGGGGGGTGGAACTTGACCCGCAAGCGGCCGCGGCCGCCCGGCATAAGCTGCCCCAGGCCCACATCATCAACCAAAATTTCTTTGACCTGGAGCCTGAGCCGCTGCGCCTCTTTGACGCCATTATTGGCAATCCCCCTTACACCCGCGCTGAGTGGATTGACCGGCTGGAGACCGATGAGCGGCTGGCCCGGCAACTGGCTATCTTTGACGAGCCGGAACCGGGCGCGCCGGCCGGTAAGAGCGGCCGGCCCGGCCTGGGCCACCGCGTTCTCAACCGCCGGGCCGGCCTGCACGCCTATTTCTTTGTGCATGGGACACCGTTCTTGCGCCAGGGCGGCCGCTTTGGCTTTGTCGTCCCCAATAACTGGCTGGACGTGGCTTACGGCGAGCGGCTGAAGCAATTTCTCCTCGACCGCTACAAGATTGTCGCCCTGATTGAGTCCGACGTCGAACGGTGGTTCCAGCAGGCCAGGGTAAACACCTGCCTGGTGGTCCTGGAAAAGTGTACCGACGCCGCAACCCGCGCCGCCAACCGGGTGCGCCTGGTCAGCCTGGGCCGGCCGCTGCGAGAACTCATTCCTTACGAAGTCAACGATAAGCAGCGGCTATCCCACGTGGAGCAATTAACGATGCGCCTGCTGCCCGGCCACGACACCGCCGGCCGCGACTTTGCTGTCCGAGTAGTGCCGCAACGGGAGCTGGCTGCCGGCGACAAGTGGGGCGTGGCCCTGCGCGCCCCGGCCGTTTACCGGCAGCGCGCCCGGGAAGCGCCGCTATACCCCTTGCAAAACTGGGCCACCATCCAGCGCGGCTATACCACCGGCGCCAACGCCTTCTTTTATCTGAATCCGGACACTATCGCCCGCTGGGGCATTGAACCCCATTTTCGCCGCCCGCTGCTCAAGTCGCTGCGCCAGGTCAGCCGGCGCCAGGTGGCGCCCGGCGACTGCGATCAAGAAGTGCTGCGCGTGCCACCCACGGCCAGGCTGGATGGCACAGCCGCAGGAGCCTATATTGCCTGGGGTGAAGCCCAGGGCTTGTCCCAGCGCCGGACCTGCGCCGGCCGCCAGCCCTGGTACAGCCTGCCCGAACAAAAAAGCGCGCCCCTGCTCCTGGCCAAGGGCATCTGGGAGCGCCATTTTGCCTCGCTGTCGGCCGGCGATATCCTGGTGGACCAGCAACTTTACCAGGTCTACCTGTCCAGTGACGTGCCGCCCCTGGCGGCGGCAGCCCTGCTCAACAGCGCCTGGTTTGCCCTCCAGGTGGAGCTGCACGGCCGGGTCAACTTTGGCGAGGGCGTGCTGTGGTTGGCCACTTACGAGTTGGAAGCCTTGCGCCTGCCAGACCCTCGTTACTTGCTGGCCAACCAGGTGGACGAGTTGGTGGCCCTCTACCGGGAAGTGGCTGACTGCCTGGTGGTCGAAGTGCAGCGTGAAGTAACCCAGCCGGCCTGGCAGGCCCTGAACGCCGCCGTCTTTGGCCTGTTAGGGCTGTCGGCGGCCGAGGGCCAGGCCATCATTACAGCGCTGCTGGAGCGGGTGGCTGCCCGCCAGGCCAGGGCCAGACGGCCGGGAGAACCATTGACTAGCCAGACCGTACCACCATTAGAAGAGTGACAATCGCCTGCGCTGATGTAAAATAGAGGTGCCAGTTAATAGACCCTGTATTGGTAGAAGCATGGCGCGACAATCAAAAGATCCGGCCGAGACCTACCGGATTATTTATGAACTTTTAACCGGGCATTATGGCCGGCCGGAGTGGCGGCCACATATGCCACCAGTAGACCAGTTGGTAAACACCATTTTGTCTCAGCACACCTCCGGCTTGAACCGGAGGCGGGCGTTTAACAACCTGACAGGGCGCTTCCCTGACTGGGAGAGCGTCATGCGCGCGCCGGTGGAGGACGTGGCCGAGGCCATTCGCCCGGCCGGTCTGGCCAACCAGAAAGCGCCGCGTATCCAGGACGCGCTCCGCCGCATCTACCGGGAACGAGGTGAGCTGAACCTGGAGTTCCTGGCGGAGATGCCCCTGGCTGAGGCCAAAGCCTGGTTGACCAGCATCAAGGGCATTGGACCGAAGACGGCCGCCATTATTCTGCTTTTTGCCTTCGGCCGGCCCGCTCTTCCGGTGGATACGCACGTCCACCGGGTGACGCGCCGTCTGGGTCTAATTGGGCCTAAAGTAACGGCTGACAAAGCGCACGATATCCTGGAAAATATGGGTGATCCCGAGACCTATTACGCCTTTCATCTTAACCTCATTCGCCACGGCCGGGAACTTTGCACCGCCCAGGACCCGAAGTGCGCCCTCTGTCCGCTTCAGGCGCATTGCAAGTACTATCAGGGTTAATGGAATAATATGGCAGAGCAAAAAAGTGTAGATTCACAACAGGCTCGTCTGGCTGCCCTTTATGACGTCAGCGCCCAGTTGGGGGCCACGCTGGACCTGGCCGAGCTGCTCAACCTGGTCATGGATTCCATCATCCAACTGACGGGGGCAGAGCGTGGCTTCCTGATGCTAATGGACGAAGTCACCGGCGAACTGGAGACAATGGCTGCCCGGAACGTGGACCAGGAGACAATTGCCGGCCGCTCCATGGAAATTAGCCGGACCGTCGTCCAGCGGGCTGTTTCCACCGGCCAGCCCATCCTGACCGATAACGCCCAGGAAGATGCTCGCTTTGCCGGCCACCAGAGCGTGGTAGGCTACCAGTTGCGCTCCATCATGTGTGCGCCACTGCGGGCCCGCGGCCGGATCATTGGCGCTGTCTACGTGGATAACCGGCTTTTCTCCGGGGTGTTCAACAAAGAAGACCTGGAGTTGCTGACCGCCTTCACCAACCAGGCGGCTATGGCCATTGACAATGCCCGGCTCTTTACCCAAACAGACAAAGCCCTGGCCCGCCGTGTTGAGGAGCTGACCCTTTTCCAGCGCATTGACCAGGAACTGAATAAGTCGCTGGACCTCAACCGTGTCCTCGGCCTGGTCCTGGACTGGGCCATTACCCTGACCGACGCCGACGGTGGCTCCATTGGCCTGCTGGAAATGAATGACGAGGATGAGACGGTGCTGCGCCTGCTAGCCCGGACCGGCGCCAGCGAATACGAGCTGCGCGCCGTCAGTACCGACCACCCCGTCCTGGCCCAGGTCTTGACCGAGAAAGGCTCCGTCCACACCCGCCACGTGACGGTTGAACAGGCCGTTGACGGCACGGCCACCGAGGCTCAACTGGCCGTGCCTATCAAGCGGGAAGGGCAGGTGATGGGTTTGATTACCCTGGAAAGCCAGCGGGCCAACAACTTCCGCCAGGAAGATATTGCCTTCGTGGAGCGGCTGGCCGACCGCGCCGCCGTGGCCATTGAAAATTCCCGCCTATACGAGGCCGTCCAGGCGGCCGACAAAGCCAAAAGCGAATTTATCTCCGTAGTCACCCACGAGCTGCGTATCCCCATGACCTCCATCAAGGGGTACACCGACCTGATGCTGGGGGGCATGGTCGGGCCGCTGACTGAGCAGCAAAAGGAGTTCCTGTCTACCGTCAAGCGCAACCTGGAGCGGATGAGTGTCCTCATCCGCGATTTGTCTGACATCAACCGTATTGAAAGCGGCCGGATGAAATTTGAATTTGATAACTTTGACCTGGCCGAGGCGCTCGAGGATGTCGTTAGTAGCCTGCGCGAGTCCGTCGAGACCCGGCAACAGGAGTTACACCTGGCCGTGTCGGCCGATTTGCCCCAGGTTTACGCCGACCGGACCCGCATCTCCCAAGTGCTCACCAACCTCATTAGCAACGCCAACAAATACACGCCTGATAAGGGCGCGATCACGGTCCGCGTCGGCCTGGATAACCACTTTGTTCGGGTGGACGTGGTAGATACCGGCATCGGCATTTCCGAAGAAGACCAAGCCAGGTTGTTTACCCAATTCTTTCGCTCCGACGCCACCGCCGTGCGCGAGCAGACCGGCTGGGGATTGGGGCTATCCATCGTCAAAAAGTTAGTAGAAGCCCAAGGCGGGGAGATTGTGTGCCAGAGCGAGTTGGGCAAGGGCAGCACCTTTACCTTTACCGTGCCCCTGGCCAACTATGTTTTACAGCCGGCTAATTAGCAGGCAGAGGGAGAAAGATGGAAACGCCAAACAGTGGATTAAAACTGCTCCTTAGTTACAATATCAGGAGTGAAGTCACACAGGAGTATTATGAATTTGTCCTGGGTCGCTACGTGCCCATCATGCAAGCGATGGGCCTGGAGATGAGCGAAGCCTGGCACACAGCCTATGGAGAGTATCCTAACCGGCTGATAGGTTTTGTCGCCCGTGAACGGGACACAATGCTGAAGGTGTTATCCAATGAAACCTGGGAGGCGCTCAACGAACAGTTGGCCCAATACGTGACCGATTTTTCCTACAAGGTCGTCCAATACGAACTTGGTTTTCAATTATAGGGGCTGGATATTCATACCTCTTTTGCTGCGGCCGGTCTCCGGCCGCCCCGCTCGCAGGGCGCGCTAGTTCGTGCCCATACATAGCAGTACCCGGATGAAAGCGACGCACCGCCTCTTAGTTTATGACCGGACCAGCCGACGGATGCGATGGAAGCTGCTGGTGCTTGGCCTGTTCTTGTTGGCGATCGGCCTTTATGACATTGTCTTTGATCCGTTCCTGGGTGCGGCCTGGTACTGGCTATGGCTGGTTATAATCCTGGTTGTGCTGCTTTGGTTTTACTACGCTATCCTCATGCGCCGGGCTTCCATTAAAGTCCAGGCCAAAAACTGGCGCATCCAGGGACCGTTGTTTGGCTTTAATATCAGTTACGGCCGCATTTACGCCATTACCTCGGCCCAAATCTCCCAACATTGGCCGCCCGATAGCCTCAAGGGCAGCGAAAAAAGCCTGTTAGACCCATTTTACACCCACACTTGCCTCTTTATTGAGTTGACCAGTTACCCTGGCTTCTTCCGCTGGAAAGAACTCTGGTTCCCGCGCTACGTTTTTGGCACCAGCCGGCCCGGTATTCTCTGCGTCGTGGAAGAGTGGATGAACCTCAGCCGCGACCTGGAGCAGGCCCGCCTGGCCCGCCAGGAACGCACCGGCCGCCACCGCCGCGGGGAAAGCCGTTCCCTGGCCAAGAAGATCCTGGAAGCTGACGAGGACTTTTAAACGGTTATTGGTGATTGGTTATGTCAATAACCAATCACCAATAACCAATTTGCCAGTTCATGGACCTCTTCGCCCAGGGCCGCCAGGCCCAGATTGAGAAGGAATCGCCCCTGGCCAACCGGATGCGGCCGCGCACCCTGGAGGAATTTGCCGGCCAGGAACACATTGTCGGCCCCGGCCGGCTGCTGCGGCGGGCCATCCAGGCCGACCAGCTTTCATCCCTCATCTTCTACGGCCCACCGGGTACAGGCAAGACGACCCTGGCCCGGGTCATCGCCAACAGCACCCGCAGCCACTTCATCACCATCAACGCCGTCCTGGCCGGCGTGGCCCAGATCCGCGAGGCCATTGCCGAGGCCCAGGAACGGCGCAACCTCTACGGCCAGCGAACGACGCTGTTCGTGGATGAGGTCCATCGCTGGAACAAGGCTCAACAGGACGCCCTCCTGCCCCACGTGGAAAACGGGACGATCATTCTCATTGGGGCCACCACCGAAAACCCCTACTTCGAGGTCAATAAAGCCCTGGTCAGCCGCAGCCGCATTTTCCAGTTAAAGCCGCTGACCTCCGACGACTTGCGCCGGATTGCCCTCCAGGCGCTCCACGACGCCGAACGGGGTTACGGCCGGTTGCCAATAGACCTGCACCCCGATGCCCTCGACCACCTCGTGGACGTGGCCAACGGCGACGCCCGCGGCGTCTTGAACGCCCTGGAGCTGGCCGCGGAGACGACGCCGCCTAACGAGGATGGGGTCGTCGTCATAGACCTGGCCGTGGCCGAGGAATCCATCCAGCGCCGGGCCGTCCTCTACGACAAAGAGGGTGATGTCCACTACGACACCATCTCCGCCTTTATCAAGAGCCTGCGTGGCTCCGATCCCGACGCCGCCCTGTATTGGTTGGCCAAGATGATTTACGCCGGCGAGGACCCGCGCTTTATTTTCCGGCGCATGGCCATCCTGGCCGGGGAAGACGTGGGCCTGGCCGACCCCAACGCGGCCGTCGTCGTGGCCAGTTGTTGGGAGCTGTTCGAGCGCATTGGCCTGCCCGAGGGGCAATTTCCCCTGGCCCAGGCCGCTCTTTACCTGGCTACCTGCCCCAAGTCCAACTCGGCCCTGGCCTTTTTTGACGCTCTGGGCGCTGTCGAGCAGGAACAGGAGTCAGAAGTCCCCAACCACCTGAAAGATGCCAACCGGGACAAGGAAGGCTTTGGCCACGGCCAGGGCTACCTCTACCCCCACGCCTACCGCGAACATTGGGTCGCCCAGCAATACTTGCCCGACGCCTTGCAAGGCAAAGTCTTTTACCAGCCCGGCGACCAGGGCTACGAGCGTCAGATTCGCGAGCAGGTCGCCCGCCGCCGTGAGGAACAACTGGCGGCCATGCTGGAAAGCCGTGAATGGCGCGCCGGTAGCGGCGAGGTCTTGACCACCGGCCCGGTGGACAAAGCCCGTGACGCCTGGCTGCAGCGGACGATTTCCCAGGCCGGCCGCAACCTGGGCCACCTGCGCGACCGGTTGTTTGCCCTGGCCCTGGTCCAGCGTCACCACCTTGTCCTGGACCTGAATGCCGGCAGCGGGCTGCTCACCTGGGAGGCAGTGCGCCGTGCCCCGGAGGGCGGGGTCTGGGCCATCACCGCCGACCCCCAGGCCGGCGAGGCGTTGCGCCAGCAGGCCGCCCGGCTGCCGGAGCTGGAACGGCCGGTGATTTTAATCGGCGAGTTGGCCGAGCTGGAATACCTGCTCTCCCTCCGCGGCGAAGCCGATCTCCGCTTTGACCGCATCCTCGGCCGCAACGTCTTGACGGCCAATGGAAACCGCACTGCCGGCCTGGCCCAACTGGCGCCCCGGCTGCTGCCGGCCGGCCGGCTCTGCCTGGCCCAGGTCATCCCCCGCCACAACCAGCGCCTTTACGAGTTGGTAGATTGGTCCACTGTTTCCACCCGGCTGGCGGCCAAAGTCAAAGCGGCCGAGGAGGAGATTTACCGCGACCCGGCCGACCCACTGGTGAACTGGGACGAAGCCAACCTGGCCGCCGAAGTGGCTGCCGCCGGCTTCAGCAACGTGCAGCTTCAGGTGGAAAAGCAGGTGGAGCAACGCCGCATCACCGCCGCCCACCTGGAGCGCTGGTTTGGCTTGGCTGAGGGACAGGAGAGAGGGAGTCATGACCAGGTAGCCAAAAATCCAAAATCCAAAATCCAAAATCTAAAATTGGAGGGTGAACGATTAAACTACGTGGAGCGGTTACAGGCTGCCGGGCTGCGACCCAAAGAGCTGGAACAGGTGGCGGCGCTGTACCGCCGCCAGCTCCACGATCAGGTCGTTGGCTGGCCCACAACAGTCGCCTTCCTCATCGCCGGCCCTCCAGCCCTCTAGCTCTCGCTCTAGCTCCCGCTCCCTAACTATTGCTATTGCCCACCTTTCTGATAATATCTGCTTGCTAATAGTTAGAGATAGGAGATAGAGTGAGATGAGAAATACTCTAACTCTAACCGAGTTTTGGCCTTGCCAAAACCTGACTCTAACTCCAACCGTTCTTTCTCGTGCCCGGTGTCGCTGGCAATACCTTAAAAGGAGCCTCAAATGGCCGTTACTCCAATGCCTAAACTGCGCCCGTTGAGTATGGGTGAGCTGCTCGACCAGGTAATCCGCCTGTACCGACGCAATTTCCTTTCCTTTATCGGGATCGTGGCTGTTGTGCAGGTACCTGTTACCCTCCTCCAGCTCCTGGGGGCTTTGTTGACCGGTGCGGCGGTGACCGGCGATACCTCATCACCGGCCCTTGCCCTGTCGGCCGGCGGAGTCACCCTGTTGCTCTTTATTGCCAGCATTCTGCTCGTCCAGGGCTTAGGTACGGCCGCCATGACCCGTGCCGTGGCCGATAATTACCTGGGCCAGAAAACTGGGATCATGGAAGCCTACAACAAAATCGGTCGTTCCTGGCTCACCTTAATCGGAGCGTTGTTGCTGGCCGGGATTGTGGGCATTGGGCTGACCATCTGGTGGATAGTGCCTTGTATTGGCTGGTTGACCGGGCTGGGCATCCTGCTTTTCTTCTCCTTGGTTATTGTGCCGCTCATCGCCCCAATCATCGTCCTGGAGCGGCAATCAGCGTCGCGGGCTATTGGCCGGGCCTGGGACCTGGCCCGGCGGCGTTTCTGGTGGGTGCTGGGTTTCACCTTCATCCTCACTCTTTTTGCCCAGATCATTGTTACCATGCCGACCTTTTTGACTGTCTACGTTCTCGAGGTGACACTCGGCGACTCGTTTGGCGCCAGCAGCCCGACCACAGCCCTCATAGTACAACAGCTCATCCAATCTTTCGTCTCGTTGATCCTTAGCCTGATTTACCTGCCCTTACAGTTAACGGGCATTACCCTGATGTACTTTGACCTGCGCGTTCGCACCGAAGGGTTTGACCTGGCGCTGCTGGCCGAAAGCGCCTCGGGCGAGACTGTAGACACGGCCGCTGTCACCGCCCGCGCCCCCAGAACCTCGGAGGAGAAACTGGTGACCGGGGAAGAGATGCTCCGGTTTTTCGTGGTTGAGATCGGGATCGTGGCACTCTACATTGCCATTGTTTTTATCCTCGCTCTAATCTTTGGACCGCTGGTAAGTAGTGGATTCTAGGAGTCAATGGTGCGGCCGCCGGCCGCCGGCCGGGCCAGGGCTTCTATTCGCCCTCTTCCTCCTTGGCAGCCTGCTTCAGGCCCGCCAGGCGCCGGAGCCTGTGCCCGTAGAAAGCTACTGGCAACTGGTAACCGAAACTCAGGCCCTGGTCCGGGAGCTGGACGAGGCCTCGCCGGAAACCAGGCTGGAAAGGCTGGCGGCCGTGGCCGGCCGCTGGGAGCAACTCTCGGCCGTCACCCTGGCCGATGGCGCTACCGTCCCGATCCAGAGCGGCTTCCTCGTTCGCCTGCTGCGTACCGATCCCCCCAACCTGGAAGCGCTGGACGAACTACTGGCCACGCTGCTGGCCGCTCGCCAGGCCTGGCCGCCGCCCGCCCACACCGCCGCTGACCTGGCCGCGCTGGAGCAAATCCTGGCCCGGCCGGAATTCCAGTGGCAGCCGGAGGAGCAATCCTGGTTGGCCAGGCTGTTGGAGCGGTTTTGGACGCGGGTCAACCAACTGTTGCAGCGCCTCTTGCCGGACTCGGTTAACGGTGTGCCCCTCTCGAACTTTTTCTTCATCGCCTTGGGATCCCTGGCCCTGGCCGCCATCCTCTTTTACGCCTTGCGCGGCCTGCTACTCGACCTGGTGGCTGAGGCCGAGTCCGGGCCGGACGAAGAAGAGGGCGGCGAGCGATTGACGGCCGAGACAGCCTTTAAGCGCGCCCAAGCCCTCTCCAGCGGCGGCGACTACCGCACCGCCGTTCGCTACCTGTACCTCTCGACCCTGCTGCTGCTGGAGGAGCGGGGGCTGCTGCGCTATGACCGCTCCAAGACCAACCGCGAATATTTGCGCAGCCTGGCTCACCGGCCGGAGCTGGCCGCCACCCTGCGCGACGTCATTGACGTGTTTGACCGGGTCTGGTACGGCTTCCAGCCGCTGGACGAGGCGGCCTACGCCCGGTACGAGACCCGGGTCGGGGAGCTGCGCCGCCAGCGATGAAACGCCTCTCCCGTGACGCCTGGCTGGCCCTTGGCCTTTTTGTCGTCCTGGCCGTGCTCACGGCCGTGGCCGCCGTCCAGCAGACCCAGGCCGAGGACGTTCCCGGGCTGGCCAGCTTTTCCAGCGAGCCAGACGGCGCCCTGGCCCTGAAACTGTGGCTGGACGAGTTGGGTTATACCGTGGCCGGGGACGTCCTCCAGCGCTATTCCCTCGCTCCAGAAACAGAGCTGGTCTTTGTCCTCGAACCGTTTCCGACCTTCTCAACCGGCGACCTGGAAACGCTAGACGAATGGGTGGCAGATGGCGGAACGCTGGTGCTGGCCGGCAGTGGCTTTGGCGCGGGGAGCGTCGCCCGTCATTACGACTTCAACCTGGACTTTGCCAGCGGGCCGGCGGTGACGGCCACGCTGCAAGCGCCATTGTTCACTGCCCCGCCGCTGGTGGAGACGGCCACGGCGCAAACGGCCGCCTACTGGCGCACCCGGCGGAGCGATTTTGTCACTCACCTGGCCGTGGAGGAGCGTCCGGTGCTGGTCTCCTTTACTCGGGGCCAGGGCCGGGTGTTCCTCAGCGGCGCCGGTTTCCCCTTTTCCAACGCCGGCCTCAAGGAGGCCGGCAACGCCACCCTGGTGCTAAACCTGCTCTCGGCCGCCGGCGGGCCGGGGCGGACCTGGTTCGACGAGTGGCACCACGGCCTGCAGTCGGCCGGCCAGGCCGGCGTGGTTGGGCCGGGCCAGTGGCTGCGCCGCACACCCGCCGGCCGGGCGTTGCTGTTCCTGGCCCTGGTCTTGTTCCTGGCCATTGCCCTGCACGGCCGCCGCTTTGGCCGGCCGGTCCCGCTGCCCCGTGACACGGCCCGGCGCTCCCCGCTGGAATACATTAGCGCCATCGCCAACCTCAGCCGGCGGGCTGGCCACCGGGCGTCCGTCCTGGAACAGTACCACTTCCGGTTGAAACGCGGGCTGGGCCACCGCTACCGGCTCACCCCCACCTTGCCGGATGAAGAATTTGTCGCCCGGCTGGCCAGCTATAATCCCAACCTCGACGCCCCCGCCCTGCAAAGCCTGCTGGCCCGGTTGCGGCGGCGCGGCGCCAGCGAAAGCGAAATGATCGAACTGGCGGCCGGCGTCGCTGCCTGGTTAAAGGAGTCGTAAATGCTTGCTCTCTGGCTGTGGCCGGTCTCTGACCGAGCCACCCTCTCAAGCTGTGGCCGGTCTCCGACCGAGCCACTCAAGGGCTACAAGGAGTCATAAATGGCAGGAGAAGAAGCGGTCAGTGGCGTCCAGGCCCTCTTCCGGCGCATGCGCCAGGAAGCCGACCGGGTCCTGGTCGGGTTAGAGGAGCCGTTTGAGTTGCTGGTAGTGGCCCTGTTGACCGGCGGCCACGTCTTGTTGGAAGGCGTGCCCGGCACGGCCAAGACGCTCATGGCCAAGACGCTGGCCCACCTGGTCCAGGCCGACTTTACCCGTGTCCAGTTTACCCCGGACCTGATGCCCTCCGACATCCTGGGGACCAGCGTCTTTGACATTGCCACCAGCCAGTTTTACCTGAAGAAAGGGCCGATCTTTACCCAGATTTTGCTGGCCGATGAGATTAACCGGGCGCCGGCCAAAACCCAATCGGCCCTGCTGGAGGCGATGGAAGAGCGCCAGGTCAACCTGGAGGGGACGCGCCATCCCCTGGCCCCGCCATTCATGGTCATTGCCACTATGAACCCCATCGAATATGAAGGCACGTACCCCTTGCCGGAAGCGCAACTCGACCGCTTTTTGTTTAAGGTCCTGGTCCCTTACGCGCCGCTGGAGGTAGAAGTGGAGGTACTGCGCCGCTATCACAACGGCTTTGACCCGCACGACCTGGCCGCCACCGGGCTGCGGGCCGTCATTCCGGCCGAGGGTGTCCTCAAGGCCCGCCAGGTGATTACCCAGGTTATCGTCGAGGAAGGCATCCTCAACTACATTGCCCAGGTGACGGCCGCCACCCGCCGCTCGCCCGACCTGACCCTGGGGGCCAGCACCCGCGCCGCCAGCCACGTCTTGTTGGCTGCCAAGAGCTACGCCGCCTTGCAGGGTCGCAATTACGTCACTCCCGACGATGTCAAGGTCGTTGTCCTACCCATCTTCCGCCATCGCGTCTTGCTCAAGCCGGAAGCGGAAATCGAAGGACTCGACGCCGACGCCGTCATCCACCGCGTCCTCGGCCAGGTCGAGGTCCCCAGATAAGCCAATGAAAACGGCGTTGCCTTACCAATGAAGGAGAACTTGACGCAAAGGCGCAAAGACGCGAAGAAAAAAATTAATCTTTGCGTCTTTGCGTCTTTGCGTCCTATTTAAAAAGATGCTGCCGACGGTGCGTGGTGTTTTGTTGTTGTTACTGGCCGCCCCACTGCTGGCCGCAGCCACCTGGGCGCCGGCCTTGCAATGGCTGGCCGGGCTGTACGCCTTGCTGGTCGTCGGCCTGTTGCTGCTGGACTGGCGCCTGGCCGGGCCGGTGCGCCGCTTTGACCTGGAGCGCCAGCACGACACCAAGCTGAGCCTGGGCGCCAACAACCCCATTCACCTGCTGTTGCGCAACCGCAGCCGCCGGCCGGCCACCTTCTGGCTGCGCGACGAGCCGCCCGACGCCTTTGAGATGGATACCCGGCTCCTGTCCGGCGCGGCCGGGCCGCACAGCGCCTGGCAGGGCGTCTACCACGTCCGGCCGCTGCGCCGGGGAGACTACCGCTTCGGCAACCTGAACCTGCGCTGGCGCGGGCCGCTGGGCCTGGCCGTTCGCCAGGGGACCGTCGCCGCCGCCGGGCCGGTCAAGGTCTATCCCAACCTGCTCAACGTCCGCCGCTACGATTTGCTGCTGCGCCGCAACCGCCTGCAGGAGCTGGGCTTGCGCCACACCCGCCAGTTTGGCGAAGGCACCGAATTCGAGCGGCTGCGCGAATACCTGCCCGACGACGAGTTCCGGCGCATTGACTGGAAAGCCACCGCCCGCCGCCACCGGCCGGTCACCGTCGAATACCAGACCGAGCGCAGCCAGAACGTCGTCGCCGTCGTAGACACCGGCCGGATGATGCAAAGCCCCGTCGAGCGCATTGCCAAGCTCGACTACGTCATCAACGCCGTCCTCTTCCTGGCCTACGTCGCCACCGGCAAGGGTGACAAAATTGGACTGATGACCTTTGCCGACGACGTAGGCCACTTCTTAGCTCCGCGCCAGGGGCGGGGGCAGTTCTACCGGATGCTGGAGATGCTCTACGCCGTCGAGGCTGAACCGGTAGAGCCAAACTACCAGCGCGCCCTGGCCTACCTGGCCCTCAAGCAGCGCAAGCGCGCCCTGGTCGTCATCTTTACCGATTTGAGCGGCGGGGTGAGCATGAGCGCCCTGGTCAGCCACGCTTCGGTCCTGGCCCGGCGCAGCCTGCCTCTGGTCGTAACGATTAGCGACCCCGACATCGTCGCCACCGCCCGGCAGCAACCCCGTGACTCCCTGGCCGTTTACCAGCGGGCGGCCGCCGCCCAACTACTGGACGAGCGCCAGCTTGCCCTCGACACCCTCCACCGCCAGGGCGTCCTGACCCTGGACGTGCCCGCCAATCAGCTTTCTATCGCCGTGATTAACCGTTACCTGGAGTTGAAGGGCAAGACAATGCTGTAAGGGCGCGCCGGTTACTTCTTGACCTCCCGGCCGGCCAGAAAGAGGTAGCTGTAAAGGAGCAGGCCGCTGCCAATGCCAATGCTCCATTTGACTGGCCAGGGGATGCCTTCGGCCGGCGAGATGAAGCCCTCGATAGTCCCGGCCAGGACCAGTAGCGGCACACAGCCCATAATCAGCCGGACGGAGTGGCGGGCGGCCAGGGCCAGCGCGTCGCGCCGGCGCAGCAGCCCCGGCCGCAGAATCGCCCAGCCCAGGGACAGGCCGGCGCCCCCGGCCATAAAGATGACGCTCAATTCCACCACCCCGTGGCCAATGACGAACGTCCACAACTCAAAGCCCACCCCGTAGTGGGCCGTCAGCCCGGTCAGCCCGCCCAGCAGCAGGCCGTTGAAAATCATAATCCAGACCGTGAGCACCCCGGCCAGCGCGCCGCTGCCGAAAGCCAGGAAGGCCACCCGGATGTTTTTCGTCATAATAAAAGCCGAAGCGTACGGCCGCTCGTCAATCGGTATATTCGTCCACAACTCCTGCTCTTCAATTTGCGGAATTAAGTTCTGGACTTCGGCCGGCAGCAGCCAGACGGCCGCCTCCGGCTGCCAGGCGGTGGCCAGCCCCGCCACCACGGCCGGCAAGATCATCAGCAGCGCGGCCGCCAGGATAAAAGGCCACGTCTGGCGGTAGATGCGCGGGAAGCCGCTGCTGACAAAGCGCCACAGCCGGTTGCCGGCCATTGGCTCGCCGCGATAAATAACGGCGTGCGCCCGCCCCACCAGTTGGTTCAGGTAAGTCGTAATCCGGTGGCTGGGGAAGTCCCGCTGGGCCAGCGCCAGGTCTGACGTGGCCGCCCGGTACAGCCGGCCGAGCGTGTTGATTTCCTCCGGCGACAGCCGGTGGATGTTGCCCTGGCCCCGGTCCAGCAGCCCGGTTAATTGTTTCCAGTCACCCTGGCGCGACTGGTAAAATTGCTCAACGTTCATCCAGCCTATTTTACCATTTCCTGCGCGTTGAAAAGGAGTACAATTCATAGTGTCAACTATTTCCGTGTCAAGTGTCACGTACGCCTCATTCACCTGCCACTTGCCACTTGGCACTTGACACCTGACACCTGACACCTGACACCTGATACCTATGTCCCTAGACGACTTCTTAAACATTGATACCCCGGAAAACGTCGTTTTTGGCTACCAGGTGGCCGGGATTGGCTCACGCTTCCTGGCGGCCATGGTGGATACAATTGCCATCGTCATTTTGCAGATTGTCGTGCTGTGGACGCTGGCGCTGGCCTTAAATATTCTAGAACTGGGGGAAAACAGTGGGGGGGCCTGGCTGGCCGCTATTTTTAGCCTGCTGTCTTTCGTCCTGTTGTGGGGCTACTACATTTACTTTGAGAGCGTGTGGAACGGCCAGACGCCCGGCAAGCGCTGGGCCAAACTGCGAGTCATCCGGACCGACGGGACGCCCATCACCCTGGCCGAAGTGGTCATTCGCAATCTGGTGCGCCTGGTGGACTTTTTACCCATTTTCTACGGCGTGGGCATCGTCACCATGTTCGTCAACGAGCAGTCCCGCCGGCTGGGCGACCTGGCCGCCGGCACCCTGGTGGTCCATGAGCGAGAAGCGGTGACGCTGGATAGCCTGGCTGCCCGGCCGGCCGTAGCCAGCACGCTCGGTTTTCGTTTCCTTCCTTCAGACGAATCGCCGGACCTGCCCGTAGAGCGCCTGACGGCCGAAGACATTCAGATGGCCGAGGATTTCCTCCGTCGCCGGCGCGAACTGCCCAACAGCGCTGAGCTGGCCTCCCGCATCGCCCGCGTGCTCTACAGCCGGATGGAAGTACCCCCTACCCGCGTCGAAGGCTGGGAAGCCGAAAAAGCCGTCGCCCTCATCGTCCGCGCCTACCACGCCCGGCAAATCTGAGAATCCCTCGTCCTGGCGCGGGGCGTTGAAACACCCCGCTACGAACCACAAACCGGCTCAAGCCGGTTGCTTCAGTGCGTTTTAACGCACTTTCCCTCACTAGCCGGCGGTTTCAACCGTCGGCGGTCGGCCAGCGGTTCAAGTATGCGATTGCCCTACGTTCCCAATCTACTGAATGCCATTGTTGTTCATGGCTGCTATAATGGCAGGCATGATCCGCCGCGACGGCCGAACCCCAGACCAGCTCCGTCCCATCCGCTTTGAGGTCAGTTACAACAAATACGCCGAAGGTTCCGTCCTGGTCCAGTTTGGCCAGACTCACGTCCTCTGCAACGTTACCGTGGACGAAAGCCTGCCCCCCTGGTTGCGCAACCAGGCCGAGCCCCAGGGTTGGGTGACGGCCGAATACGCCATGCTGCCGCGCAGCACCGCCCAGCGCACCCCCCGCGAGCAGCGCTGGCCCAAAGGGCGCACCCAGGAAATCTCCCGGCTCATCGGCCGCAGCCTGCGCCTGGCCGTGGACCTCAAGGCCCTGGGGCCGCGCCAGTTCATCGTAGACTGTGACGTGCTCCAGGCCGACGGCGGCACGCGCACCGCGGCCATCACCGGGAGCTGGCTGGCCCTCAAGCTGGCCCTGCAGCCCTTTATTGAGCAGGGCGACGTGCCCCCTGGCGTGCTAAAACACCAGATTGCCGCCGTCAGCGTTGGGATCGTGCGCGGCGCGGCGCTGCTGGACCTGGCCTACGAGGAGGACCTGGCCGCCGACGTGGACCTGAACCTGGTCATGACCGCCGGCGGGGAAATGGTGGAAATCCAGGGCACGGCCGAAAAAGCCCCCTTCACCCGGCCCCAGTTAGACGCCCTGATTGGCCTGGCTGACAACGGCATCCAACGCCTCGTCTCCTATCAACAGGAAGCGTTAGCCAGCTTACAAGTAGGCAGGTAGGCAAGCAAGCAAGTAGGCAAGTAACTTGCAGACTTGCATACTCGCAAACTCACAGACTCGCAGACTCGCAGCGACCCTTGGTCGCCACTCGCATACGCTTATGGATACACCCAACTTCAAAGCCGAAGCCGAAGCCCTTTTTGACGAACTGGTCCAGCTCCGGCGCGATTTCCACCGCCACCCGGAGCTGGGTTTCCAGGAGACGCGCACCTCAGGGATTGTGGCCGACACGCTTGACCGGTTGGGGTTTGAGGTCCAGCGGGGAGTGGGCCAGACCGGCGTGGTCGGCATCCTGGAGGGCGGCCGGGCCGGGCCAACGCTCCTGATGCGCTTTGACATGGACGCCCTGCCCATTGAAGAAGCCAACGAGACCGACTACGTCTCGCAAAATCCGGGCGTCATGCATGCCTGCGGCCACGATGGCCACACCGCGATGGGCCTGGCCGTGGCCAGGATTATGGCCCGCTACCAGCCGCACCTTGCCGGGACGCTGAAATTTCTCTTCCAGCCGGCCGAGGAAGGGCTGGGTGGGGCGTTGGCCGTCATTGCCGGCGGCGCACTCGACCACCCCCGGCCGGACGTGGCCCTGGCCATGCATCTATGGAATAGTATTCCTTACGGCAAAATCCGGGCGACCCCCGGCCCGGCCATGGCCGCTTCCAGCGTCTTTACCCTGACCGTCTACGGCAAGGGCGGGCACGGGGCCGCGCCCCACAAATCGCTCGACCCCATCCTGGCCGCCGCCCACATCGTCGCCGCGCTGCAAAGCATTGTCAGCCGTAACATAGACCCCCTGGACAGCGTCGTCGTCACCGTCGGCCAGATGACGGCCGGCACGACCTTCAACGTCATCCCCGACAAGGCCATCCTCAAGGGTACGGTCCGCAGCTACGACAACGAGCTGCACCACCTGGTCTACCGGCGCATCCTGGAAATGGCCCAGAATATGGCCGCCGCCTTCCGCTGCCAGACGTCTATGGAGACGGTAGCCATTGTGCCGGCCGTGGACAATGCCCCGGCCCCGACCCAGGTCGTCAAAGCCGCTGCCGCCCGCGTAGTCGGCCAGCAGAACGTCGTCGAGGGGCGGACGATGGGCGCCGAGGACATGGGTTACATCCTGGAGGAAATCCCCGGCTGCTACTTTTTCATCGGCTCGATGAACGAAGAAAAAGGGTTTGTCTACCCCCACCACCATCCTCAGTTTGACTTTGACGAACGAGCCATGATCAACGGCGTAGCCACCATGCTCCAGGCCGCCGCCCACTACGTTTTCCCATGAACCATGCCTTTATTTCCCAATTGAAAGTTGTCGTCCTGGCTGGCGGTGTCGGCGGGGCCAAGCTGGCCGACGGCTTTGCCCAACTGCTCCCGGCCGCCAACCTGGCGGTTATCGTCAACACCGGCGACGACTTTCAACACCTGGGCCTGACCATCTGCCCCGACCTGGACACAGTCATATATACCCTGGCCGGCCTGGCCAACCCGGAAACGGGCTGGGGCCGGGCCGGTGAAAGCTGGCGGACGATGGCCGAAGTCGGCCGCCTGGCCGGCCCGACCTGGTTTCGCCTGGGTGACCTCGACCTGGCCACCCACCTGGTGCGCAGCCACCTGCTGGCCGCCGGCGCAACGCTCACCGAAGCCACCCACCACCTCTGCCGCCACCTGGGCCTGGCCGCCGCGGTCCTGCCCATGAGCAACCAGCCGGCCCCCACGTTGGTCGAGACTGGCGAAGGCGTCCTCTCTTTCCAGACCTGGTTTGTCGAGCGGCAGTGGCAGCCGGCCGTCCAGGGCATTTACCTGCCGGAAGATGTGCGCGCCACGCCCCAGGTTTTGTGGGCGCTGGAAAAAGCGGACTTAATCGCCATTGCGCCTTCTAATCCTTTTGTTAGCATAAATCCTATATTGAACGTGTATCCTATAAGAGCCATGATTACCGATTTGCCCCAATTGGTAATCGCCGTCAGCCCCATTATCGGCGGCAAGGCCGTGAAAGGGCCGGCGGCCAAGATGATGGCCGAATTGGGAATGGAGGTGACGCCGGCCGCCGTGGCCAATGTCTACGGCGAACTGATAGACGCTTTCGTCTATGACGAGCAAGATGCCGGCTCGCTCGACAACCCTGAACTGGCTACCTTAACGACCAATATTCTCATGCAAAGCCCGGCCGACCGTCGTCGCCTGGCGGCGCAAATACTGGACTTTTCAATGGAGTTGATAGACCAATGATGCTCTGGGCGATTATCCCCGTGAAACCGTTACGTGACAGCAAAAGTCGCCTGTCCCACATTCTTTCGACCGATGAACGAGCTGAATTGACCGCCACATTATTAGCCCGCACCCTGAAAGTCCTGGGTGAGGTGAAGGCTGTGCATCGCACGCTCGTTGTCAGCCGCGACCCGGCCGCGCTGAAAATTGCTCGCGCCCACAAGGCCCTCACCTTTGGCGAGACCGAAAAGCAAGACCTGAATACGGCCCTGACCCGGGCCACCCACGTGGCCGCCGCCCAACAGGCGAATTGTGTCCTGATTCTGCCGTCCGACCTGCCTTTTCTGACTCCGGCCGACGTGGAGATGATGGTGACGGCCGCCGTGCCGGAAATGATGCGCAGCAACGGCAACGGCTATTATTACAACGAGCGGGCTGTTTCCATCTGCACCGACCACAACCAGGAGGGCACCAATGCCCTGCTCTTGTGCCCGCCGACCGGCTTCAATTTCCAATACGGCCCCGGTAGCTTCAAACACCACCTGGAAGAAGCCGCCCGGTTAGGCATGTCCCGCCGGATCGTCCACGCGCCCGGCATTAAATTTGACCTGGATACGCAAAAAGACTGGGCAACCTACCTGGCCATCCAGCCCGAAGCCGCCGTGTCAAGTGCCTTGGTGTCAGGTGTCAAGTAATCCACTCACTTGACACCTGACACCTGACACCTGACACCTGACACCTCCAGGAGGAGAGATAGTTCGTGTCCAAAGATCGCGTCGCCCTCTATCTACAGGACGCCCATCCCCTGGATGAGGCCATTCAATACGTGCAGTACGCCGAGGAAAAAGGGTTTGAGGCCGTCTGGCAGGCGGAAAGCCGGCTGGTGCGCGACGCCATTGTGCCCATGGCCGCCTACGCCGCCACGACGAAACGGATCCAGGTCGCCAGCGGCGTCACCAACAACTGGACGCGCAACATCGGCCTGCTGGCGGCAACCTTTTTGACCCTCGACGACCTGGCCCCCAACCGCATTATCTGCGGCATTGGCGCCTGGTGGGACCCGCTGGCCAAAAAAGTGGGCATTGACCGGCGCAAGCCGCTTCTGGCCATGCGGGAAACGGTCGAGGTTTTGCGCCGGCTGCTGAATATGGAAACGGTCACTTTCCACGGCGAGTTTCACCACGTAGACGGCATCACCCTGGACGTCGTCCACGGCCGCAAAGAGCCCCGCCACGTCCCCATTTACATTGGCGCCACCGGTCTGAAGATGATGGAGCTGGCCGGCGAAATCGCCGACGGCGTCTGTCTCAACTACCTGGTCCATCCCCGCTATAACCTGGAAGCCCTCGACGCCCTGGAGCAGGGGGCCAGACGCGCCAGCCGCTCCCTGGACGACATTGACCGGCCGCAACTCGTCATTTGCTCGGTGGACCACGACCGCAAGCGGGCTTTGGACGGGGCGCGCAAGATGATGACCCAGTACCTGGGCCAGCAGCCTCATCTGATGAAGGCCAGCGGCGTCAGCCAGGAGCTGCTCAACGAAATTCACCAGGTTCTGACCTGGCCGGCCACCGAAGAGGAAATCGAGAGCGCCATGCACCTGGTTCCCGACGACGTGGTCCAGATGTGTACTGCCAGTGGCTCGCCGGAGGAAGTTAAGGCCAAAGTCCGCGAATACATGGACAACGGCGCCACCTGCCCCATCCTCTACCCCCTGGGCGACCCCCGATTGATGATCGAGATTTTTAGTACAGGCTATTATTAGCTGGTACTGCGATCTAAAACCCAAAATCTAAAATCAGTACACAATACCCACGAGAGAGTGCCCACTTTTGCCCGCTATCGTGCTATAATGTGACGCAATATCCGGTCGCGAATTTTGCCGGGGGCCGGTGTTGTTGGAGAAGAGGTTATACAGGCGAGACTATCGCCCACCACCATGAACAAAAAGCTTACAGCTTACAGCTTATAGCTAATAGCTACTTACCAGGAGAAGGTCGTGCGTTTCCGGCAGCCAAACTCTGATAATTGCTTTGTCTGCGGCCGCAAGAATCCGCGTGGCCTGTATGTGGCCTTTTACGATAACGGCCAGGACGAGGTCATGGCCGAGTACACCATCCCGGACGTCTACCAGGGCTATCCTGGCATCGTTCACGGCGGGATCGTCGCTGCCATCCTCGACGAAGCAGTCGGCCGGGTGGCCATGATCGGTGACCACCACCACTTCATGATGTCCGTCCGGCTGGAAGTGAAATATCGCCAGCCCGTCCCTACCAGGACCCCTTTGCGCATTGTTGGCCGGGCTGTCCGGCTGCGCGGCCGGCTGGGCAAGGCCGTGGGAGAGATCACCTTGCCTGATGGCGCGCTGGCCGCCGAAGCGGAAATGACCCTGGCCGACGTGCCGGCCGAATTGCTGGCCAACGCCGACCTACAGGCCTTAGGTTGGCGACTGGACGAGTGAAAGTTATGGACCAATCTTACTCGCGCCAACTTCGCGGCGACTCGCTGACCACCATTGTCCCGGTGGTCACCCTGGTTACTTTTCTGACCAGCCTGGGCTTCGTCGTCGTCCTGGCCCCCAACAGAACCAGCGCCGTGAACAGCCTGTGGGTCACCGTTTTTGGCGCGCCGGTAATCGCTTACCTCACCTGGCGCCTGGCCCGGCGGGAAAAACAGCACCGGGCTGCAGTCGCCTTCGTCGGCAGCTACCTGGCCCTTATTGCCCTGCTCCATTCCCAGTTCTGGACGCCGACCAGCCCGCTGCCCTATTTCTACGCTGTCTTTATCCTGGTCAGCGTCATGCTGTTGGGCATCTACGCCGGCTTCGCTGCCTGGTTTGTCTCCACCATTCTGACGGTCTTGTTAATCATCCTGGCCGACCGGCCCGCTTTCGAGCAGGTGGCCCAGGCTATGGTCCCCGTCCTATTCAACCTCCTGGTGGCTGTTATGGCCTTTCTATCGGCCGTGGACTGGCAAATTGCCATTGAGTCCACCAAGGAGCTACACCTCAAGGCCCAACAGCGGCGCGACGAGTTATTTAACATCCAGGAAGAGCTGAGCCTGACCAACGCCAAGCTCAAGTACCTCAACGAAGAACTGGACCTGGCCCGGCAGGCGGCCGAAACCGAGCGTGACAAGCGGACCCGCTTCATGAACAACGTCAGCCACGAGCTGCGCACCCCCCTCAACGCCATCGTCAACTTCGCCTACATCCTGGAGAAAGGCGGCCGGGGCGAAGTCAGCCCGGAGCAGGCCGATTACCTCGGCCGCATCCAGCAATCGGGCCACCACCTGCTCAAAGTGTTGAACGATCTCCTCGACCTGGCCCGGATTGAGTCCAACGAGTTCAGGCTGCACCTGGAGCTGCTCAACCTCGGCCAGCTTTGCGAAGAGGCCATGTCCTACACCCGTGGCCTCCTGACCAACCAGGACATCGAGCTGATCCGCGACTATCCGGCCGAATGGCCGGCCGTCAAAGCCGACGCCATCCGCCTCAAGCAGGCCATCCTCAACCTGCTCGGCAATGCCGCCAAGTACACCGAACAGGGCCATATCGCCCTGCGCGTCCGGCCGGCCGGCGACTGGGTCCACATCCTCATCGAAGACAGCGGCATGGGCATTGACCCCAAATACCACGAGACAATCTTCCGCGAGTTTCACCAGGTAGACGACACCGCCGCCCGCAAGCGCGTCGGCACCGGCCTGGGCCTGCCCATCGCCCGCCACCTGGTCGAAGAACACGGCGGCCGCCTCACCGTCGCCAGCCAGCTCGGCCGGGGCAGTACCTTCACCATCACCCTCCCCATCGCCCTCCCCGAAGAACCAGCCGCCGAAACCCCGCAACCGGCCGGAGTCGAGGCGGTGGGAGTCTGATTACAAAGAGACAAAAGCGCCATTCGTCACAATGAATTTCATAAGGCCTTGCGCTGTTCCTGGGGCGCGTATACTTTTAGTCAGGTGGGCGTTAGCCATTCGTTGGCTAAACGTCAAGCAGCCGGCCGGCCGGTTGGGCTACTATGACCCTTGACAATTTACCAAAAATGGTAGAAAATATGTTCTAGTAGTCCAGTGAATTCTTGCTGAGTAGGGGGGTTGTCAGGCCCCAACTCAACCAACCTGTCCAACCAAATAGCCGTTTCTCAACGCAGCCGTCACATCGCGCCAACCCACCGTACCTGATATGGGAGGAAAGCTGTGAACCAGTCCAGGTCTCGCGCCGTTCGTTACGTCCTTTCGTGGTTGTTCCTGGTTGCTCTGATTCAGTTGTCGGCCGGCCCCAGCGCCGTCTACGCCGACCCGCCGCCCTGGCCGCCGGCCGGCGAGTGGACGCCGGTGGAAGTCGGGCCGCCGCAGATGGCCTACCAGCCGCCGCCGGACGCCAATGAGCTGAGCGACTTCACGCCGCCTGGGGCCGTGGTGACCAACGCCCCGGTCAACGTCCCCAACCTCCCACCGGCCACGGCCACGCCGCCCGGTGCTCCGCCGACGGCCACGGTGACGCCACCCCCCACGACGACGGTCACGCCGCCCGCCGTGACGCCCACGGCCAACCTGTCGGCCACGGTCTCGGTCAACAGCGCCTTGACGAATGTTGTCACTTTTGGCAATAGCGCCGTGGCTGTGGTCATCGAAGCAGACACGCTCCCACCGGGGGCCGAACTGCAATTCGCGGCCGTGCCCGTGCCGGCCATTACGACCACCAACACCCTCTCCAATCCTCTGGACACTCGCACCCTGGTCCGCTTCCAACTAGAGGCTATCGAGACCCCTGGCGGGAATGTGGTCGAGAGCTTCGCCAGGCCGGTCCGGCTGGTGGTGGACCTGCGCCAATTGACGGCCGGGCTCAACCCTGTCTACACCAACTATTGGCTGGCCTACCAGGACGAGAGCGACCCGCTGGTCTGGCATGGCGTGGACATTGACGTGTACCAACCCAACGGCCTCATCAGCGCCGAGGTGACCCACTTCTCCAACTGGGCGGCCGGCGTCCGGCCGGAGCGCTGGAACCC
>JAKEFB010000247.1 GCA_022616275.1 Chloroflexota bacterium
ATGCCCTGGGCGACGGCCTGGCGCAGGCGATCCGGGTCGGTTACCTGGAGCCGGCCGTCAAACTGGACGGTGTAGAGGGTGATGGAGCGGCCGTTTTCCCGTTTGCGGCCGGCCAGGGTTTGTGGCCGGCTGACGTCCAGACGCAGCAAGCGGAAGCCACTGGCCTGGCCCTGGTGTTCCAGCCAGGCCACCTGCTTTTCCTCGTGGACCAGGGGCACGCGGTTGCTGTTGCGCCGCTGGCCTTTGTCGTCGCGGCGCACTTTCTTGACCGCCGGGTTGGCGCGCAGGCGGAAGTTAAGCAACTGGTTGGCCCGCAGGGGCAGGTCAAACTCCTTCACCGCTGGGTTCTCCAGGCCGCCGAACGGGTCGGCCGGCAGCAGATACTCCCTTTCGGCCAGCCACGTCCAGTCCGGTTCGGCCAGCGATTGCACCAGCAGCATGATCGCCCCGCTGCGCGGGTCCACGTCCAGCCGGTGCAGCACGCCCGATTGGTCGCGCTTTTCGACGAAGGCATGCATCAGCGTCCGGTGAAGCTGGTACGGATCGGCCGTTTCGCGCTGCGCCTGGCGCGAACGGGGGTTGAGCAAAAGTCGGGACAGGTACATCAGCTTGCCTCCTCCTCGTCAAAGGTGACAGTCACCTCCGAGGTGACTGTCACCTCTCCTAACGGCACACGAATATCACGCGTGTATCGCGGCTGAAAGCGGCGATAGGTGCGGGAGACGATGTGATCCCGCCGGCGGTTTCCCTGGGCCGGCTCACATTCAATCACGCCGCGCACGTTGCCGTCCGCCGGCCGCCGGGCGTACTCGCTCCACGTCGGGTGGCCGGCCAGAGCTTCCTCCAGATCACGGTACTCGCCTACACCGGCAAAGATAGGCCGGCAGGGCGGGCAGGATTTGCGGCCGAGGAACACCGTCCAGACCGGGTTCTGGACATAGTGGGCCATCCGCTCAATGAGCCCCCCGTCATCCGATTGCAACGCGACCAGGAAAGAGGCCCCGGACAGGTAATCCCGTTCCGAAATTTCGGTGTGGGGCCGGCCGCTGCTCTTTTTCGGTTTGCCTTCGGCCGTCAGCAGGGCCGGTTCCTCGTAGCCGCCGCCAATGGTATGGTAATCGGTCAGGCGCGTGCCCGGCGCGTCCACCCGCACGCCCATCCGGGTCTGTTCGGATAGGGCGCGGAGCTGCCCGTCCTCGCTATAGCCCATGGCGCAGGCAATCAGGCCAATGACGCCAGACTTCGTCGGCTCGGCGGCGCTGTCCCGGATGCTCCACCGGCCGCGTTCGCCCCACGATTGCAGCGGCCCTTCCAGCCGCAGAAAAAGCGTCTTAGCCATGCGTGGCCTCCGCGATTTTAGCCGCCGCCCACGCTTGCAATTGGGCCAGGGTGTCCTGGCCTTCGGCGTTGCTGATGGGCACGTCGGCCAGGCTCAAGTAGGCGCGCTGGCCATTGAGGCTATAAGCCTTGCGCACCTGCCCGGCATACTCGTTCAGCTTGGCGACGGAACTGCCCATCAAGCTTTGTTGCTCTGACTGGTAGGCCGGCCTGATAAAGGCGTTGGCGTAGCTGACCGGGATGTTTTTCGGGCTGACCTCGACCAGGATGAAGTCGGGCAGGTTGTGGGCGGCGAAGCTGTTCTGCTTGCCGCTGGGCTGGGCCATAGCCGCCGCTTCTATCAGCGCCGTGACGGCCCTGGCGGCGATTTCGCGGTCGCCGCCCAGGTTCTCCACCAGTTGTTCCCAGTGGACGTTGAAATATTTGTAATAGGTGGAACTGTTGAACTCCACGTCGCCGATCATCCCGGCGCCCGGGTCGTCCTCGGGTTTCAGGTCGTCCACCGCCGTATAATAATCGTACTCCGGCGTGACCCGGTTGGTGGCCAGGGCGTGGGCCACCTGCACCGCCGCCTGCACGTCTTCAAAGGCGGCCGAGGTGGTCATCCGGCCGAACATGGCAATGTCTACTGACAGCGGCACACTGGCCCCCAGCCGGTTGGTGATTTCCTCAATTTTGAGCGTTTGCCACTGTTTGTCGCCGGCCTCTTGGTAGAGGGCCAGCAGCTTTTCGGCAATCTTTTGCGCTTCGCCGCTGCCAATGAAAATCAACTGCCGCGTTTCTTCCTTTTCCGGGTCTACGGTCGCTTTTTCCCGCTTGGTTGATTCCTGCCCGATTTCGGGGACGCGGGCGACGATGGCCTTGCGCGCCTCGTCGGCCACGCCCATACCCTGCAAGGCATCGCTGATCAGTTGGGGCAGCCGCTTCGTCCGCGCCGCCAGCAGATTATCGGCTTGGAAGGCTTCGCGAAAGGTGGTCGAGCGCCGGATGCTGCGCTTGAGACACTGGCTGGAGACGCGGCCGCGTTGGTAGCCGCCAAAGACGGCGCTCTTGGGTGAACCGGAGTCGTCACGGTTGAGATTGGAAGGGGCGTAGTTTTGCAACATGTGAATTTGAATTAACATCGTTATCTCTCCTATCAGGTGACTGTCACTTTTGGAAGTGACAGTCACCTCTCATTGACCTGCGGTTGCGGGGCCACGTACTCCCGCGCCCACTCTTTTTGGACGTAGCGGCCGGGCCTATCCCAATTCAGGACGTCTTCGGCCAGTTGCGCCCAGTTGATGGGGACCCAGTCATTGGCCAGGCGCATGACGGCCTGGCGCAGTTGAAAGGGCAATTGTTGGGCATCGGCGTCCAGCAGCCGGGCCAGGCGGCGGTTAAAGCCGGTCTCGTTTTGTTCGTTGCGGGCGCGGCGCAAAGAGTCGCCCAGGCCGCCGATACGCTCAACGGCCGGCGCTGCCTCTCCTTCCTGCTCTTGCCTGGCCTGCCGCTGTCGCTTGTCGAATGGGTAGAGGGTGGCCAGCAAAAAATAAGACTCTTCCTGCCTTCTGGGGACGCCGTAGGGCAGGAGTTTTTGGAAGAACAGGAACATCGCCCGGCCCGATTCGGCCAGAGTCTGGCCGGCGCTGCGCTTGAGCAAGGCCCGCTCGCCGTCGTCCAGCCCGGCCAGGTTTTCAAGGAACCGGCCGATCTGTTCGTCTCGTCTTCGTTTTCTTTCTTCTATCATGCCTTGTTCTCCTTCATTTTGTTACGCAAGCTGTACAGGCTGGCGCGACAATGGTTGATGGCCTGCTCGCAGACGAGGGCGTCCGAGGCGCCACTGTTCAGAGACTCGGCCGTTTCCCGGAAAACGTCGCTGCCAACGCGAACCACGGTCTGCAACCAATCAGCAGCTAGAATCTCCAGGCCGGCGGCCGGTTCGAAGCGGAGAAGCCACAAACGGAAGGCATCGCCCAATTGCTGCCAGTAGCGCTGCGCCATTTGTGCTTTAAGGGCAGCGGAACCTTTGATGGGGCCAGCATCGGGCAGCTCAGTCGCCCGGCCACTGAAATACCTTTGGTACATGCCTTTCAGAATGCCTTCGCATTGGCGCGCAAACTCGATACCATCCCGGACTTTTCCGGCCGCCCGCTGGTTAAAGAGCACCGTGGCTGGGACCTCAAAGCCGGCCTCTTCCCACTCAAAGATTTTCATCTTCATATCGGTCCGTAAGCCGATGGTGCGGAACGGATAACGTCCGGCGCGAAACGGCAACACCGCCTCATCCAGCTCCCACAGTTCATCTAACTGGTTGAGCAGGTTGGGCCGGTAAAAGGCCCGTCCTTTTGAAGCGCCACTATCTGGCGTTGTAGGCAAGAAAAGACCGGTAAACTCGCGCCAGATGGCTTTGCCTTCCACTGGCCGGATGGGGGTTGGCGCTTCGTCGCCACTCACCCGGTAGGCGGCAAAGGGATCGCGCCAGAAGAGGGCGTCTTTCGGCCGGCTTTCACCCATTTCGTAGACCATGCTGGCCACGCTCCAGTCGGAGACGGCGCCGCAGCGGGTGCAGGGCCGCTGGTCCGGGCGGGGGTGGAGGCGGACGCGCCGGGCGGGGAAGGTCAGGCTGTGCAGGTAGCCGACGCGGGTCACTTCTCGCTTGGCGGCCACGACCGGATCGTGCTGCCACCAGGGGGTATCTTCCTGGGCGGCGGCGTCTGGCTGGTAGGGCGGCGTCACCAGCGAAGCGGCCAGCATCTCGAAGTAAGACCGGCCGCCGGGCAGGATGTAAATAGGGGGCACGCCGTTGATCGAGGGCTTGATCCCCGCGCCGCCGGACGAGGCAAAAGGCGGGATGAGCAGCAGCCCTTTGGCGGCGCAGGCCGGGCAGAATTGCTGCCGGTCGTCGTAAGTGTGGTTGTAGTGGGTCACGGCCGTGCCGGCCGGCTGCTCCTGGAGGAGGTAGCCGACGCTTTTGGCGTTGCTCTTTTTGTCCGGCGCGAGAGGGAGGTCAGCCGACTGCATGAAGGGCTGGTCCGGCGAAAAGAGGTCGAACCGCGCCCCGTAGTCTTCGCCAAAGCGGCGGATGTCGTCCGCTGGAAAGCGGCCCGCCCGCCACAGCCTGGCCAGGTCGCCGGCCGTTTGCGGCCGGACGACCGCCTGCAAGACCGCCACCAGCAGCCGGTGAATGGCGGCGATGATCAGCGGCGACGGCTCGTACAGCGTCCGGTACGCCTGCGCCCGCAGCAAAGCGTCCTCGATGCTGGCCTCCTCCTGCGAACCGTCGTGCTTCTCCAACGTGATCCACGGTTCTGACCACAAGTTAAACGATGGTGTCATACATATTGCTCCTTTTGGAACAGGTCTAGAATAAGTATCAAATGGGCCGATTGCAGCAGGGGCATATCATTCCACTGTTTTCCGGTGATTCCTCAACAATGAATCTGCCTTGATTGACTCCGACACACGAATAGGCAACCAATTCATCCACTGCCTGGCATACCACCTCATACGCCAGACCTGTTGCACATACAATTTTCTCCATAGTGCCGTAGCCATTGGCAATGGCACACCATACAACCAGGATTGTCCTTGCACACTGACTGGAACATTTGTTTGCTCTCATGCGCCATATAGTAGCGCAATCAACAGAGGGTGTCAAGAAAGATGTGAACTTGAGTCAAACAGTAACAGCAACCACTTGCCTGGTTTGGGAATCTGATTATAATTAGTTTGGTTCCCCAAGCAAATTGGGGGTGAACCAATGTGTACTTGTGTCAAACAGTACACCTAACAAATTTTCCCCACACACGTGGGGTTTTTTATTCCACCTCCTTTTCCTCCCGCCGGATCACAAGACCCAACTTGCGATCCAGGCTGAGGGGCAAATCCCGGCTTACAAACAGATCCTCGCCGGCCGTCGCCTCCAGCCGCAACGGAATGCAATACTTCAGCAGGGCCGATTCGCTGAATAACCGGCCGAACTCCGCCTGCCGTTGCTGTTGCTGGCCGATGAGCGTGTGAACGATACCCGGCCGGGAAAGGCGGACGGTGCGCCGGAGTAACTCAAATTGCTCCTGGCGCGATAGATCGCGATCAAGCGGCAGCGTCTCTTCTGTCGGAATCAAACGGGCCTGGGCGCCGTCAAGCATCAGGGGAATTACCGTCACGCTTGTTTGTCCCCAGCGCGTCTTGGCCGCTAACCAGGCGTTATCTTCCTCGTCGTCGCCAAAGGTTATCTTGCCGCGCGTGAACGTGTCGTCGGGGCTTGGCTCGCGCGTCAGGCGTTGCGTCGCTTCCATTTCCAGTTTGTCGCGCTGCTCCTGTAACTCCTGCCAGGCCCGGTAAAGGGCAGACGCATCCGGCGGCGCTTCTTCGTGGTAGACGGCTTCGATGAGCGGCCGGTAATCGTCCGGCAGCGTTAGCCGGTCCCGTTGGCGAATACTTTCCCACGTCTGGCGCAAGACGTATTCGGCGTAGAAGCGGTCCGCGCCGAGTTTAAGGAAGCCATCGTCGCCTAATTCGCAATTGACGTAGAACTGTGGTTCGGCGTGGGCCGGGGGACGGCCGTCCCGCTGGTGGCGGTGCAGCCGGCCGGCGCGCTGCAATAGCAGGTCAATGGGGGCCAGGTCAGACATCATCACGTCAAAGTCAAGGTCCAGGCTTTGCTCCAGCACCTGCGTGCCGATGACGATGCCGCGCTCCGGCCGTTTCTCTCTCCCCTTGCCATATTTTTCCAGAACTGCCTGTTCCGTTTCCTGGCGATCGGCCAGGGGAAAGCGGGCATGTAGGAGAGTGCATTCAATCCCCTTTATTCCCTCGCTCTCCAGTAACTTCTGTAAGGCCCCGTAAATTTGCTGGGCGCGGTCAACGGTGTTGGCAATCCAGCAAACGCAGCCGCCTTGGCCGGCGGCGTCCAGCAACCAGCGCGCCTTTTCCTCCCAGGCCTCTTCTTTCATGTTCCTGGTCTGCAGGTGAATGGTTTTGTGGGGTTGAAAGGCCGCTGGAAAAGTATGGTGGGGAATGGGCTGAGAGCGGCCGGTTACCAACAGGCTTGGATAATCCTGCTGTCCGGCGCTGCCATCTATTTCCGGCAAGACGGCGGCCTCATTGTAGGCCTGGGCCAGCCGGCGGCGGGTCGCTTTGGGCAGCGTGGCCGACAGCAAGATCACGGAGCTGCCGACGGCCGACAGCCATTGCACCATCCGCTCGATGATGGCCAACATGTAGGCGTCGTAGGCGTGGACTTCGTCCAGGACGACCACCTTGCCCGCCAGGCCAATGAGGCGCAAGGCGTTAAAGCGCACGTTCAAGGCCGACAATTCCGCCTGGTCCACTGTGCCCACGCCAAAGGGGGCCAGCAACGCTTTCCGTTTAGGCTGGAGCCAGGTCAGGGCAGGGTGGGTCTCTTCGTCGCCGTTGCCCAACGGCTCTATCCGCAAATCATCGCGCACCAGGAAATTTTGCCCGTGGACCAACTGGACCAACTCCAGCGGCAGGCCAAGCCGGTCGCGCACGTGTTCCTGGAGGCGTTCATACATGGCGTTGCTGGTGGCCATCGTCGGCAGGGCAATGTACAGTTCGTCGCTGCCGGAAGCCACGGCCAGGCGGTGGGCCAGCGCCAGGGCGGCCTCTGTTTTGCCTTCGCCGGTGGGAGCCTCGATGATCGTCAGGGATGGTTGGGCCAGCAGGCCGGCCGGGATCAGGTCAATGGCTTGCTGCAGTGGGCGCGGCGCGCCAATTTCAGCAAATAATTGGCCAAACACCGTCGGTCTATCGCTACGCACATGCTCGAAGAAGCCGGCCGTCCTCACTCTTTCCTGCGCCCGCTGGCGGCTGCGCGGCAGGTAGTCAATGAGCGATAGGTGGGCAGCCGGTTTGAAATACGCCTCGTCCGAACCAAGCCAGTCACACAAGATGGTAAAGCCGTTGAGCGCGACGATGGCTGCCGATAGATGCGCCGGTTCGGGCCAGGGGGTTGGTTCATTTTGCAGCAGGATACTGCCCAGGAGTTGCATCGCCCGCCGGCGTAACGCCGCCCATTCGGCCGGTTCTTCCGTCCCCTCAAAATCTTCGCGATGCACGCCAGAAACCGACTGGTACAAGCCATGATGTCCCCCGACCATTTCTAAAAGCGGCATTTGCAGTCCAGTTGGAAGATGTTGGAGGGCATTCTTCAGAACGATTCGGCCGACAACCGTATGATGGAGCTTCCGCCTGTCAGATGGTCCCCAATAGCCAAACTCAAAGCCTTCTTCTTTTAACCGTTGCCGTTGGGCGTCGTTTTGCGCCTGGAACGGCACAGAAATTTTGCCGATGTCGTGCAAGGCAATCAGCCAGGGCAGCCATTCAGGCAGCGTGTCGGCGTCGGCGTTGAGGGCCGCCGCCAACACGTTGCGCCAGCGCGGCGACGCCTGCGGCCGGAGCAACTGCTGGGCCACGTGGGCCACGTCCAGCATGTGGTACAGGGCCGGGTGGTACTCGCTTTCCCGGCCCTTGACCGTCTTGCCCCACAGGCGAAGCAACCGATCATCCGGGGATTGGGACAAGGCCACGAGGCCATACTTCCTTGACGAATGCTGCACGTCGGCCATGATTTCTTCCCGTAATTCCGCCGGTTCCAATACCTCCACCTGGCTCCCCCACCCCCTCACCCACGGCTCCATCTCCTGCCACTCGGCAATCTCCGCCTCCCAGATACAGCCGCCGTCGTCCAGCGACCGGATCGTCTGCGAGGGGTGCCAGATACTCTCCTTCACCCGGGGCGTCACCTGTCGGCTAAAGCGCAGCCGCACCGTCACCGGGTCGGCGTCGGCGTGCCAGATGCCCCAGGCGTGTTTGAGCAACTTGTGAATGTCGAAATCGGCCGGCGCGGTGTATCGCTCCGTCGTCAGGCTGGCCTGCTCAATGCGCGAGACCTTAAACGTCGCCAGGTCGCCGTGGTAATCGCTGTGGCCAACGAGGTAAACGCCGTCGCCCCACACCGCCGGCTCTATCTGGTAAATGCCAACCGTGTAGGTCCGCAACTGGCCATGCAGCTTGCGGTGGTGGATACGCACGCGCAGCCCTTGCAGCCAGCCTTCCACAAGGGTAGCCAACACCTTTTCCTGCCGGGTGTCTTGCTCCTGTTCCAGCACCGCCCGCGCCGCCTGGACCAGGCTTTCGGCCAGCGGCTTGCACAGCGCCCGGGCCAGCTTCTCCAGTGCGCTGGCCACGTCCTGCTGGCCCGTCCGCGTCTGCTGCTGCAAGCGGCGCGCGCCCAGGTAAAGGGCCAGCGTTTCTTGCGGGTTGAGCGGAATGTGGCTGATGCGCCGGCGCGGGTCAATCCGGTAGCGGCCGCGGGATTCCTCGTAAAAGGGAACGCCTAATTCTGTCTCCATAAGCTGGCGAATCTTGAAGACGTTGCTACGATCAATCCCCAGCCTCTCGGCCATTTCAATATCCGAATAGGCGCGTTCGGTGTAAAGCCGTTCCATTTCGTGAATGTGCCTGTTTCTTCTACGTTGGCGACTCATTCTCATTTCCTCCGGCAACAGTGTAGCATAGCGCGTTGCCGAATAACGCCACTTTTTGGGGGGAGTTGGGCGATTCGTCGGGGATTGACAAATCCCCGGCTTTAACCCGGATTTGTCAATCCGGGCCGAGCAAAATTGGATCTACTGATACTATATATTATCCCGGTTTCGGGCTATATCTTTCCCGGCTGGGCTAATTTCGCCGGCCTTGCCAGCTCAGGCGGCCGTCGTCGTCCTCCGCCAGCAAATCCCCCCGCTCTTCCAGTTGCGGCAGGGCGCGGGTCATCGTCTTATTATCGTAACCCAGCAGGCGGGCAAACCACCCGGGTCTATGTCCGGGGTTCTCCACAATCGCGTCCCGAATCTCGTCCAGGCGTTCCTCGTCACTTTTCCTACCCATTGGCAAACCTCCTTTTGTTGTTTGGTTTGCCCGCAGGATAAGTGGAGGTTGTTGCCTAAATGGAAACAACTGGCCAACGCATTTCAACACCCCCACCACGGCCGAGGGTACTATAAAAAATAGGGCGTGGTCCATTTCATCCGAAAAGAGCTTGACAATTTCAGGTCGTGCTGAATAGCAGGTTTCAGGGATGCTTCGCTCCGACCCCAAAAGACGTTACTTCAGTACCTATTATTTGATTACTTGAGTACCCTGC
>JAKEFB010000248.1 GCA_022616275.1 Chloroflexota bacterium
CCCAACACCTGGCCGCCGTCATGCGCACGCCGGAGGTAGACCGGGCTGCCCGCGAGCTGGAAGCCCAATGGTCGGTGGCCAAAATCCTGGCCGGCCAGACGGCTAACCTGGAAGACAGCCAGTGGACGGCCGCCCTGGAGCAGGCCATCGTCGCTTACCAGGCGGCCGAGACGGCGGCGCGCTTTTCCCAGGCCAGCACCGAGACGGCTCGCCAGACGTACGAGGGTGCAGCCATCAAGGCCCGCGAGGCGATTGAGGCCGCCTGGCGGACGATCCGGGCGGCCGAGGGACTGCGCCGCGAAAAGGGGGCCGGGATGGCCGGGCAGGAAGCGCTCAACAAGGCCATCCGCCACATACCGGCCGACACCAACCTGGAAGGGGCCACGCGGGAGATGCTGGAACGGATTCGCCGGGAGGCCGAACAGGCCCGCGAATATGCCCAGACGGCCGTCAACCAGGCCAAAGAGGCCATCCTCCGCCACAACCAGGTCTACCACCGCCAATCCCGCGACAACTGGTCCGCTTGGAGCAGCTCTTCCCGTTCATCCTTCAGAAGCAGTTCCAGTTCCTCCAGCTCCTTCCGCTCCTCCTCTAGCTCTCGCTCCCCCTCTCGCTCTAGCTCCTCCTCCCGCTCCAGTGGCTCCACCGGCAGCCGCCACCGCCGCTAAAGAGGAGATTGGAGATTGGAGATTGATAATCTCCAATCTCCAATCTCTAATCTCCAATCTCCAACCTCTTCCGAACCACTTCCACCAACCACTCCTGCTGGTCGGCGATGTTTTCGCTCAGCCGGCCGGCGGCGACGATAGGCAGCCAGTCTGGATATTGCTCCCGCCCCTCCGGCCGCAGCCGCCAATAGTGGCGCAGGTAAGCAGCGTGAAACCAGCGGACGAAGAAAGCCTCTAACCGCCGCTCCGGTGGTAGTGGTCCTAAAAGAAGCACCGACGTCCGGGCCACGTCGGCCGCCGGGTTGCCCCGCGTGGCGTCTATCCAGTCAATCACCACCGGCCCCCGTGCCGCCAGCAGCACGTTCTCGACGTGAAAATCGCCGTGGCAGACCTGCTCGCCATCGGGCAGCCGGTCAAACGCCCGGAGTGCCGCCTCCCGCAGCGCCGGCGCCAACGGTTCGGCCGCCTGGATCTTTCTGGCCAGCACCTCCCGTTGCGCCGGTAGCTCCGGCGTGCCCCGGCCGGCGTGCAACGTCGCCTGCAATTCGGCCAGCAGCCGGGCCACCCGGAATAACGTCCACGGCCGCGCACGCAACACCTCGGCCAGCGAGGGGCCGTCTACCCGCTCGTAGACCAGCCCCCGCCGGCCGGCCACCTCGACCACCTCCCCCACCGCCGGGACCGGCAGCCCGGCCGCTTGCACCGCCCGGCCAATCCGGGCCTCGTACTCCGCCAGATGGGGCGGATACCAATCGCGATACAGCTTCAAGACCCGGCCCTCCCCCCAGGGGTAGATTTCGGCCGTCCGGCCGGTGGCAAGAGGATTACGACTATTGATACTCTGGATGCGCCGCAATGAACTTCTCCAGATTGCCATTGGCCGTGCGCCTGACCTTATTCTGGACGAGCGGCGTCCAGCCCAAAAAGAGCCCGGCCGGCCCCAAAGCCATCCGCGTCCACCGCCAGAAGCTAAAACGATCCTGATGCCAGACAATCCGGCCGTCATCGAATCGAAATTCGGCGTTGATCACGTTGTGTACCTTGCGGCCGGTCAACGAGAAGGTATACCAGGCCTCCCAGTGGGCCTGACCCTGGGTATCGCCGGCGCGAATGTCGCCGGCCGTTATCTTCAGGTCTTTGCCCCCTTCACAGAGCATGTGCCACATCCCCCCTGCCCGCTTCCCCTTGAGCCTGAAAATCGGGTCTGAAAACTCGACTTCAGGCGCGTAACAGGCCAGCATCCCGGCGTAATCGCGCCGGCCGAAGCAGGCATAGAAGCTTTCGATCAATTGTTCATTGGGGTGCATTCCTGACTCCACATCAGTTCAAGGATGGTTTCGGCTCTCCCGGCACGGTCAGGCCGCTGAAGCGGACGATTTTTGTCTCGCCTTGCTTACGGGAAAGGGCAATGGCCATCATCCCTACCTGAATATCTTCAAAATAGAAAAAGTTGACCACGTGGCCGTTGAGAACGCAGCCGCCGTGGATAAAGCCCTGTTCCGGCAAGCGGATAAGCAGCAAATTCATTAAGACGACCCGCGTACCCAATAATCCGCCGCCTACCTGGGCGATAATCTTCTCCAGCGTGGGATGGCGCGTCGGGCCGCCCAGGTCCAGGAAGGCTTCATTCTCGCCAAAGTGATCGAAAAAATAATTGAAAACCCGGTAGAAGTCGGTCTCTGCAACCAGTTTCTTCTTCAAGATCTCCAGCCGGCCGAGATTTACCTTCATAGACGAATAGTATATCACTTCTTTTCCACAAGGCCGTTTTCCCCACTATAATGCCCGCTATAACAACTTCACCCACAAAAGGAGACGATAGAAAATGCCGACGTTACAAGGATACCGCCAGTTCGACGGGCTGCACTGGGAGACGGGCAGCGTCCGCAATTATTACGACTACCGGGGCGTCACCGCGCCGCACACCGGCCGGCCCTATAGCGAGGCCATGCTGCTGGGCATCAGCGGCGGCATCGTCATGGGCTACTTTTCCTTCGCCTATAAGGGGTACGATCCCCAGGCCCGTATTCTGACCCGTAACACCTTTGACCCGCTGGACACGCTGTTGCAGCGCCTGGGCGTGGCCCAGAACATCCTCCAGACCAGCCAGCCGGAGCGAGCCGTGCGCAACCTGGTGGAGACCCTGGCCGACGGCGTGCCGGCCATCGTCTGGGCCGACATCTTCAGCCTGCCCTATAACAGCCTGCCCATGGACGAAGGCATGTGGGCCATGTTCCCCCTCATCGTCTACGGCTATGAGGAAGAGGCTAACACCGTCTGTATTGCCGACCGGGCGCGCGTCCCCCTGACCATCACCCCGGCCGAGCTGGCCACCGCCCGCGGCCGGGTCAAAAACGTCAAACACCGCCTCTTGACCCTGGAAGCGCCCGACCCGGACAAATTGCCGGAAGCGGTCTGGAAAGGCATTTGGGACTGCCTCAAGCTCTACACTGAAAAGCCGCCCAAGGGGTCGAAAAACAACTTTGGCCTGGCTGCCTTCCGCTACTGGGCCGATCTGCTCACCAAACCCACCCAGCGCATGAGTTGGGCCAAAGAATTCCCGCCGGGCGAGAAAATGTACGCCGGGCTGACCTGGGCCTTTTGGGACATCAACCTCTTCGGCAAGAACGGCCGGGCCGAGCGGGACACTTACGCCGAATTCCTGGATGAAGCCAGCCTGGTGCTCGACAAACCGGCCCTACGTGACACGGCCGGGATCTTCCGGGACAGCGCCCAGGCCTGGGATGCCCTTAGCCAGGCCCTCCTACCGGACGACGTGCCTTTGTTCAAAGAGAGCCGCGAGTTAATGCTGCGTCGCCGCCGGCTCTTCCTGGAACAGGGTAATGCCGCCCGGGGCGAAATCCGCCAGATCAACGACCGGCTGGCGACCATCAAAGCGGCCGTCGCCGCCGATTTCCCCCTCGACGAAGCTGGAGTAGCCGCCCTATGTGCCAATTTGCGCGACCACGTCCTGAAAATTCACGACATTGAACAGGCGGCTGTCACCACCCTGGCTGCGGCCATGACCGCCCAGCCACCGGCCCGGCCGCGGAAAGTGTAAGGAGAGCTTTGGGACGCCAGGTGACTGTCACTTGCGGAAGTGACAGTCACCTCTCCGCTTTCCAACCCGTCGCCACCGCCCACATTTCGGCCGCCTGCATGATCAGGTCACAGGCCGGGTCTTTGACGATGGCGTACACTTTCAACTCCTGGGGCAGGTATGCCGCCAGGCGGCGCTTCAGCTCGGCGTAGGCCGCCGCCGCGTCCGGCCGGGCGCGCAGGTAGTCGCGAAACAACAGGGCATAGCGGCTGTTCGGCCGGCCCCATAGGCGCACGTGGAAATTAACCGGCCGCTGCCCCGGCGTCTCCTTGAACAACCGTTTCTCCCAGTCGGCATCCGGCCCCACTGCCCCCGGCGGCCGGTGGTCGGCCACGATCCCTGGGTGCATGAAGTAGCCCGCTTCTTCCATCGCCGCCCGGACCTGCTCCAGCTTTTCCCACGAGGCAATGGCAACCTGCGCGTCAATCCGGTCCTTGGCCGCCAGCCCCGGTACCGACGTCGAGCCAATGTGGTCTATGCGCACCACCAGCTCCCCCAACGCCCGGCGCAACCCGGCCGCCATCCCCTCAAACTCCCCCGGCCATCGTTCCTGGTAATCAACAATCTCAACCGCCGTCCCCTCCTGTCCACGTGAAGTCATGATACTGCTCCTTCACTTAAAAGTTAGAGTCTGCGAGTCTGCAAGTTTACCAGTCTGCGAGTCTGCAAGTTTGCGAGTCTGCAAGTTACTTGCCCACTTGCCTACCTGCAAACCTCCCGCTCATCACTCATCGCTCATCGCTCATCGCCCCCACTCAGTCCTCAGTCCTTACTCCTCAGTCCTGATTAAAGGCAACAACGTCTCATTCTGGACGCTGCTCGTCATCAAATTCTTCATCAAGATCACCTCGTCGGCCACCTCGTCAATCAGCGCCAGATCCAGGTCGCCGTCGTTGTCAAAGTCCAGCATCAGGGCACAGGACGCCGCCTGGGTCGCCGGGAACGCCTGATCGAAGCTGAACGTGCCGGCCGTGCCGCCCTGTATTCCACCATTGTTCACGTACAGGTTCCAATCGCCAAAGAAACTGGAGGTCGCCCAATCCAGATCCCCGTCGCCGTCAATGTCCGCCAGGTCGGTGGCCAGGACGAACGGATCAGTCGGTATCACCGCCGGAGCCGAAAACCCGCCGGCCCCGTTGCCCAGGACGATGGCCCCATTGTTGCTGCTGCCGTTGGCCGTGCTCACGTCCTCGTGGCCGTCGCCGTTCACGTCGCCGACCATCAACATCCACACTGCCCCGCCGACGCTGTAGGCGCTTCCCGCCGGCGTAAACGTGCCGTTGCCGTTGCCAAAATTCACGATGACCTGCTGGCTGGTCTGGCCGCCCACCACCAGGTCCATGATCCCGTCCTCGTTCATATCGGCCGCGCCCAAGGCCCACTCCTTGCTCACCCCAGCCTCAAAAAAGCTCGGCGCGCCAAAGACGCCGCTACCATTGTTGAGCAGCAGAGACATATTGCCGGTCCCGCTTGAATTGGTATTGGCAATATCGGCGTCGCCGTCGCCGTCGGCATCCAGCACGGCCACCCCGCGCGGCTGGCCGCCGACGGTGATCTCCTGCTGCGGGTCAAACGTCCCGTCGCCGTTGCCTGACAAAATGGACAGGCTGTTGGTGCTGATATTGGCTACCACCAGGTCGGCGTTGCCGTCCCCGTTAAAATCGGCCGGCTCGTTGGGGCTGGCCTGGACGTTCACCGGGAAGGTTGGCTGGATAAAGTCGTGGTAATTGCCCGTTCCGTCGGCCATGTTAAGGAACACCCGCACGTCGGCCGAATCCTCGTTGACAATCGTCAGGTCCAGCCAGCCGTCGTTGTTCAGGTCGGTCGCCGTCCCACCGTAGGCCCTCGTCCCCGCTGGCGGCGTCGTCCGGGTAGACAGCGTGTCCAGCAGTTCCATCTGCCGCAGGCTAACGCCAGCCTGCGTCCAGAAGTGGAAAGAATAACCGGCGCTGCGCAGCGGGGCCCCATCCGTGCCCTCAATCTGGTTGGACAGGACGACCATCACCGGCTCACCGGCCGAAAAAGGCTGGTCTGGCGTCAGCGTCACCGTCTGGTCCAGGTTACTGAAAGTATACGCCCCGCCAACCGGGCCGCTCCACTTACCAAAGGCCATAAAGGAGCCGGCGTTAATCGAACTCTGCGCCACCGGCCGGTCAAACTCAATTACAATCGGCGATCCTGTGGAAACGTTCCCCGAACGCGGCGCCGGCTGGATAGAAACAATGACCAGCTCGTCACCGGCCATAATCTGCCGGCCGGCCAGAGCACCTGTTATCAACAGGGCAGGGAGCAACAATAACAGAAGCAAACGGTACTTGTTCATCATTTACTACCTCATGAACTGTGGTTGCGGGGTCGGCACTGGCTTAAACGGCCCCCATTGATTATGTCCACATGCCCAGTCGCCCCTACTCGGCTCATACAGACAAACAAAGGCCCCAAATTTGTCTGGATCCTTCATGTAACCCAAAGTGAATTCTTCCGCCCTAACAGTATACAACCAATCAACACCCTCCGAGCTGAGAGCAAGCGGTATTTCATTCATATATCGCGGTTTCAGTTCATTCAATGAATCCGGGTACTGCCCTTTATCAATCCGATACCGTTCTAGGGCCATCACAATCTCCGTGCCACGCTGCTCTGTAATAGATTCCGGCGTCAAAGGAAGTCCAATTTTAATAGCTGTCATAATGGCTGCAAAAAGAACAGCAGGATAACCCAAGGCAAACAATGCACCGGCAATGCGCCTCGTCCCCTTCAATACCAGCGCTAACCAAATGCCGGCAATAACCGCTAAGGGACTTACATAAATCGCCACGATAAAAGATATTGTTCCCCATGAGGATTCATGAATGATGGCGTACATCATGGGTAAAAGCATGAAAACTAATAAACCAAGACCAATGAAAATGTGTCCAAGGACAGGCTTTCCTGGACCTTCGAGACCGCTTTTTATCATATAGGCAACGGCCCCGGTCAATATCATAGGAATCAGCATGAGTACAACAGATGTGATGAGCATCGCTTAATCCCCCATTCAGGCCATATCAGCCCCCGTGGTGGCGCTGTAAGCTGCGCACCTTCAACTCTTTTTCCCGCAGCACACGGATACCGTTCACCGCCGCCTGGGCGGCCGACAGGGTAGAAATCAGCGGCACGTTGTGCTGCACGGCCGCGGCCCGCATCGCCGTCTGGTCGGCGTGGGCCTGCGGCCCCAGCGGCGTATTAATAATCAGGTCAACCTCGCCCGAAGTAATCAGCGCCACCGTGTTGCGCCCCGGCTCGCTGGCCTTGGGCGCCACCGTCACCGGCAGCCCGACTCGCTCCAGGGCAGCCGCCGTGCCGGCCGTGGCGTACAGCTTAAAGCCCAGCCGGTGCAAGTCCCGGCCGAGCTTCAGGGCCGCCGACTTGTCGAAATCGTTGACCGTGATCAATACCGCCCCGCCGGTTGGCAGCGGCGAGCCGGCCGCCATTTGCGCCTTGGCAAAGGCGTGGCCAAAGTGGGCGGCGTGGCCCATCACCTCGCCCGTGCTGCGCATCTCCGGCCCCAGCCGCGTATCCGCGCCCGGCAGCTTGTTAAAGGGCAACACCGCCTCCTTGACGAAAAAGCCGTCTACCGGCGGCATCTCTGTAAAGCCCAGCTCGGCCAGCGTTTTGCCGGCCTGCACCTGGGCGGCAATCCTGGCTACCGCCACACCTGTCGCCTTGCTGACAAAGGGCACCGTCCGGCTGGCCCTGGGGTTCACTTCCAGCACGTAGACAATCTCGTCCTTAATAGCAAACTGGACGTTCATCAAACCCCGCACCTGCAGCGCCAGGCCCAGCTTTTCCGTGTAGTCGCGAATAATGCTCAGGTGGTAGAGGCTGACCTTGTACGGCGGCAGCACACAGGCGCTGTCGCCCGAATGGACGCCGGCCTCCTCAATGTGCTGCATCACCCCGGCCATAACCACCCGCTCCCCGTCGGCCAGGGCGTCCACGTCCACTTCAAAGGCGTCCTCGATAAACTGGTCAATCAACACCGGGTTGCCGGGCGAAACGCGGGCAGCCTGCTCCAGGTAGTGGCCCAGCGACGCGTCGTCGTAAGCAATGGCCATCGCCCGGCCGCCCAGGACAAACGACGGCCGGACCAGCACCGGGTAGCCGATCCGGTGGGCCACCGCCAGCGCCTCTTCCAGTGAATGGGCCAGCCCCCAGGCCGGGTGGTCTATCTCCAACTGCCGCAACATCGCCCCAAAGCGGCCCCGGTCCTCGGCCAGGTCAATCGCATCGGCCGGCGTTCCCCAGATCGGCGCTCCGGCCGCGGCCAGCCCGGCCGTCAGGTTAATCGGCGTCTGCCCGCCAAACTGGACGATCACCCCCTCCGGCCGCTCCAGCTCGATCACGTTCAGCACGTCCTCCAGCGTCAGCGGCTCAAAATACAGGCGATCAGCCGTGTCGTAATCGGTGCTGACCGTTTCCGGGTTACAGTTAATCATGATCGTCTCGTAGCCCAGTTCGCGCAGCGCCCAACAGGCCTGCACACAGCAATAATCAAACTCAATCCCCTGCCCGATCCGGTTCGGCCCACCGCCCAAAATAATTACCTTCGGCCGGCTGGTCGGGTTGGCCTCGCACTGGCTCTCGTACGTCGAGTACAGGTACGGCGTGTGCGCCTCAAACTCGGCCGCGCAGGTATCTACCCGGTAGTAAACCGGTGTAATCCCCAGCGCCTTCCGCCTGGCCCGCACCTCTCCCTCGGCCACTCCCAGCGCCCGGGCAATGACGGCGTCGGCAAAGCCCAACCGCTTGGCCGCCCGCAGCAACTCGGCCGTCAGCCCTTCCAACGGCGCGCCCTGCGGCCGGCCCAGCCTGGCCAGCTCCTCTTCCATCTCCAAAATCGCCCGCAACTGGGCCACAAACCAGGGATCAATCGCCGTCGCCGCCACCACCTCGGCCGCCGCCGCCTCATCCGCCAACACCGAAGCAATCTCAAACAACCGCTGCGCCGTCGGCAACCCCAACGCCACCCCCTCTCCCCCTCCCCTTGTCTCCTTGTCCCTGGTCCAGGCTTCGCCCTGGACACGTCTCCCCCTCTCCCCCTCCCTCCCCAACGCCCGGCTAAACCCTGCCACCCCAATCTCCAACCCCCGGACCGCCTTATTCAATGCCTCCGGGAAGGTCCGGCCGATAGCCATCACTTCCCCCACGCTCTTCATCTGCGGCCCCAGCGTCGCGTCTGCGCCGGGAAACTTTTCAAAATTCCAGCGCGGAATCTTGACCACGCAGTAATCAATACTCGGCTCAAAGCTGGCCGGCGTCACCCGGGTAATGTCGTTCGGGATTTCGTCCAGCGTATAACCCACCGCCAGCAGCGCGGCAATCTTGGCGATGGGAAAACCGGTCGCCTTGCTGGCCAGCGCCGACGAGCGCGAGACGCGGGGGTTCATCTCAATGACCACCGCCTCCCCCGTTTGCGGGTTAACGGCAAACTGGACGTTGCTGCCCCCCGTCTCCACACCCACAGCCTGCATCACCCGCCGGGCCAGGTCGCGCAAATGCTGGTACTCCCGGTCGGTCAACGTTTGGGCCGGGGCCACTGTAATGCTGTCGCCGGTGTGGATGCCCATTGGGTCCACGTTTTCAATCGAGCAGACGACCACAAAGTTGTTGGCCCGGTCGCGCATCACCTCCAGCTCATACTCCTTCCAGCCCAACAGCGACCGCTCCACCAGGATCTCGCCTACCGGGCTGGCCCGCAGGCCGTGCTCGACCACGGCCGCCAGATCATCCGGCCCATAAGCCACGCCGCCGCCCGTCCCTCCCAACGTGAACGAGGCCCGCACCAGCGCCGGGTAGCCGGTGGTTTCTACCGCCGTCTGGGCCTCCGCCACCGAATAAACGAACTGGCTGGGTGGGACAGGTACGCCGGCCGCCACCATTGCCTCCTTAAACTTCGACCGGTCTTCGGCAATCCGGATCGCCGCCAGGTCCGCGCCGATCAACCGTACCCTGTACCGCTCCAGCACGCCCGACTCGGCCAGTTCCACCGCCAGGTTCAGCCCTGTCTGGCCGCCCACCGTCGGCAGCAAGGCATCCGGCCGCTCGGCCGCAATAATCTTCTCCACCAGCTCGGCCGTCAGCGGCTCCACGTACGTGGCGTCGGCCATCTCCGGGTCGGTCATAATCGTCGCCGGGTTAGAATTCACCAGGACAATCCGGTAGCCCTCCCGCCGCAGCACCTTGCAAGCCTGCACCCCCGAATAATCAAACTCGCACCCCTGCCCAATGACAATCGGGCCGGACCCCGGAATCAAAATCGTCTGTATATCACTCCGTTTCACGCCGCCAACTCACCACTCAACCGCAACCTCCCGGAGGTTTGACACGAAAGATCGGTAGTAACCATAAACCTCCGGGAGGTTATTTCCGATAATCTCCAATCCCTAATCTCCAATCTCTAATCTCCAATCCTTCGGACTGAGTCTCAGGACGAAGTCTCTACCCACCCGCCGCCATCATCTCCACAAACCGGTCAAACAACTCGTCCGAGTCGTGCGGGCCGGGCGAGCTTTCCGGGTGGTACTGGACCGAAAAGGCGCGCTGCTCCGCGGCCATCAGCCCTTCGCAACAGCCATCGTTCAAGTTGACGTGAGTCACGACGACTCCGGCCGGCAGCGTCGCCGCGTCCACGGCAAAACCGTGGTTGTGGCTGGAAATCTGCACCGCCCCGCCGGCCGTCACCTGCACCGGCTGGTTGCCGCCGCGATGCCCAAACTTCAGCTTGTACGTCTGAGCGCCCAGCGCCAGCCCCAGAATTTGGTGCCCCAGGCAAATACCAAAAATTGGTTTCCACCCTAACAGTTCCTTAACTGCCTCAATTGCATAACTCACCGCCGCCGGGTCCCCCGGTCCATTCGACAGAAAAATGCCGTCCGGTTCCAGGGCCAGCGCCTCGCCGGCCGGCGTCGTCGCCGGCACCACCGTCACCCGGCAGCCTCGCCCCGCCAGCAACCGCAAAATATTCCGCTTAATCCCAAAATCATACGCCACCACATGAAACCCCCCTCCCCTTGTCCCCTTGTCACCCCCTCCCCTTGTCACCTTGTCATCCCTGCCCGGCCGCCACCACGCCTGCCCTTCCGTCCAACGATACGGCTCGGCGCACGTCACCTCAACCGCCAGGTCCAGGCCATTCATATCCCGCGCCGCCCGGGCCACGGCCACCAGCCGCTCCGGGTCGGGGTCCAGCGAAGAGAGCGCCGCCCGCATCGCCCCATAAGTCCGCACGTGCCGCACCAGCGCCCGCGTGTCCACCTCCGTCACAGCCACCACCCCCTGTCCGGCCAGGTACTCCGGCAAACTCTGCCGCGCCCGCCAGTTGCTGACCACCGGGCTGAGACTGCGCACCACCAGCCCGGCCGCCCACACCCGGCCGCTCTCGTCGTCCTCCGCCGCCACCCCATAATTGCCGATGTGCGGCGCCGTCATCGTAATAATTTGTCCGTGATAAGAAGGGTCAGTCAGAATCTCCTGGTAGCCCGTCAGGCTGGTATTAAAAACAATCTCCCCCGTCGTCTCCCCCAAAGCCCCAAACCCCCGGCCGGGCCACACCGTCCCATCCTCCAGGGCCAGCAGCGCAGGCGGAAAACTGTTCATAGCCCCGCATTGTAACCCACTCCGCCCACGCCACCAACCACCCCGCCAGGATCAGAGTTCGGCAGCCGAACTCCAGCATCCCCCCGCTGGGATCGCGGGCATCCTGCCCGCCCCCTGCTCCTCTGCCCCCCTGCCCCTTGCCTACTTGCCTCCCTGCCCCCTGCCCCCTCACCCCCTCACCTCCACCGCCCCACCTCCGCCGCCGGCAACGCCCGCCGCAAATCCTCACGCCGCAGAATCACCGTCGCCCCTCGCTCTCCTGAGCCAATAGACACCTCCTCCTCGGCCAGCACACTTTCATCCACCAGGACACGCATCCCGGCCGGCAGGCCAAACGGCGAGACCGCCCCCAGTTCATACCCCGTCACCTGCAGCACTTCCTCCCGGCTGGCCGTCGTCAGGCGCGACTGGCCCAGGTAGCTACGCAAGGCCCGCCAGGAAATCTGCCCCGGCCCGGCCATCAACACCATCACGTACTCATCCTGCGCCAGCCGGAAGACAATACTCCGCACCACCTGCTCCGGCCGCTGACCCCGCTCCTCGGCCGCCTGCTCCAGCGAATGGACCGGGCCAGGGTGGCGAAAAAAGCGATAAGGGACCCCGGCCGCCTCCAGGGCGCGGGTAACGGGAGTTGAATCCTTCATGCCTCTTGCTGGACAGTTTTATCCAAAAGTCGCCGGCCTGTCGAGTAGTGCCAGGCACGGGGCATCAAGACTACACCTGACCAGCGCCGTTTGCCCCGTGCCTGGCACTGCCCTTCGAGAGGTGGTAATGCGGGCTTAAATTGCCGTCAACGTAACCAGTTGTTCGACAAAATCGGCAATCGGCGTCTCCCCTTGGGCCAGAAATCGGGTTGAGCTATCCCCGGCCGGCTGGCTCACCCGGCCGGAGGGCGGTTGCGGCGCCAGCGCCGCCACGTAACCCTCAGCCTCCAGCGTCGCTTCCAACAACTGGTGAACGCGCGGATCGGCCAGCAGCACGGCCGTACATTGCCGGCTACCGGGCACAAGCACCAGCCGCGAGGGCGCGCCGGGCGTAAGCTGCCCCAGGGAAACGTCCGGCCGGACCACCAGCCCATGCGGATCGGTTAACTTCGCTTGGGCCAATTGAGGGCGCTTTCTAGAAAGCTTGTCGCTGCAATGCGCAAATAGATGTCTCCCTCTTCGTCAGTAGGCAACAATAGTGTTTGTCGAAAAACCGGCCGAATATACTCCCATTGGGTGTGCAACACGATTCCTTCGTACTGTTCATACAGTTGAGCTACTAAACCATAAAACCCTATTTTCGAGGTTCGGGCGCGCAAAAGGTGATTAACTGTAATAAATGGAGGCAATGTAACCTCTCGCAATCGAATGTGGTTCCGTAACAATCGTAGGCGAGGGAGCATTGCTTCCAAACGTTCGCGCATCCAGTTGGGTTTTAAACCCGCTGACCACCTGGCGGCAGAGAGTAAGATATCCGGCACACAGGGGAGCAGTTGTTCAATTGCCGACAGCATATACTTCAACAACTGATTCTCAAGGGTGTCATTCTGACGTAGTGGCTGGTGACAAACAAACAGGGCTAGGTTATGCTCGTTATGGTAACGAGCCTTATAGGTAGCCGGCCAGTCCACTTTTCCCCGGATACGGTTAATATACTGCACCTGCTGTTGTTCTGTCGTCCGGTTGAGCTGCCGCAATAACAAAGGCACTGTTTCGTCTAAAAAGTGCCGTACATCCACACCCTCGCCTGTATTAGCCAGGAAACAGGCGGCGCACAACGCTTCGCGCAAAGAGTTGTTACTGTCCAACAACTGCTGCGGACATTGTGGCAAGAGCAGTTCTTTCTGTGTTAGATAAGTCAGAAATATGTCTTGTATCCGTTCCTGTTCAGTAGTCATCCTTTTTTATTTGTAGCTATTCGGGCATTATTGTAAATAGATCAGCATATTGAGGGAACAATTCTGCCAGACGGACCTGTATCGCCACAAATGTCCTTGTATCCTTAAAAATTGCACATAGATTCCGATAGATAACTTCAATCTTATCCCTTTCTAAGCCGTCAAACTGAGGAATGGCATATAACAAAAGAGCTTCACATAAATTATCTAGGGAAACCTGACCACTGCCCGCTCGATGGTAAACATAGCTCACTACATCTTTCACAATAGCCGGACCGAGTTGCCGTTGTCGCATTATTTCTCCGTCAGGCTTGAAAATTCCATCCCGGAGCAAGCTGGCGATATCATTATTAATTGCCAATCCTTTTGCCAGTAAGAATTGATTGATGATCGCTCCAAAATTTCTGGGAATACCTACGTCAATAAAAGCAAACCGGCGCATAAAGGCATAAGACATGGCGAACAGTGAAGCTTTATCGTAAACATTCATTGTACCCACAATGCGCCAACTTGGAGGGATCGGATAATCGTTGTCCGTCTGACCAGTTTTACCTGGCGGTAGTATACGCACAGGATCATAACCGTGACGATAAGGCAATGTGACCTCTTGTCCTGATAAGACGGTAAATAACTCGCCAAAGGCCTTATCAATATCGGCTCGGTTGATTTCGTCAATTACTAGCCACTTCTTCTCGCGGACCGCCCTTAGAACGATACCTTCGTTGAACTTCAACTGGCCCTCGGCCGTGGGCATGTAACCGCCAACTGTATCAAAAGTTGTCCAATCTGCCGTTGCCGTAACGGAGATGAACCCTCGACAATGGCCACGGTCCTGGGCGTGACGGCAAATGTCGTGGGCTAACGTCGTCTTGCCTGTACCCGGCGGACCAATAAGAATGATGTGATTGCCAGCCGATAACGAGGAAACAATTTGTTCGAAGATTGAATCTGGTAGCATCAACTCACTGTCTATAGCCGCTGCTTCGATGTTGAGACTATTGATTAGTGGCTGATGCAATGGCATTGCTTTATCTGTATAGCGATCCATGTAACCTGTCAGCTTTTCGTCCTCGGCCACAAGCTGCAGGAACAGACCCACGTCGGCGAGGCTTTCAAAACCCAGGTCTTCATCAAGCAGCAGACTGTTCACCAGTTCGATAAAGCCACGATAGGACAGCATCTGTAACCGTTCCTCAGCAACACCCAGGCGCTGTAAAGCCAGGCCCATCTTAATCTCATCGTACGGCAGGTGTGTTTCGGGGTGAAAGATATGAAGGAGGCCCGAGGTCAGGAGCGGTGCCAGGCCGCCTAGTCCGGTATGGTCAAGGCGATACCAGCTATCCTGCCCTTTGAAAAAATCGCTTTGATTAAAAAGAAGATCGTATAACTCCTGCCAAAGTAGGTCAGTTGGTAACTCCGGTCGCTCTGCATCGAAGTAAAAGTTGCCGTTCAGATTTATAGAAGCCACAACCGACTCATTCGCCAGCATCTCATAACGGTTTTGCCGCCAATCTCGGGGCTGAAGATCAGCTTCCCCACCAGCCACAATATCGCTGACAGATCGCTCTGCTCTTTCACCGTATTTCACCATACCCTGTTGCCAAACAGCCGAAAACAGGTTATCAAATGCTTGCATCGAATTAGCTATCTGACCATTCAAGTTGGCCTCTACAACCGATTGGGTCAATATCTCTTCCCAGATTCTACGTCGGGCTAACGAGCGCAAGTAAAGAACTGTACGGCGGTACGGCCGTTCGCGGTAGGTGCAGACAGCGCGGATGAGGGCACGTCGCAAGGCTGGTTGGTCTATAAACAGGTAATTGACGAAGGGCAGGTTACGCAGCGCTTGTAACTGAGTCATCGTCTCTACAGGGTCCTCATTTTGGGTCGCGCGCTGCATTACCTGATCCGCCCGAAATTGAAAATTTGCTTTCTGAGTTGCTGAAATAGTAGGTAGTTTACCAACCTGTTGCACAAGATTTTTGAGAGCCTGCCGCAGAACATCCGGCGGCAGGTTGGTCTGTATTTGCAACTGGTCCAAGGTCAGGTTGAGAGTGTTTGCCGCCACGTTGCCGCTCCCTATCTGGGCGATGTCGGCCTGTTGGAACACGTCTTCAATAGCCAGCGATCTGGGTGGCAGATTTTGCCGAAGACGTTTAGCATAGGCCTGATAGTAGGCACGGGCTATTGGCTCAACTGGGCGCTCAGCCAATATTCCGTAATAGCGGGCAGCCTCTAGCTGTCGTTGCTTGTCCTGAGCTAACACACGGGCCTTGCCCTCCAGCGCAGTCGTATTGGTCGGATCAGATTCCAGAATCTGGTTGGCGAGACGCTCGGTGGCTGCCGGGTTTATGCGGCTGTGCTGTTCGACTAAATCGGTCAAGGTCTCAATAGTCGTGTTGCTCGGTTCGGTGGTAATATCAGGTTGTTTCTCTTTGTCAGGTGGTTCTTGGGAAGAGAGTATTGGCAGTTTAGGTGTTGTTCTTATTAGACGGTGCAGGTAAGGTTGGGCCTCCTCGGGCCGGTCAATGGCTATCAATGACCGGGCCAGCAAGTCGTCAGCCCTGTTCCGTTGTTCTGGCAAGGCATGTTCTTCCCAATATTGCTGGGTCTCTCTGAGCCTCTGGATAACTTTTTCATAGCTCCCTTCGTTGAATTGTTCCTCCGTTTCGGACAGTATACTATCTACTGACTCAACCGGCACTGGACCTAAAACGTTGCCAACAGCCTGTCGCACGGCCACGTCCCGGTCAGCGCGAAAGGGTACCAACAAGGTTTCTTGCTCAACTTCATCCAGTTTGCCCACAAACCCAATAATCTGGCATAAGGCTGAAGAACGATCCCTAGCCTCCAGAATCTCGTCTGCTACCTCCAGGGCCTCGGTCAGCAAATTGGCTTCGGGCGAGTTTTCCCACTGCGCCAGTGTCTCGGCCAGTAACGGGTTCCAGGCCACTAGCAGTCCGCGCAACCCATTTTCCCAGTAGCCCTGTTGGCGGATATCTTCTTTCCACCTCAACGCCCCTCGGGGAGAGTGAGTCGCTCCCCACTCAGCCAAACGAGGATGTTCCCGCATTTCTACCAGTTTGACCGGCCGTTGAAGCAACTTTTTGTCCACCAACTGGGCACGGTACGGCCAGGGCCAATCGGGAGTTTTGGGAACCGACACAGCAGGTTCCGCAGCCCTGAAAAGGTAGGCAATATCGCTGTAGGGGCTGGTGCGATACATCAACACAATGTCGTCGGCCTTAGTATGGCCATTTGCGCCCCATCCAACCTTATCCTCCGGATCGAGCGATTTCAGGATGTTAATCTGGGCCTCGTCCTGGCCGTCAACCATGTAAAGCCAAACGCGCAATTGCAACAATGGCTGCGGCAGTTCCTTATCGTCCTCTTCTTCCTCTTCTGTGACTGTTGAGCCATCAGTATCGGGTAAGCTCCCTGACCCATCTTGATCGCCTTTTCGCTGAATCAACTTCCCGGCAGCGCTGATAGCGTTATGAATAGAGCGTTGGAGTTGGTCGTTGGTTGCAGTCAGCATTCCTGCTGCCAGCAAAATTGTCAAAACGCTGTTCAGTTTATCAGAGATAAGTTGTGCATCTGGCTCTGCTTTGCCCACCAGCTCCTGCGTACTTTGCAGCTCCCTCGTTACCAAGCTAGCCTCCTCAGGTGATAGTTGATCTTTAATAACCTCAAAGTCGTGGTTTATAGTTTGCAACAATTGGGCAAAGTCTTCCGGACTCCCTCCATCATCACTGTCTATAAACTTATCTTCGTTCTTACTACGTTCCTGAACGCCATTGATGACATCACCCTCAGACCTCTTATCTCCTATTTGCAATAATTGGGTGGAGTCTTCTTGATGTTTCTGTGCGTCGCTGACAGCGATTTCGACGCCAAGAGCCCCCCAGTTCATATGGGGTCGTATTGTTTGAGCGCTCTCGATAAGCATCGGAAGTTGATCGCGCCGTTCAAGATAAAGAATCAATTCTCTAGCTTTATCACCTCTTTTACTGCCTCTTAAATCTTCATAATCTACTAATAGGTCAAACGCTAGTGTACGTAACTCTTCTTCATCAAAAGCCTCATTGATCATTGCAAGTAACCGTCTCCTCTCCCTTGGGGAAAGACTTGGTTGTGGGTTGAAGGCATTTGGACGTTCTACCTGAATGATTTCGATTAGTTCAGGAATACGATTCTGTAGCTCTACAGACTGGATCAACCCTTTTGCTTTATCCTTCCTGGTTTGCCCAGGCAAATCATCATAATCTATCCCTAAATGAAAAACTAGGCTGCTCAGTTCGCTTTCATCGAAGTGCCGTAATAGTGCCTGTTGAAGCTGGTAACGATCAATTAACTCTTGTAGCTGCTCTGTCTCTGCAGCACCATTGTACGGCTCAACCTCGGTGCGGTTTTCATCTCCGTTCATTTGACTCTCCACAAGAACCTAAAGGATTTGCGACATTTTCCAACTATTGGATAATAGCAATTATGCTTACCTCTTGTCCAGAATATTGATTTGCGGAAGTGGGGTGTCTTGTAAAGTGAACCCCATTGTCAAGACCACAAATCGGCAAAAATAAGGTGGATTTCTCTTGACATAACAGTTACCTTAACAATCGAAGTGAACTTGGGCGGGC
>JAKEFB010000249.1 GCA_022616275.1 Chloroflexota bacterium
GCCGCCGAGGGCTGCACCGCCTTTGTCGAGATTGGCCCGGGCACGACCCTGCTCAGCCTCGGCCGCCAGAGCGTGACTGAGCCGGCCGCCGCCTGGCTGCCTTCGTTGCGGCGGGGCAGCCAGGAGTGGCAGACGTTGTTGCCCAGCCTGGCCGCCCTCTACGTTCGGGGCGCGCCGGTGGACTGGCCCGGGTTTGACACCGATTATGCCCGCCGCCGCCTGGCCCTGCCCACCTACCCCTTCCAACATGAGCGCTACTGGTTGGAGACAACGGCCAAACCACCGTTCGCGCGTAACGGGCATCGCCCGCACGGGCTGCATCCACTCTTAGGAGAGCGCTTGCGCTCGCCCTTGAAGGAGATCCAATTTGAGGCGCGCCTGACAGCCACGGAACCAGCTTACCTGGCCGACCATCGCGTCTATGAAGCTATCGTCTTTCCGGCGGCCGCCTACCTGGAAATGGCGCTGGCCGCCGTGGCGGCTACCAATGGCGACCAGCGCCATTTCCTGGAAACCGTCGTCATTCAGGAAGCGCTCACATTGTCGCCGCAAGCTGAAAAGAGTGTCCAGGTCATTCTCCTGCCGGAGGAGCAAGGCCGGGCTTCGTTCCAGATTGTGAGCGTTGACACAGACGGGGTATGGACGCAACATGCGTCGGGGCAGTTAGGGTCCCGGCCGATTACCCCGCCGGGCGTGACGCTCGACGTGCCAACAATACAGGCACGCTGCCATGACCAACTTACAGGCGCCGACTTCTACGAGCATAGCGCCCAGGTGGGCTTCCAATTTGGGGCGACCTTCCGCGGCGTCCAGCACGTGTGGCGGTGCAGTGGGGAGGCGCTGGCCCTGGTTGAACTGCCGCCGCAACTGGTATCGGACACGGCTCCGTACCAGATACACCCGGTTTTGCTCGACGCCTGTCTGCAGATCTTCGGCGCGGCTGCTACGGAACCGTACGAGCAGGCCCAGGCTTACGTACCGGTTGGGGTCAATAACCTGCACTTCTATCGCCGGCCCGGTAGTCGCTTATGGAGCCATGTGACGGTGCGTGCCGGTGCGTCGGCACAAGCCGAAGCGTTGACGCTCGATTACCGGGTTTTTGATGAAACGCACGAGCTGGTCTTCGAGGTCGAGGGGCTGCACGTGCGCCGGGTTGATAGCGCCGCTTTACTGAAGACGGCCCAGCATAATTTATTACCCTGGCTCCACGAGATCGTCTGGCGGCCGCAAGCGCGCAGGGAGGCGGCCGGGACGGACAGCGGCGCCCGGACCGGTCATTGGCTACTATTCGCGGACCAGGGTGGTTTTGGCCGGGCCGTGGCCGACCTTCTGCGCGCCCAGGCGAACACGGTTAGCCTGGTATTTCCCGGCGATGCCACGGCGGCCTGGCCATCGGGCGAGCGGACCATCGATCCAACTGACCCGGAAGCGTTTGTCCAGCTTGTTGCCGATATCCAGCACGCCAACGGGTGGCCGTTGCAGGGTATTGTCTATCTGTGGGCGCTGGAAGCGGATGATCCGCTGGCAGTCCAGCAGCGGGTTTGTGGCGGTCTTCTCCATCTCGTACAGGCGCTCGCCCGACCGTTAATCGCCAGCCGGCCGCGCCTCTGGCTGGTCACGCGTGGCGCGCAGCCTGTTCCGGCCGGGAGCACTGCACCGGCGGTGGCGCAGGCGCCGCTCTGGGGTTTAGGCGCGGTAATCGCCCAGGAACTACCCCATCTTTGGTGTGGACGAGTGGATTTGGACCCGGCCGGGGTCGCCGGCGAGGCCCAGGCCCTTTTCAACGAACTCTGGTCGAGCGACCGAGAGGATCAGGTCGCTTTTCGCCAGCAGGCGCGGTATGTCGCCCGCCTGGTCCGCCACGCGGCCCCGACGCCGGCCGGCAGCAAACCTGGCCAGGCCGTTGCCATCCATGCCGACAGTACCTATCTCGTCGCCGGCGGATTCGGCGGGTTGGGTCTACTCGTGGCCGAGTGGCTGGTGGCCAAAGGGGCGCGCCATCTACTGCTGGCGGGACGGAGCGGAGCCGTTGGCCCGGCGGAGGAACGTGTTGCGGCGCTACGCCAACAAGGTGTGCGCGTCCTGGCCGTCCAGGCCGACATTGCTCAGGAAGCCGATGTACTAGACCTCTTGCAGCAAGCGGCCGACCATTTGCCGCCCATTCGTGGGATTGTCCATGTCGCGGGGATAGTACAGGATGGAGCGCTTGTTAATCAGACGTGGTCACAATTTGCGCTACCGCTGGCGCCAAAGATCGCCGGCGGGTGGCATTTGCATACGCTCACGCAGGCCCACTCATTGGACTTCTTTGTGCTGTTCTCGTCTATGGCTTCGTTGCTTGGCTCGCCTGGCCAGGGCAGCTACACCGCCGCTAATGCGTTTCTAGATGCGCTGGCCCATTGGCGACGGGCGCACGGTTTGCCGGGCACCAGCATCAATTGGGGTCCGTGGGCGGAGGTGGGTATGGCGGCCAGGGCAGATTCTCGCGGCGACCGGCGCTGGACGAGGCACGGCATCGGCAAAATCTCGCCACGGCAAGGATTACAGGTGCTGGAAATGGTGTTGGCCCATGAGCTATCACAAATTGGCGTGATTCCCGTGGACTGGACCAGGTTTTTGCAGCAATTCCCGGCCCAGGAAGCGCCGCCACTCTATACAGAATTGACCGCGGTTGCCCAGGTGGTGGAGCTGCAAGTTGTCAATCGCTCTGCGCTGCTGCACCGGCTGGGAGAGGCCCCGGCCGGGGAGCGCCGGACCATTCTCAGGCGGCACATTCAGGAACATGCCGCCAGAATCCTCGGTATGACCACGCCACAGTCTCTAGATCCGGAGACGTCTGTCTACGACCTCGGTCTGGATTCCTTGATGGGCGTGGAATTTACCCGGGTATTGGAGGCCACCACCGGGCACCCATTGCCCGCCACCTTATTGTTCAACTATCCCACCGTGGAAGCGCTGGCCGAATTCCTGGAGCAGGAGCTAACGACGTTGGCCGCCCTCCCACCGCCTGTAGTCGAAGAATCAGATTCACACGCGCTTGACGAGATCCTGCAAGAGGTGGAAGCGTTATCAGAAGAAGAAATGGACGCTATCCTGGCCACGCTGGGCGAAGAACGGCACTCAAGGTAAGGTCAAGGTAAGGGCGATGAGTTTCTATCAACGGTAGAATGCAGATGAGTGATATTGCTGAACGTATTTCCAATCTTAGCCCGAAGCAATTAGCGGTACTGGCCCTGAAGGCAGCCCAGGCCAAGCGCGAGACGCCGGCAGCGCCGACGCTGGAACCTATTGCCGTTATTGGTATTGGCTGCCGCTTTCCCAATGAGGTGGACAACCCTGAGCGTTTCTGGCAATTGCTTGCCGAGGGGGTGGACGCCATTCGCGAAGTTCCGAGCGATCGCTGGGATATTGACGCGTTTTATGATGCGGACCCGGACGCTCCGGGCAAAATGACGACCCGGTGGGGGGCGTTTATTGACGAGGTAGACCGGTTCGACGCCGAGTTTTTCGGTATCGCCCCGCGCGAAGTGGTTAGCATGGACCCGCAGCAACGGCTACTGCTGGAAGTAGCCTGGGAAGCGTTAGAACATGCCGGCCGGCCACCCCAGCAACTGGTCCGCAGCCTGACGGGCGTGTTTGTGGGGATTACAACCAATGACTATTCGCTGGTCGGCATAAACCAGGGCCCGTCGGTGGAGCAAATTGGACCCTACACCGGCTCGGGCAATGCCTCGAGTGTGGCGGCCGGCCGCATCTCCTACGTACTTGGCTTACAGGGACCCAGTCTGGCCGTGGATACAGCCTGTTCCTCGTCGCTGGTAACAGTCCACCTGGCTTGCCAGAGCTTGCGCAACCGGGAATGCCATCTGGCGCTGGCCGGAGGGGTCAATCTCATCCTATCGCCGGAAGCCACTATTTACTTCTCCAAGGCACGCATGATGGCCCCGGATGGGCGCTGCAAGACCTTTGACGCGGCGGCCGACGGCTACGCGCGCGGTGAGGGCTGCGGGATGCTGGTCCTCAAGCGTCTGTCTGATGCGTTGGCCGACGGAGACAATATTCTGGCGTTGATACGCGGCACGGCGGTCAATCACGATGGGCACAGTAACGGCCTGACCGCACCAAACGGCCTGGCCCAGGAGGCTGTTATCGGCCAGGCGCTGCAGAACGGTGGGGTGCAGCCGCAGCAGGTGGGCTACGTGGAGACACACGGCACAGGAACCTCCTTGGGAGACCCGATTGAGGTAGAGGCGCTGGGCAACATCCTCGGCCGGGGACGTAGCCCTGACAATCCATTGGCCATTGGTTCGGTGAAAACCAACATTGGGCACCTGGAAGGAGCGGCGGGGGTGGCCGGGCTGATCAAGGTGGTGCTGGCGCTACAGCACGAGGAGATTCCGCCGCATCTGCACCTTAACAAACTCAATCCGTATATTGCCTGGAACAGGTTGCCGGTAGTGGTGCCGACACAACGACAGCCCTGGCGGGCGGGGGCGCAACGGCGGATTGCTGGCGTTAGTTCGTTCGGTTTCAGCGGCACCAATGCCCATGTCGTCGTCGAGGAAGCGCCGCTGCGGGAAACGGCCGTCTTGGACGCTGACCGGCCGGTACACCTGTTCACTTTGTCGGCCCGCAATGAGGCAGCCTTACTTGAGTATGCCGGGCGCTACGCTCGCTTTCTGGCAGAGCAGCCGACTGCCTCCCTGGCCGACCTGTGCTACTCGGCCAACAGCGGCCGGGCCCACTTTGCCCACCGGCTGGCCATAGCGGCTGGGGCGCCGGGCGAGCTAGAGGAGGCCCTGGCGGCCTTTGTGGCCGGGTCGGACGGGGCGGCCTTAACTGGCCAGACGCCGGCCGGGCAGCAGCCGAAGGTGGCATTTCTCTTCACCGGGCAGGGGGCGCAGTACGCCGGGATGGGGCGGGAGCTGTACGCCACCTCGCCCACCTTCCGAACGGCGCTGGACGAGTGTGCGGCGCTGCTGGCCGGGGAACTGGAAGCACCACTGCTGGAGGTCCTGTTCGGCGACCAGGGGGCGCTATTGGACGAAACAGCCTACACCCAGCCGGCGCTCTTCGCCCTGGAATACGCCCTGGCCCAGTTGTGGCAAAGCTGGGGAGTAACCCCCGACCTGGTGCTGGGCCACAGCGTCGGCGAATACGTGGCTGCGGTAGTGGCCGGGGTCTTCAGCCTGGCCGACGGGCTGAAGCTCATCAGCGCCCGCAGCCGGCTGATGCAAGGCCTGGCCGAGCCGGGCGAGATGGCCGCCGTTTGGGCCAGCGAAGCCCAGGTCACTCCCCACCTGGCCGCCTATGCCGGCCGGCTAGCCATCGCCGCCGTCAATGGCCCCCAGAGCGTCGTCATCTCCGGGGCCAGCCAGGCCGTGACCGCCCTCACCGCCACCCTAGAACAGGAGGGCCTCCGCAGCCAGCCCCTGGTCGTCTCCCACGCCTTCCACTCGCCCCTGATGGAGCCCATGCTGGCCGCCTTTGCCCAGGTGGCCGCCCAGGTGGCCTACCACCCCCCGGCCGTGGCCTTCGTCTCCAACCTCACCGGCCGGCTGGTGCGGGGCGAGGAGGCCAGTCAGGCCGAGTACTGGGTTCGCCACGTCCGCCAGCCGGTCCGCTTCGC
>JAKEFB010000250.1 GCA_022616275.1 Chloroflexota bacterium
GCCGCCGAGGGCTGCACCGCCTTTGTCGAGATTGGCCCGGGCACGACCCTGCTCAGCCTCGGCCGCCAGAGCGTGACTGAGCCGGCCGCCGCCTGGCTGCCCTCACTGCGGCGGGGCAGCCAGGAGTGGCAGACGTTGTTGCCCAGCCTGGCCGCCCTCTACGTCCGGGGCGCGCCGGTGGACTGGCCCGGGTTTGACACCGATTATGCCCGCCGCCGCCTGGCCCTGCCCACCTACCCCTTCCAACATGAGCGCTACTGGCTACCGCTGGCAGCCAACGGAGCCAGCCGTGCCGTCTCGCGCCTGCCTGCCAGCAGGTCTAATGGCCGCATGGATGCGGCGCACCCGCTTCTGGGACAGCGACTGAAATCACCGGCGCTTAAGGATCCTGTCTTCGAGTCCCAACTCGCGCCGGACACGCCGGCACACCTGGCCGGCTGCAAACTTTATGGAACGACGATATTAACGGCCGCCACCTTTTTGGAGCTGGTTTTGGCCGCGGGCCGGACGCAATTCGGCACGGCAGCCTTGCTGATTGAGCAGGTGGCCGTTGAAGAAATCGTGCTGCTGCCCAAGAACGAATCGCGCCTGTTGCAAACGATCTTGACTTTAGACGGCAATGAAGTCGCAGGTTTCCAGGTCGCAACCCTGGAAGGTGGAGACAACTGGACACAGCATATTACCGGGAAGATGAGCCAACAAGGCCCGGCCGGCGCGCCTGTGATCACCCTGGCAGCGATTCAAGAGCGATGTCCGCGACTGCGTGACCCAGACGCACACTATCAAAACCTGGCGGCTCACGGCCTGAGCTATGGCGCCATCTGGCAGATATTACAAAGCCTCCGGCAAGGCGAGCGGGAAGTGCTGGCCGAAATTAGGCTACCAGCGGCATTAAGAGCCGATGTGGAGCAATACGCCCTGCATCCGGCGCTCCTGGAGGCCGGTTTCCAGGCAGCGGCCTGCCTTGGCAACGGCGGCCTGTACCGGCCCGCCAGAATAGAGGCCCTGCGTTTCTACCACCGGCCGGGTCCACGCCTCTGGTGTCACGCCATCCTGCAAGAAGCGGCTGGCGCTGCGCCGGACGTCATTACGGTTGATCTGTCCCTGTTCGATGACGCAGGAGTTGTGGCTGTCAAAATAGATGGCTTGCAGTTAGCGCCCTACCAGCCTGAACCACCGGCCGGGCTCGCTACTGAGGCTTCCGGCCGGTGGCTGTATGAGCTTGCCTGGCAACCCAAGCCTGTTCCATCGCCTCCGGCCGGGACGCTTCCGTCGCTGACTGACGCGGTCGAGCAGGCAGGCGCGCACCTGCAGGTATTGGGCAATGACCCGGCCCTGGCGGCCTACGACCGTCTCTTTGCCGAACTGGATGCCCTAAGCCTGGACTATTTCGTCGAGGCCTTGCGCGAGCTTGGCTGGACGTTCGCGGCCGGCGAGCACGTGTCGCTGCCCGATTTGCAGCAACGGCTGCAGGTGGTTGACGGCCGGAAACCGTACCTCAACTACATGTTGCAACAATTGGCGGAGGCCGCGTTCCTCGTTCCCACCGATGATGGGTGGCAGGTTGCTGGGGTTTCACCGCTGCCGGACGTGCCGGCCCATCTGGCAGAACTGGCCGCGCGTTTCCCACAACAGGAAGCGGAACTGGCTTTGCTGGCCCGTTGTGGCGCTGGCCTGCCAGAGGTGTTGCGAGGCCAGAGGGACCCACTGACCTTGCTCTTCCCTGACGGGTCGTTCCATCTGCTGGAGGGCGTCTACCAGCACGCGCTCTCGGCCCAGGCCCTAAACAGCCTGGTTGAACGGGCGGTGACGGGCGCGATTGCTCGTATTCCTGAGGGCCAGACAGTGCGCATTCTGGAGATTGGTGCCGGAACCGGAGGAACTACCTCAGCCTTGCTGCCTCATCTGGCCCAGGCACAAACCGAGTATGTTTTTACTGACGTCTCACCCCTCTTCCTGGCCAGGGCGGCGGAGAAGTTTGCCGATTACGGTTTTGTACGTTACGAGATTCTGGATATTGAGCAATCGCCGGAAGTGCAGGGTTTCCGCGGCCAAAAATTCGACATCATCCTGGCCGCGAACGTCCTTCACGCCACAAGCGACCTGCGCCGGAGTCTGGGTCACGTGCAGGCGCACCTGGCCTCGGGCGGCATGCTCATCTTACTTGAGGTCACCCACAACCGCCGCTGGCTGGACCTCATTTTCGGCCTGACCGAGGGCTGGTGGAAGTTCCGTGATTTCGATATCCGGCCGGAACATGCCTTGCTGCCCAGGGAGCGGTGGCTGGCGTTGCTGCGAGAAGTAGGGTTCAGCGAAATAACCGCCCTACCGAACACACACCAGGACGGCACGGCGTTGGCGCAGCAATCGCTCATTCTGGCCCGGAACGGCGAGGGTGGACAGCGCGAACGCTGGCTTATTCTGGCCGACAGTGATGGGCTGGGGGTCCAACTCGCCACGGACCTGGCCTCGCGTGGCGCGGCGTGTGACCTGGTTTTCCCTGGGGCATCCTTTGCCCGCCTCGGTGAGCGGCAATGGGCCATTGACCCGGCCGCCCCTCTGGCCTACAAGCAGTTGTTAGCTGCGATAACCGACGTGGAGCAGACCCGCCTGCGCGGGATCATCTCGCTGTGGGGTCTAGAGACACCGCCTGTTGAAACGCTGGACGACGAACAGTTGGCAACAGGCCCGGTCACCCATTGCGACCAGGTACTTTCTCTATTGCGGGCGCTGGCCGGGCAGGCTATGCCGCTGCCGCCACGCCTATGGCTGGTGACGCGAGCCGGCCAGGCCGTTGATGGGGAAGAGGCGCCGCTCAACGTGATGCAAGCGCCGTTGTGGGGCCTGGGGAAAGTGATTGCCCTGGAACAGCCGCAATGGTGGGGCGGGCTGATTGATCTGCCAGCCACGCCGGCCGAACCGGCGGCCGACGTTGCCAACATCGTGGCCCAACTCGATACAACCGACGTGGAAGATCAGGTCGCCTTCCGGCGCGGCCAGCGTTACGTGGCCCGCCTGGTCCGGTCCGCTCGCCGGCCGGGAGCGAATGGCCACAGGTCCATCAGCGCGGAGCACGCCTATTTGATAACCGGCGGCCTGGGTGGGCTTGGCCTGCGCACCGCGGCGTGGCTGGTAGAGCAAGGCGCCCGCCACCTTGTGCTGGCCGGGCGGCGTGGCCTTCCCGAGCGGGTGGAATGGCCCGTTTACGAGGCCACGAGCGAGATGGGCCGCCGGATCGCTGCTGTACAGCGATTGGAGGCGTCTGGCGCAACTGTGCAGGTGGCTCAGGTAGACATGGCCCAGCCGGCCGAGGTGGCGCGGCTGCTGGCCCAACTGAAGACGGCTGAAAAACCATTACGGGGCATCGTGCATGCGGCCGGAATTTCGCGCAATCAGCCGGTGGTAGAAATTGATGCGGCATCGCTGGCAGCGGTTCTGCGGCCAAAAGTGAATGGCGCCTGGCTGTTACACCAGCACACACTGGATATTGACCTCGATTTCTTTGTGCTTTTCTCAACGGCCGCCGCAGTGTGGGGCTCAACCGGCGCGGCGCATTACGCGGCGGCAAACAGCTTCCTGGATGCGTTGGCCCATTACCGGAGCAGCCTGGGCCGGCCGGCCTTGAGCATCAATTGGGCCAGATTGTCGGAACGCGGCATGTTGACCGAAGAAGAAGAGCGCCTGCTGGCGGCCATCGGTATTGAGGCGGTGCCGCTGGAACAGGCCTTAGCCCTGATGGCCGATCTGATGGTAGACGGCGTGCCGCAACAGACGGTAGCGGCGATTGACTGGCCGAAATTCAAAGCTCATTTCGAGGTGAAGGCGCAACGCTCGCTTTTTACCCTGATCGAACCCGGACCGGCGGCTCAGACTGCACCGGCCACTCAAACGCCGGATATGCTGCAGCGCCTGGCAGAGACACCGGCCGGGAACCGGCGCGACGTATTGACGCGGTTTGTCCGCGACGAATTGGCTCGCGTGCTGCAGTTCCCCTCCCCGGAGGCGCTTGACCTGCGACAGGGTTTCTTTGACATGGGCCTGGATTCGCTGACCGCGGTTGAACTGAAGAGCCGGCTGGAAAAGAGCCTGGGGCTGCGCTTCCCGGCGGCCACCCTGTTTAACTATTCGAATATTGTCTCGCTGGTCAATTATCTGGCGGGGGAGCTACCGTTATTTGAAACACCGGCGCAAGCGGCCGAAGTGGATGGTCCGCCGGCGGAGCCGGCAAACGACGTCCTGGCTACCATAGAGCAGCTTTCGGACGACGATGTCGCCCGGTTGCTGGCCGAGCGGCTCCGAAACAAAGGAGAGTGAGATGGCAGAGCTGCTAGACCGCATTTTGGAGCTTTCTCCGCAGAAACTTGCTCTCTACGCCTTGGAGTTGCAGAGGCGGCTGGACGCGCTTGAGCAAGCTCGCCGGGAACCGATTGCCGTGGTGGGTATGGCCTGCCGTTTTCCCGGCGGCGCCACGGACACGGCATCCTTCTGGCAACTCTTGCGCGACGGAGTGGACGCTATCAAAGAAGTGCCGCCGGATCGCTGGGATGTGGACGCCTATTATAACCCCGATCCCGCCAACCCCGGCACGATGTATACACGCTGGGGCGGGTTTCTGGACAGAGTTGATGAAGTGGACGCCACATTTTTTAACATCTCGCCGCGCGAGGCGGCCAGAATGGATCCCCAGCAGCGCCTGTTGTTGGAAGTGAGTTGGGAAGCGTTCGAGCACGCCGGTTTGCCGGCGGACAGCTTATTCAATAGCCAGACGGGCGTCTTTATCGGCTGTAGCGGCAGCGACTATCAGCAGCTTCTAGGTCGCAGCGGCGATCCGGCCCATCTCAATATGTATGCGCTGACAGGCACGGCACTCAACGCGGTGGCCGGCCGGGTCGCCTTCACTTTCGGTTTGCAAGGACCGTGCCTGGTGGTGGACACGGCTTGTTCTTCGTCATTAGTTGCGGTCCATCTCGCCAGCCAGAGCTTGCGACTGAAGGAGTGCGACCTGGCGCTGGCCGGCGGGGTCAATCTCATCTTGACTCCCGATGCCGGCATTGTTACCTCGCAGGCCCGGATGATGGCGGCCGATGGGCGGTGCAAGACCTTCGACGCTGCTGCGGACGGCTTTGTCCGCGGCGAGGGCTGCGGTGTGTTACTACTAAAACGGCTTTCCGACGCGCTGGCCAGCGGGGACCGGATTCTGGCTCAGATTACCGGCTCGGCCGTCAATCAAGACGGCTCGACCAGCGGGTTCACCGTGCCGAACGGATTGGCCCAGGAGCGGCTGATTCGCAAAGCACTGGCGGAGAGCGACGTTGCGCCGGCCGCCGTCAGTTACGTGGAAGCTCACGGTACCGGCACACCATTGGGGGATCCGATTGAGGTGCAGGCGCTGAAGAATGTGCTGGGCGCCGGCCGGAAAGGGGATCAACCGCTGGCCATTGGCTCGGTCAAGACGAACATCGGCCACCTGGAAGCCGCGGCTGGCATCGCGGGACTGATCAAGGTCGTGCTGGCGCTGCAACATAAGGAAATCCCACCCCATTTACATCTGCGCAGGCTCAACGCGGAAATAGAACTGGATGGCGTGCCGTTGGTGATTCCTACGGAGCGCACGCCGTGGCCGTCCAATGGGCAGCCGCGCGTGGCCGGCGTCAGTTCTTTTGGGGCCAGCGGCACGAACGCGCACGTGGTGGTGGAAGAAGCGCCGGCCGTGGCCGGGAAGCCGAACGCGGTGGAGCGGCCGGTCCACCTGCTGGCGCTGTCGGCCAGGAGCCAGGCGGCGCTGGAGGAGCTGGCCCAGAAGTACCGGGCGCACCTGGCCGGCCATGCGAACCAGACACTGGCCGACCTGTGCTATACGGCCAACAGCGGCCGGGCCCACTTTGCCCACCGGCTGGCCATAGCGGCTGGGACGGCGGGCGAGCTAGAGGAGGCCCTGGCGGCCTTTGTCGCCGGGGCGGAGGGGGCGGCCTTAACTGGCCAGGCGCCGGCCGGCCAGCGGCCGAAGGTGGCCTTCCTCTTCACCGGGCAGGGGGCGCAGTACGCCGGGATGGGCCGGGAGCTGTACGCCACCTCGCCCACCTTCCGGGCGGCGCTGGACGAGTGCGCGGCCCTGCTGACTGGGGAACTGGAGGCGCCGCTGCTGGAGGTGCTGTTCGGCGAGAAAGGCGAGTTGTTGGACGAAACGGCCTACACCCAGCCGGCGCTGTTCGCCCTGGAATACGCCCTGGCCCAGTTGTGGCAAAGCTGGGGAGTAACCCCCGACCTGGTGCTGGGGCACAGCGTCGGCGAATACGTGGCCGCGGTGGTGGCCGGGGTCTTCAGCCTGGCCGACGGGCTGAAGCTCATCAGCGCCCGCAGCCGGCTGAAGCAAGATCTGGCCGAGCCGGACGCCCTGGCCGCCCTGGCCCAGGTGGCCGGCCAGGTGGCCTACCGCCCCCCCGCCGTGGCCTTCGTCTCCAACCTCACCGGCCGGCTGGCGCGCGGTGAGGAGGCCAGCCAGGCCGAGTACTGGGTCGGCCACATCCGCGAGCCCGTCCGCTTCGCCGAAGGCATACAAGCCCTGGCCGCCGCAGGCTGCACCGCCTTCGTCGAGGTTGGCCCGGGCACAACCCTGCTCAGCCTCGGCCGCCAGAGCGTGACCGAGCCGGCCGTGGCCTGGCTGCCCTCGCTGCGACGGGGGAGC
>JAKEFB010000251.1 GCA_022616275.1 Chloroflexota bacterium
CCAACCCCCCACGGCCACCCCACCCCCGACAGCCACCTCCCCGCCGACGAACGCGCCCACGGCTACCCCTACCCCGCCACCGACCGCGACCCCGACCAACGCCCCCACCGCCACGCCAACCCTTACGGCCGTCCCCACACCGCTGGGCGGCGGCCAGCAAATCGTCTTTGTCTCCTTCCGCGACGGAAACAACGAAATTTACATCATGAACAACGACGGGACCGGGCAGACCCGCCTGACCAATCACCCGGACGAAGACCGGGAACCGGGGTGGTCGCCGGACGGCTCTCGCATCGTCTTTGCTTCTAACCGGGATGGCAACTTTGAAATTTACACGATGAACGCCGATGGCTCCGGGCTGGCCCGGTTGACCAACACCGCCGGCTCCGAGCGCAACCCCTCCTATTCTCCGGACGGGGGGCGCATTCTTTACGACACCGACCAGGACGGCAACAAGGAAATCTACGTCATGAACGCCAACGGCTCTAATCCGGTTCGCCTGACGAATAATGACGACCTGGACAACCAGCCTTCCTGGTCGCCGGATGGGACGCTCATTGCTTACGTCTCCAACCAGGACGGCTTTTTTAGCTGGGACATTTACACGATGAACGCCAACGGCGCCGGCCAGGTGCGGCTGACCTTTACCGGCGATAACTTCGGGCCGGTCTGGTCGCCGGATGGCTCAAAAATCGCTTTCCAGTCTAACCGGACCGGCCCGGACGTTTACGTCATGAACCCGGATGGCTCTAACCAGACGCAGTTGACGACCCATCCTGAGCATGACGGCGACGCGGTTTGGTCGCCGGACGGGCAGTGGCTGGCCTTTGAGTCCGGCCGGGACGCGCCCGCGAATACGTTTGCTCGCGACCTTTACATCATGCGGGCCGATGGCTCCCAGCAGACGCGCCTGACGGTAATTCCATCGAACTGGGAGCCTGGCTGGCGGCCGGAGTAATGGATTTGAGGGAAAGGCGCCGACTTTGGCAGGGCCAAGGTTTGCGCCAGGGTTTTAACGCAAGGATGTAAAGAGGCAAAGGCGCAAAGAGATGGTTGGAAAGTTTAATAGGCGAATCGGGTGGCTGGCTTTCGTGTTTGTGGTGGGCTTGCTGGCCTGTAACCTATCGCCGGCCTTGCCGGCGGCGACTGAAAGGGCGACGGCCGCGCCCAATGCCCCGGCTGCCAGCGAACAGCCCACGGCCGGACCACTGGAGGAGCCGGCGCCGGCCCAGGCCGGCCCGGCCACCCAGGCGCCGCCCGCCGGCTCCGGCCGGACCCTTTACGTGGCTCCCGACGGCTCGGACGACAATGACGGTAGCCAGGGCGGCCCCTTGCAGACGATCCAGAAGGCTGTAGACGCGGCGCTGCCCGGCGATACGGTCGTCATTCAAGGGGGCACGTACGTCGGCGCTCGCATTGAAAACTCCGGCACGGCCGGGGCCTGGATTACCCTCACGGCTGCCCCTGGTCAGACCGTCCTTATTAACGCCCCTGGCCCCAACAACCAGCACGACAGTAACCTGGAGGTCGAGACCTGGGAAGGGGACGGCATCGTCGCCTACTGGATCATTGAAGGGCTGGAGGTGGCCGGCGCGCCCAATTGGGGCATTGACCTGCGCGGCAACGACAGCGACCACTCCCACCACTTCATCGTGCGCGGCAATATCGTCCACGACAACGGCCTGGATACGGCCGAGACCGGCATCTTCACCGCCTTCGTGGACGACGTCACCGTCGAGAACAACGAGAGCTACGGCAACGGCGAGCACGGCATTTACCTCAGCAACAGTGGCGACCGCTTTACGGTGCGCCGCAACCGGCTGCACGACAACGCCAATTGTGGCCTGCACATGAACGGCGACCTGAGCCAGGGCGGCGATGGTATCATCTCTGATGGCCTCGTCGAGGCCAACGTCATTTACGAGAATGGCGTTGGAGGCTGTGCCGGGGTTAACATGGACGGTGTTACCGATACCATTGTGCGCAACAACCTGATCTATCAGAATCATGCTAGTGGTATTGCCATCTTCCAAGAAGATGGCGGCGTTTGCTCACGCGATAATCGGGTGTTGAATAACACCATTGTCCTGGCCGGCGATGCTCGTTGGGCGGTGACAGTCAGTCACGACACCTGCATCAATAACAAATTGTTTAATAACATCCTCTACACCGGGCATAGTTTCCGGGGTACCATTGAATTCCCGGCGACGGCCGTTCCCGGCTTTGAAAGCGATTATAATATCGTCATGGATCGTTTCAGCGTGGATGGCGGCAACAACGTCATTACCCTGGCCCAATGGCAGGCGCTGGGTTATGACGCCAACTCTTTCATTGCCGAGCCGGCCGACCTGTTTTTAAACCTGGCCAACGATGACTATCATCTCTACGACGCCAGCCCGGCCCGGGACGCCGGGGTTGCGTTGCCGGACGTGCCCGAAGACCTGGATGGCCGGCCCCGGCCGGTCGGCCCAGCCTTCGACATCGGCGCCTACGAATTTGCGCCCTTTGCTGGCTTTTTGCCGCTGATTCTGGCTGAACTACCTTCTGGTCTTAATCGCTCAGTAGAGGTCGTAGATCAGGAAGTTATTGGTTATTGGTTATTGACTCCTCCAATAACCAATAACCAATAACCCACCGTATGGCAGGAGGGATTTTATGGACGATCTGGTCGGCAAGCAGCTTGGGCACTATCGGGTAGACGCCCTGCTGGGCGAGGGCGGCATGGGTGCCGTTTATCGCGCCTATGATCTGCACCTGGACCGGACGGTAGCCCTGAAAGTCATGCACCGCCACCTGGCCCGGGAGAGCCGCTTTCAACAACGCTTTATGCAGGAAGCCCAGGCGGCCGCCCGCCTGAGCCATCCCTCTATCGTCGGTGTTCACGATTTTGGTAACGAGCAAGATGTCCTCTATATGGTCATGGCCTACGTCGAGGGCAACAACCTGGCCACCACCATCGAGGATTTAGAGCAGCAACACAAGTCCGTCAAGCTGGACGAAATGCTCTTTGTCCTGGCCCAGGTCGCCGACGCGCTTGGCTACGCCCACGCCCGGGGCGTCGTCCACCGGGACGTCAAGCCCGACAACATTATGATCCGGCAACTGCCTCAACCGGAACGAGACGGAGAACCACCCCTGCGAGCCATAGTCACCGATTTTGGCCTGGCCAAGCTGCTGGCCGGGGGTATGCACACGGCCACCGGCATTTTCATCGGGACACTGCCCTACATGTCGCCGGAGCAATGTACGGGCCAGGAGTTGGACGGCCGTTCGGACATTTATTCCCTGGGTATTGTTCTCTACCAGTTAGCGACCGGCCAGTTGCCTTTTGACATCCAGTCGCCTACTGATGCGATTATGAAGCACGCCAGCGCCACGCCTACGCCGGCGCGCCTGGTCCGGCCGGGACTCCCGGCCGGGATCGAAGAGACTATCAACCGGGCCATTACCAAGTCTCCGGCCGACCGCTTTCAGAAGGCCGAAGAAATGGCCGCTGCCTTGCGCCGGGCTGCCGGCCAGCTAACGGATGACGCTGTGACTCGTTTTGCGCCTGCAGCCCGGGTGCTCAGCTTCATCGGGTTGCCGCAACCGGCGGAGGCGACGGTGCTGGAACCTCCACAAAGGACTGTTGGCCTGACGGAACCGGCTAAGACTGCGCCGAAGGAACAGCAAACGCTCCGGGTGATGATTGAACCGCTCCAGGTGAGTGTGACCCCCGGTGACCAGGCGGCGACGCAGGTGACGATCTGGAACGGGGGGCCGGCCGCCGAAACGGTCAAGGTAGACGTGCTTGATTTGCCGGTCGGTTGGGTAACGGTCAACCGGGAACCGCTCCAGTTGCTGCCGCAGCGCCAGGTTTCGCTGCCTTTAACGATTCATCTGCCGCTGGACAACAATGTCCGGCCCGGCAACTACCCTTTCCGGCTTCTCGTCCAGGCCGTGGCCAACTCAAACAGAATGGCGCTGGTTTCAGGCCAGGTCGTCGTCGCTTCCGTCGAGCGCTTTGCCGCCGAATTGCGCCCGGCGCGCCTGGCCAGCGGCAAGGTGAGCCAGCTCCTCGTCCGCAACGACGGCAACCAGCCGGCGACGTTCAAGGTCACAGGCTGGGACGAGACTGGCGTTGTTCGCTTTCAAGCCCTGCGTGGCAGCCTGGAGCAGATTGCTCCCGGAGAGGTGGCCGCCATGGACATGGTCATTGATTCTCGGAACCGGCCGCTCCTGGGTAAGACGAAGGTGTTGCCGTTTGAGCTAACCGTTAGCACGGCGTCCAGTCGCCGGCCGCTTCCGGGCCAGCTTGAACTCCGGCCGCGGATTCCAGTCTGGTTGATCTTCTTGCTGGTACTATTGTTGTTCTTTGGTACTGCGGTCGGCGCTCTGCTCGTCGTGGGCAGTGGTGTTTTGTCCCTGGCTGGCAGCCAGACGGCCACAATGACGCCCACGCCACCGGACCAGGCAACGTCCGAGACTACGCCCTCCCCGGAAGCACAACCGGTAGCTGCCGTTAACCAGACGGCCGCGGCCACTGACACGGCCGTGGCCCTGACCGCGGCCGCCGAAGACGACGACAACGACGGCCTGGCCAACAGCCTGGAACAAAGCCTGGGGCTGAACCCCAGGCGCTCCGATACCGACGGCGATGGGCTGTTGGATGGGGAAGAGGTCAACGAGGTTGAGAGCGATCCTGCTAGTCGTGACAGCGATGGCGACGGCCTGGCCGATGGCGAGGAAGTAAAAATCTTCCGTACGTCACCCACCAATGAGGATAGTGACGGTGATGGGCTGCCAGACGGGCAGGAATTGGCCGAAGGCGGCAACCCGCTGGCCACGCCGGCCCACACACCGACGCCACTACCTGAGGCAACCCCAACACCCACGCCAACGGAGACGCCAACCCCCATGCCAACGGCCACGGCTACAGCCACAAAACCACCTACGGGCGCTGGCACGGGCGGTGGATTGCCGCTCGGCTTTGAAAACTTTGGTGTCTGGGGAATCGGTGACCAGGCCAACGGCACCTTTACCCAGTCCTCTGAGCGAACCTATAGTGGGGGGGCGTCCGGCAAAATCAGTTACAACTTTCCTACCCCAGACAATGATTTTGTCGTCTTCCTGCAGTTTAATAACATTGCCGGTACGCCCAATGCCTTGCAACTATGGGTCTACGGCGATGGCCAAGGCCATTACCTCAATGCCTGGATTATTGACGCCGAGGGCCAGACCTGGCAGGTTCCTTTCGGCCGGGTGACCCATTCTGGTTGGGCGCAAATGACCGGCCTTATTGACGTCGAACAGGATTGGCCCTGGACGCACATCAGTGGCCCCGATGATGGGCAGGTGGACTACCCGATTCGTTTTCGCGGGCTGGTGCTGGATGACTTGCGCAATGATTATGTTGGCCAGGGCGCCATTTACGTGGACGAATTAACCGCCACCACGCAATAAGAAGTTATCTTCATGCATGCCCTCTTGAAACGCCAGTTGAAGCGACATTTTGGCGACCTGGAAGCGCTCTCCCCTGAGTGGCAAGCTTTTCTCCAGGCAGTCAACGACGCTTACAAACAGTTTGACGTAGACCGCCTCATGTTAGAACGTTCTCTGGAGTTGACTTCCCAGGAGTTGCTCCAGGCAAACGCCGAGATGCGCTTGGCGAATGACGAACTACGTATCCAGAAACAGCTTTTTGAAAACCTGGTAACTGTTGCCTGGGCCACCACCCAAAACCTGAACCTGGAAGAGACGTTACGGGATACGTTGGATGTTGCCATTCGGCTCACAGCGACTGAGGCAAGAGGGCGCAACAGCCTCATCCTATTGAATGAGGCAGGTGAGATTACCAGCAGCGCCTTGGGACGCAATGACCTCATTTTCAAGCAACCAGAAGAAATCGTCACCGCTATCATACGCGATGGGCTGGCCGGCTGGGTAGTCCAGCATCACCAAACAGCTCTGCTCCTGGACACTGCCCAAGACCCGCGCTGGCTGGCGTCTCCTGAAGATAGCTATACGGCTCGTTCCGCCCTGGCAGTACCACTATTAGATAAAGCCATGTTGCTGGGTGTTCTGACCCTGACCCATCCCAACCTCGGCTACTTTACCCCGGAGCATGTCAACCTGATGGAGGCGGCCGCCAGCCAGATGGTTCTGGCTCTACGTAACGCCCGCAATTACGAGGAGTTGCTGCAGGCGAAGGACGCGGCCGATAGTGCCAACCAAGCCAAAAGTGAATTCGTCAGCGTTGTCTCGCACGAACTCAATAACCCCTTGACTGCTGTCCGCGGTTACGCCGACCTGCTGGCTGCCGGTGTGGTTGGCCCGATTAACGACCAGCAGGCCGATTTCCTCAAGACGATCAACGCCAATGCCGTCCGCATGCAAACCCTCGTCTCAGACCTGACCGACATTTCGCGCATCGAATCCGGCCGTTTGCGGCTTGAATGTAGCCCTGTCTCCATAACCCGGGCTGTAGAGGAGGTGCTTCGTTCGATGCAAAACCAGATCGAGGGCAGGCAACAAACGTTGCGCATCCATATGGACGCCGACTTGCCGTTGGTGTGGGCAGACCACAACCGGCTGGTCCAGGTTCTGACTAACCTGATCAGCAATGCTCATAAGTACACTATTCCTGGGGGGAACATTTTTCTGGCTGTCGAGTTAGAAGAAAGAGCCAATTCCGCTAACAAGATGGTCCAGGTGACCGTACAGGATACCGGAATTGGCATCAAGCCTGAAGATCAGAATAAATTGTTCCAGAAATTTTTTCGCGCCGACGATGAGTGGGCGCGCCAGTCACCCGGAACGGGGCTGGGACTGACTATCACAAAAAATCTGATTGAACTTCAGGGCGGCCGGATCTGGTTTGAAAGCCGGTCTGGCGAAGGTTCCACGTTCTACTTCACCATTCCTGTCGCCGGGCAGCAGAGCTAACGCCTTTGCTGCCCGGGAGTGATTGCGAGGAATGAATGAGAGTATGATTGAACAATGACGACCCTTTCAAGGAGATAATGTGAACCTGGCGCGTGACTTCTCCCGGCGGGCCGGCCGGCTGGCTGGAACTGTGGCTACTCCACCGGCCGCGGGCCGGCCGGCAAGCGTGGCAGCCTGGCTGCATGCCCTGCTTTGCCGCTTCTTCGACCTGGCCGGCGGGCCGGAAGTGGCCCAATTTTTCATTCGCCTGGTCACCCACACCAGTCCCCTGACCGAAGTGGAGATAGCCGCCGCCGCCGCCGTCCTGGGTCTAGGGGCCGTCCGTTATCGTCAGGTGCGGGTGGCTGAGGGCGGTGTGTGGCGGCTGGCCTTCAAATTGAACAAGAACCGCGCCTTTGCCACCTGGCACACCGTCAATTTGCCGCCCGGCCGGCGCAGTGACTTATCTCTCTTGGTCCACGAGCTGGCTCATGTTTACCAGTATGAGCGGGTGGGCACGGTTTATATCGGCCAGGGGTTAAGTGTCCAGGCCCGGCTCGGCCGGCAAGCCTACGATTACGGTGGTCCGGCCGGGCTGGCAACGGCCAGGGCTGCCGGAAAACGATATTGGCATTATAATCGCGAACAGCAAGGCCAGATCGCCCAGGATTACTTTCGTCGCCTGCAAAGCGGGGCAGATACCGTCGCTTACGAGCCCTTTATTGCCGAGTTGCGGGCTGGCCAGTTGTAGAGGTAAGACGACATGGCGAGACAATTGATTGGCAAAGTGACTGTGACCGGGCCGGAGATAGCCGAAGAACTGGCCCTTTCCCAGGGTGGTATCACCATCGGCCGACAAGAGGGCAACGATTTACGCCTGAACCACCCTCTGGTTTCGCGCCAGCACGCCCGGCTGGAGTGGACGGCCGAGGGCTGTCTGATCATAGACTTGGGCAGCGCCAACGGCACCACCATCAACGGCGAGCGACTGGCAGCTAATGCGCCGATTCCCTTAGACCACGGGACGGTCGTTGAGATTGGCCCTTACCGGCTGCTGTACGAGCAAATCGAGGTCATGGCCACGGACGTGGTAGAAAAAGGGGAAGAGTTGATCTTGCCGGCCGGCGCGGCCAGCGATGGCAACGGGCGAACGATGGAGCAGCGCCAGCCGGCCCTGCCGGTTGAGCCGTTGGTGGTCCGGGCGCCCGCCCCGCCGGCCGTCGAGTCTACCCGGCCGGCTCCCGGTTTCGACGAGCTGCCGCCTGGCCTGTCACAGACTGGCAGCCGCTACCTGGATTACCTGCCCGGCATTTACCATACCGACTTCATGGCCCGCTTTTTAGCCTTGTTTGAGTCCATTCTTACGCCCATCGAGTGGAACGTTGGCAACTTTGATCTCTACCTGGACCCCCGGACCGCCCCGCCAGATTTTTTGCCCTGGCTGGCCAACTGGTTTGAAATTGCCTTTGACCCCACCTGGTCCGAAGAGCAGCGGCGGACGCTGCTGGCCGAGGCGAGCCAGATTTACGAGCGGCGCGGTACCCGTTGGGCCTTGTCCCGTGTCCTGGAAATTTACACCGGCGCCAGGCCCGAAATTGTAGACGAGGAGCCGGACGCGGACCCCTTTACCTTTACCGTCAAGTTGCCCCTGGCGGAAAAAGAAGTAGACCGAACCTTGATTGAACGGATCATTGACACCAGCAAGCCGGCCCACACCAATTACCGCCTTCTCTTCAAACAAGCCAAAAATAAGCGGTAAAGACCGGCCTCTGAAAAATTGTGAATGATGCGAATGGGCGAATGATTCGTAAGACTCGGGCCATTCGTGTCAGAAGACGAAAAGAGCATTCATGCAAAATCTAATTGGACAGCAAATCGAGAACTACCGGATAGACGCCCTGCTGGGCGAGGGAGGCATGGGGGCAGTCTACAAGGCCTTTGACGTGAACCTGGCCCGGCCGGTGGCGCTGAAAGTCATGCACGCCCACCTGGCCAGCCAGCCGGAATTCCAGCGCCGTTTCCTCCAGGAAGCCCAGGCCGCCGCCCGGCTGGACCACCCTTCGATTGTCAAGATCCACACTTTCGGCGGCCGGCAAGGGCTGTTCTACATGGTTATGGAGTTTGTGGCCGGGGCCAGCCTGGCCGGTTACATCCGGCAACTGCAACAGTCGGGGCAGGTCATCAAGCTGAGCGAAACGCTGCTGATTCTGGCCCAGGTGGCCGACGCGCTGGGCTACGCCCACCGGCGAGGGGTGGTCCACCGGGATGTCAAGCCCGACAACGCCCTCTTGAAGCCGATAGAGGAAGCCGACCAGGGTGGAGGACTGCCCGTCCGGGCGGTGGTCACCGACTTCGGGCTGGCCAAGCTGCTGGAAGGGGGGATGCAGACCCAGACCGGGACCTTCATGGGCACCCTGCCCTACATGTCTCCCGAACAATGCCTGAACAAAGAACTGGACGGCCGCTCCGACCTGTACTCCTTGGGCATCATGCTCTACCAGTTGACCACCGGCCAGTTACCGTTCGACATCAAGTCGCCCACCGACGCGGTCCTCAAACACCTCAACGAGCCGCCGCCGGAACCGCAGAACATCCGGCCGGGATTGCCGGCTGGGGTGGCGGGGATAATCAAGAAAGCCATCGCCAAGGAGCCGGCTGCCCGTTACCAGAGCGGGGAAGAACTGGCGGCGGCGCTGCGGCAGGCGGCGGCTGGGCTGACCGACGCTGACGTGACCCTGTTTGC
>JAKEFB010000252.1 GCA_022616275.1 Chloroflexota bacterium
CTAAGAAGCTATTGGAGAGGGTGACAGTCACTTCGGAAGTGACTGTCACCTGGACAGCTACGAATTGGGAAACGATGATGAACGACAAAAAACAAATCCTTACCATGCTAAAAGAGGAATTCAATCGTTGGGAAGAACTGTTGGCCGGCCTGAGCGAAGCGCAAATCACTGACCCGCAGCTTCCGGCCAACCTGTCCATCAAAGACGTGATCGCCCATTTGCGGGCCTGGCAGCAGCGTTCCATCGCCCGAATGGAAGCCGCTCTGGCCAATAGGGAACCCGAGTTTCCCGAGTGGCCGGCCGGGTTAGACCCGGAGTCGGAAGACGTGGACCAAATTAATGCCTGGATTTATGAAACCTACCGGGAAAAACCGTGGTCGAGCGTGCATCGGGATTGGCGAGAAGGCTTTCTGCGGTTCCTGGAATTAGGGGAGGCGATTCCTGAAAAAGAGCTGCTGGAAGCCGGAAGATACCCATGGCTGGGAGGGCATCCCCTCTCTTTAATTCTCCTGAGTTCTTATGGGCATCATCATGAAGAGCACCTCGAATCGTTGCTGGCCTGGCTCCGCCAGCATGGGAACATGAAGCAGGGGCAATAACCAATAACAAATAACCCCACCAACGAAGTTGTTTGATGGACCTGTCAGCTATCCCCATCCTTGACCACCACGCCCACCCATTGTGGCGGCCGGAGGCGACGGGGGACGCGGCCGGGTTCAGGCGGTGGTTTACGGAGTCTACCGACCCGGAGGTCCACGCCCGGCACGCGCAGGAGACGCTGTTCTTCCGGACGGCCGTGCGCTGGCTGGCCGAATTGCTCGATTGCCGGCCGGCGCTGGCGGACGTGCTGGCGGCGCGGGCGGCCCAACCGTACCGGGCCTGGGTGCAGCGCCTGTTTAAGGAGGCCAACATCAGCCTGGTGCTGTGCGATTACGGCTACCGGGGCGACCTGGCCTATAACCAGGAGGAGATGGCGGCGCTGCTGCCCTGCCCGGTCCGGCCGATTTTACGGCTGGAGACGCTGGCCCAGGAGTTGATCGTCGAGCAGGAAACGTTCGGCGACATGGTGGAGGCCTTCGTGGCCACGGTGGGCCAGGCGCGGGCGGCCGGGACCGTGGCCCTGAAAAGCATTGCCGCTTACCGGAGCGGGCTGGCCATTGGCGAGCCGGCGCGGGACGAGGCGGCGGCCGCCTTCGTCTCCTTGAAGGAAGAGGCCCGGCGCAACGGCCGGGTGCGGCTGGCCAACAAGCCATTGGTTGACTACCTGCTGGGGCTGGCGGTGGAGCAGGCGGCCGGGCAGGGGCTGCCAGTCCAGTTCCACACCGGCTTCGGCGATAGGGACGCCGACTTGCGGGAAGCCAACCCGCTGCACCTGCGGGCGCTCATCGAGCGCACCCAGACGCCGCTGGTGCTGCTGCATGCCGGCTGGCCGTTCTACCGCGAGGCGGCCCACCTGGCTTCGCTGTACAGCCACGTCTGGCTGGACGTGTCGCTGGCGATCCCGCTGGCCACGGCCGGTATTCCGGCCATGTTACGCGACGTCCTGGGGATGGCCCCTTTCAGCAAGGTCCTGTTTGCCACTGACGCGTTTACGATGCCGGAGATTTTCTGGCTGGCGGCGCGCTGGGGGCGGTGGGGGCTGGGGCAGGTGTTGGAACGATTTGTCGAGGAAGGGTTCTTGAGTGAGGCGGAGGCCTGGGGGGCGGCCGGGGCGATTCTGGGGGAGAATGCGCGGGGGTTGTATGGCCTGGGGGGTAAGGGCCGCTCGCAGAGCGGGGTGACAGGCTAACCGAAGCGGTTAGCGGTGACAAGGTGAAGGGGGCGGGCAACGGATTGAAGCGGATAAACGGATGGTCCTTCGATAGACCCGGCCGAAGCCTAAAAGGGCTTTGATTTCATGGTTGGGTTAGAGGGTCAGGAGGAAAGTGGAGGATGGGTGTGGAGGGATGAGTGATGGATGAGTAATGAGAGTCCTGAAAAAAGCCACGAATTGCACGAATTTCTCGAATTTTCTCTCTGGTGTTTCACAGCGTTCTGCGCGGCCTGGGTACTTTTTTCAGTGGACTCAGTAATGAGTGATGAGTGATGGGTGATGGATGGGTGATGAGTGGTGAGAGGTGAGGAGGGGGGAAGGTGGTCAAGGTGGTCAAGGAGATCATGATCATCATATATCTCTGTTTTGGAGGGTCGCCGGCATTGGGTAGCGGCCGGATACCGCCAGATACGGGGGAAATCATAGAAAATCCTGACATGAATGGCTACATATAGAGATAGCCAGGGTATGCACCCCTACTCCTCCACTCTAACGCTGGCAAGGCGACGGCCGCTCACAGAGCGGGGTGCGGGGTAACAAGGCCTGGCCCTGACGGGCCTCGGCCGGAAGGGTGAAGAGAATGGCAGTTCATGGCCGGGCTTAGTATATTTTGTAGCGTGGTCGCCCTGGTTATCTTTTTGGTAGATAGGGGTTGGTGTTGTCTGGCTTTACCAGGCGGCCGGGGCGCGGCCGAGCAAAGATTTCCATGAGCCGGCGAAGCAGAGCGCTATGAGGCGGATGATTGAGGAAATGAACTGATCTTTTCAACCGATTGTATCTCGCCTACATTCTCTAAGTTCGTTACAATTGGGCAGTAATTGAGCCGATCGCCCATACGCCAAGAAGACACACAACCTGGGGAACAGGCACGTTGTGACACCTGAGCAAAAAGCTCGCCAACAGATTGATCAACTCGTCCGCTATAATGAAGAAATGGCCAGTGTGCTGCTAGCCTGTATTAACCCCAGTCCCATTAAGTCCGGGAGTAGCCTATGAACTTTCTTGATGCCGCTTATCAGGTCTTACAGCAAGCCCAAGAACCACTTCATTTCACCGAAATTGCCCGGCGCGCTCTGGCTCAACAGCTCATCATCACCGAAGGCCGAACCCCCGACGCGACTATGGGCTCTCGCCTTTACGTGGACACTAAAAAAGAAGATTCCCGCTTTCAGCGTGTTGGCAAAGGCTATTTCGCCCTGGCCCAGCGCGTCCAAACGGACGAAATCAGCCAGCGGGTCAATATCATCAACCAACGTACCCATCACCAACTAGGCAAGTTCCTACATGATATGCCAGCCGATCGTTTTGAAGCCCTCATTGGAGAATTGCTGATCGCCATCGGCTTTGAAGAAGACACCGTCCAGGTGACCAGGTATCACCGTGACGGTGGCGTTGACGTACGCGGTGTGTTGAATGCAGGCAGCATCACCAGGATCAACGCGGCCGTCCAGGTTAAAAAGTGGCAAAAAAACGTTCAGGCTCCCGACGTGCAAAATCTACGTGGCTCACTCACCACTCACGAGCAGGGAATCATTATCACAACCGGAGACTTTTCTCCAGGGGCGCGGAGCGAAGCCAACGCCATTGGCAAAACACCCATCAGCCTTGTCAACGGCAACGAGTTGTTAGAACTGCTCATTGAACATGACATTGGTGTCAACAAAGAACAGCATACGGTCCTTTCCCTGGACGAAGAATGGTGGGGAGAACTTATCGCGCCAACGGCCGTGGCTTCTGTACCTGAGCCGATCCCCAACCAACCTGATCCTGTGTCCGTCACCTATCCGTTGATCGTGCGAGCTATGAACAGCGATACTATCACTGCCCAACTCCTGAACAGTCAGGGGCATATTGTTTACAGCGGCAAGCAATATACATCACCGTCAACGGCCGGGAAGGATGCCAGCGGCTGGAAGTCATGTAACGGCTGGAACTACTGGCGCTACCAACACCCGGAAACGAAAGAGTGGCGGGCCATTAACGATCTACGTTCCAAATAAGAACTGTTGGCTCTCGTTAAAAACCAATGCAAGGGCGCGGCTAAAAAAACTCAGGTACACTGTCGTGTGCATTCGTACTTAACATAAGCCTTGGTCTGTTACATCGTAGTTGAACTATCAACTATTAGCCTTTGCACTTAGGTTGTTATTTCCCTGCAAGGAAGTAGATCCGACACTTATAGGGGTCGCCACTAATTCACCCCCGTATATGGTGCTAAATGTTGCAAACCCACATGTATTTGATAAAATTAAGACATGGTTCAACAGGTAGTGCAGGTTCACCGGCTGCCCGTAGGACTACTGCCAAGTTTATCCTTGCTTGCGGTATGCAGCTATTCACGATATTCTTGATGCTGGCC
>JAKEFB010000034.1 GCA_022616275.1 Chloroflexota bacterium
ACTTCAGCCAGCAATTGGAGGCGGGCCTTGAGGCCGGCTTTGGCGGCATCTTTAAACTTGTCAGCCACGATCAGCACCAACAAATCCAACACCTCATCTTGGGATCGGCGATAAAGCCTACGACACTATCCGGGAAGCACGCTCGTATGCCTAAAATTGCAGTTTCAGCAATGTTGGCGGCAATGGTGATGCAGAGAGTCCCGGGCTCCCATAACTTACTTTGAGCCAGACCTTTCTCATTGTAGGTTTGGTTGTAGTCCTGAAGGTAAAGGTTTGCTGCCTTAATGTCACCGGTTTGGAAAAGCGGATAGGGGCCACCATACAAAGAGGGTTCATTTCTTGGGCGATGCTTTGATTTGCCACGCCCAACGAAGCCCAGTTCGTTCAATTTATGCGGCTTCCATGCCTCCAAGCTCATCCTAATTCGCTTTCCAGTATTTGAGAGACATTCACGGCAATTCTTGCTTCTAACTCATTTGCTTCGTTATTGAGTAGCTCCAGTTCCTCATTCAATTCTTCCAGCCGCTCGAAAAAATCAAAATCGTCCGCTTCCCGCTCGGCCACACCTACGTACCGGCCGGGATTCAGACTCCAGCCTTGCACTTCAATCTCGGCTAGCGTGGCCACTTTGCACAGGCCGGGCACGTCGCGGTAGGCGTCGCCGGGGAAGAGGTCGTCCCAGGCCGGCAGGGCCACGCCGCCTTCGTTTTCGCCGCTGTGGCGATGCTCCGGCGGCTCGCCCCGGTAGAGGCGGACGACGTTGGCCAGGAACTCGATCTGGGCCGGGGTAAAGTCGCGGTGGGCGCGGCTGAGCTGGCGGTAGAGGCGGCGGGCGTCGAGGAAGAGGACGGTGTCACGTGAGCGGGGGGGCGGGGGAGCAGAGGAGCTGGGGGGTAGGGGAGCGGCGACCTCCGGTCGCTGGGAGAGGTGGGATTTGGCGCGGTCGAGGAACCAGAGGGTGCAGGGGAGGGTGACGGTGTAGAAGAAGTTGGAGCCGATGGCGATCATCACGTCTACGGCGCCGGTCTGGATGAGCTGGCGGCGGATGTCTTGCTCGGAGTGGCGGGCGTCGCTGGCGGAGTTGGCCATGACGAAGCCGGCCCGGCCGCGGTCGTTGAGGGCGCTGTAGAAGAGCTGGATCCAGAGGTAGTTGGCGTTGTCTACGCGGGGCGGGCCGAAGGGGAAGCGGGGGTCTTTCTCCAGCCGCTCGCGGTCCACGTTGTTGACGTTGAAGGGCGGATTGGCCATGACGAAGTCGAAGCGGCCGAGGGCGTGGTGGGGGTCGTCGTAGTAGGAGTTGGCCTGGCGGACGTCGCCGGCCAGGCCGTGGACGGCCAGGTTCATTTTGCAGAGGCGGATGGTCTGCTCGAGGCGCTCCTGGCCGTAGATGCTTAACGTAGGTGAAGTGCCAGGCACTTCCGAAGTGCCTGGCACTTGGGGGGCCTGGTGCTCGGCGATGAAGCGGGCGCTCTGGACGAACATGCCGCCGGAGCCGGCGGCGGGATCGAGGATGCGGCCGTGGAAGGGCTCGATGACTTCGACGATGAGGCGGACGATGGCGGTGGGGGTGAAGAATTCGCCGCCGCGCTGGCCCTCGCTCATGGCGAAGTTGCCGAGGAAGTATTCGTAGATGCGGCCGAAGGCGTCGCCTTCGATGGCGTCGGGCAGGTTGAGGGTGCGCAGCAGGGTGGCCAGGGTGCGGTTTTCAAAGCGGGTGTAGGTCTGGGGCAGGACGCCGGCCAGGTCGTCGTTTTCGCGCTCAATGGCTTTCATGGCCTCGTTGATGGCCCGGCCGAGGTCGCTGCCTTCGGGCAGGTTGAGGAGGTAGCTGTAGCGGGCTTCGGGGGGGACGTAGAGGACGCCACGGGCCTGGTAGTCGAGCTTGCCGGCCGGGCGGCGGCGGGAGGGGGCGCCGGGCGCTTGAGAAGAGGTGACTGGCACTTGGGAAGTGCCAGTCACCCCGGCGGTGACGAATTTGTGCTCGGCGTAGCGGAGGAAGATGAGGCCCAGGACAGGGACGGAGTATTCCTGGGCGCTGAGGCGGGAGTTGGCGCGCAGCTCGTCGGCCGCGCGCCAGAGGCGTTGTTCGATGTCTTGAATGCGGGTCGGCGTCTGGTTGATCATCAGTGGCTTTTCCCTCGTCGTGGCATCCACGCAGGTTGGCTTCTGGGAGAATTGTAGTGCTTTGGGGGCGGGGAGGCAAAGCGGCCGGCGCACCGCGCACCTCCCTCAATGCGCCCGGAGGTGCGGCAGCGCCGTCTGCACGAACCACGGCGTCTGGGTCGAGCACCGCTAGAAGCGCGTCGAACTCTCCGTCGCGGGCCGCAGCCAGGAAGGCGGCGACTATTTCTCGTTGGCGGGCGAGATCGGAGTCGGGAGCCGCGGCCCCTCCCTGCACCCGGCGGCGGGCGCGGCTCGCGAGCTGCCTTGCTGCGGTCGGAGAGCGGCCCACGATGGGAGCGATCTCGTCGAAGGGCACGGCGAACATGTCGTGCAGTACGAACGCGAGCCGCTCGTCAGGAGCCAGCGTTTCGAGTACCACGAGCAGCGCGAGACCGACCGAGTCGGCCAATAGCGCTTCGTGCTCGGGGTCGATCCCGTCCTCGCAGCTCACAATCGGCTCCGGCAGGTGCGCGACCAGGGGCTCCTCACGCCGCGACTTGCGCGAGCGCAGCATGTCGAGGCACACTATATCAGGAGGTTTTACATCATGGCACCACAGGTCAGATCTACCCGTGTTCCGTCGTGGGTTCCATTCTTCAACCCTATCGCCCGGCTCCTCTTGACCGCTGGCGTCCCAATGGGTCCCAATGTGCTCGTCACCATTCGCGGCCGTAAGAGCGGCATGTCTCGCACCACACCCCTGTCACTAGTCGAGAACTCAGGCAGGCGGGGGCTGATCAGCCCCTTCGGCGAAGTCAACTGGGTGCGTAACCTGCGTGCTGCCGGCCGGGCAACCATCACCGTGGGACGGCGGAAAGAAGAGGTGACTGCGGTCGAGTTGGGGCCTGCGGAAGCAGTTGAATTCATTCGTGATGTCCTTGCTCCACATGCACGGCGGTCGTGGTTCGGCTCGTGGTTCGTTCGAAATATCGACAAGATCGATTTCGACAACCCCATAGAAGCGGCCAAGGGCCGACCTGTCTTCGAGCTTCACCCTCGTTGAAGCCGAAAAGCTAACGAGCTGGTGTCACAGCTCCAGATAAAACCGCGCCATACACTTTAAGAAGTTATGTTAAGATTGACAAAGCCATTGACGATATGTAATATTTGCCTGTCGCGTCTAATATGCTTTTTTGCAGTGCTGCAAAGTAGATAAGGAGTTCCAGTAATCGTGGGCTACGAGCGTATCCGCTCAGCCTCTGTTTGCTATTCTTCCCTGGTGTAAGGGCAGGCATTTTGGCGCCGGCCAATATGATGAGGGAGCTAAAGGAGAAAACACGATGAAAACCATTTTAGGAAACGAGACGGACGATATGAAGGCCAATGAAATCGAGGCCGACGTGATCGTCACGGCTGTCGCGCTGGGCTTTGTGGGCACGCGCTGGTACCTGGACCAACCGTGCCGGTTTGACGTCGAGCATCCTTCGCCAAAAGAGTATGATGTGTGGCATCCCACCGACGTTGGCCAGCGAAGAATGAAGCCTGATAAAGAGGAGGAGTTCCTGAAAGATTATCAGGCGTTTCTGCACGTGATGAGCGCCATGTCTTACGTTCTTGACAAGAACGATCCGGGGCTGGGCGCTTTCTTGAAAGCCGCACAATCGGCCGAATGGGCGCCGGGGGCGCTGATAACCGGCCGGGCAGGCGGCGAGATGCTGGAGGCTGACGAGCGCCACAAGAGAATGCGGGGCAGGTGGTCCAGACATTTTGCAGGGCTGGTAACCGAGAGGCCAACCTGGACGGAGGTATATGAGGGAAGAGGCGCCTATACCGGTATGATAGATGACCCGGTTAACGATGACATCATGATTCAACCAACAAAGCGGGTCATAGATAACGACACAAATCGCTGGCACCCTGGTCTGGACTATGTCAATTGGGGGCTTATCAAGGGACCTGCGGAGAAGGGCCTGGCAGACATCAATCTGCGTGCGGACCGCAAGTTAGGGATGGGTCCTTTGCCGGGAGACGTGAGAGCGCCAGAAAGAATTGGCTATATTCATGGCATGAGTTCAGCCATTAACAGGTGCGTCAGCAGCGGCGCCTGGTGTACCCCGTACGAACTGGCCACGGGTGAAGTGACGACGAAAATGGCCTCCTGTTTTGCCTGCACCACCTACATGTACGCGGCCGGTTTTCCGCCCTCTTCGATACATCTCGGCCGTGGGGAATCGTGGATCCCGCCAGCGCCGCATTTAGTGAGCGGAGAAAAAGACGATATGGCCATGCCAATCCATTATGAGAATGCGATTACTCAATCGCTGGCCACTCGCTGGCATTGGGAAATTTACCATTACCTGCGCCTGGGAAGCCGGTATCTGTACCGGGCCATGGAGGTTCAGGAGGAGGACCAACGGGCGCTCGATAGCGCCGGCATTGAAAAGACAGTTATCAAGTACGTAAATCCTACGCACGTTGTTCCGGTTATCGCATTGAAAACGGCACTGGAGCAATTGTGGAGGAAGCATTTGGATCAGGCGGCCGATATCGGCAGCGTGGGAGGCAATCTGTTTCTGGATGCCCTGACGATGCACGATTCAGACTGGAAGCGTGTCGGCCGGACGTTGCAGCCGGTCAACGACTATTATGTCAATGAAGCAGCGGCCGCCTTGACCAAGACCGAGCAGGAGCGACTGGCCATGAAGATAGCGGCCGGCGACATACTGGTTGGCTGACTTAGTCGTGGCTAGAAGCCGCGCAGCGGCTCAAGTCGTGCCTGGCACAGGGCGGCAGGCGTTTATTTGTTGAGGCTATTTTGCCCCGTGCCAGGCACGGCCGGTTCGCGGGCGGAGTTGAGAGTTGGGATAGCCAACTCCGCCAACTCAATGCTCGCGGTCCCAGGGGCGGGGCCTAGGTGGGTTGGTAAACGCGGACGTAGTCAACAAGCATGACTTGGGGGAAAACGGTGGTGTCGTCGGGGTAGCCGGGCCAGTAGCCACCGACGGCGACGTTGAGGAGGAGGAAGAAGGGGTGGTCGAAGACCCACTCGCCGGGCAGGTCGGCCGGGGTGATGGTGTGGTAGAGGTGACCGTCCATGAACCAGCGGATCCGTTCGGATTCCCATTCGACGGCCAGGACGTGGAAGTCGTCGCTGAAACGGCCGGCGGGGAGGGTGTAGTGGCTGCTGAGGCCGGCCGAGCCGGAATAGCCGGGGCCGTGGACGGTGCCGTAGACGTTGGGCGGTTCTTTGCCGATGTGTTCCATGATGTCAATCTCGCCGCAGACGGGCCAGCCGGCCTGGGGGAAGTTGTTGCCCAGGGCCCAGAAGGCGGGCCAGATGCCCTGGCCGTAGGGGGCTTTGAGGCGGGCTTCGATGCGGCCGTAGGTAAATTCCTGTAGCCCCAGGGTCTTGAGCCGGGCGGAGGTGTAGGGCCAGCCACGGTACGATTCCTGGCGGGCCTCGATGACTAACAGGCCGTTTTCAATGCGGGCGTTCTCCGGCCGGTTGGTGTAGTATTGCCGCTCGTTGTTGCCCCAGCCACCGCCGCCGAGGTCGTAGGTCCAGTTAGCGGGGTTGATGTCTGGCCCGTCAAATTCGTCGTGCCAGATTAGCTCCCAGCCCTGGCGGTAGCCAATAGGGGTTGGGGTTGGGACCGGGGTGGGAGTGGCGGCCGGGGTGGGGGTAACGTTCATTGTTGCCTCACATGCTGTTAGTAATAAGAGAGTGGCCAGTAAGATCAGTGGTTGTTTCGCCATAGGAACAGGTTAATGTGCTGAATAGCGGGTTTCGGGGATCCTTCGCTCCGAAGACTCCGCTACTCAGAAACTGAGTGTTCTCATTGATGCAAGTCGTCGGGATGCTTCGCCTGGTCCAGGCTACGCCCTGGACACGAGACTCCGCTCAGCATGACGGATGCGGTGTTTCTTTGCTCATGGAACGGCGCCCGCGCCGTGAGGACTCTCAGAATGACGCATTCGAGATTGAATTCGTAAAGAAGATTCCCCGTTTTATGAACCATGCCGAAAATCGTTTTACAGGGGTAGCATTATTTGTCAACGCCGGTAAAGACGATGCCTTGCAGGAAGATGCGCTGGGCGAAGAAGAAGATGAGCAGGGGGAGGACGGCCGAGATGAGGGAGGCGGCCTGAATGAGGTTGGTCTGTTGGGAGTAGAGGTTGTTGAAGGCGGTCAGACCAACGGAGATGGGGAACTTCTCGCGGTTGCCGGTCAGGTAGACGAGCGGTTCAAAGAAATGGTTCCAGGCGAAGAAGAAGTGGAACATGGCAGCGGCCGTCAGCGCCGGCACGGCCTGGGGCAGGATGATGGAGACAAATACCCGTAATGGCCCGGCGCCGTCAATGGTGGCCGCCTCGTCCAGCTCGGCCGGGATGGTCAGGAAGAACTGGCGGAGCAGAAAAATGTTGTAGCCGTTGGAAAAAAAGGCCGGCACGATGAGGGGCAGCCAGGTGCCTACCCAGCCGATACGGTTGAAGACGGCATAGGTGGGGATCAGGGTGACCGCGCCCGGTAAAATGATGGTGGCGATGACGATCATAAAAATGAGCTTTTTCCTGGGTATGGGAAAGCGAGCAAAGCCATAGGCGGCCAGCGCGCCGGCGCCGACCACGCCAATGGTGCTCAGCACGGCATAAGTGAGTGTGTTGGCCAGCAACTGGACAAAATTAATCGTTTGCCAGGCTTCGGGATAGTTGCCCCAGCGGGCATCAAATTGCCAATGGCGTTCAAGGGTGCGCCAGCGCCCCTGCCAGTAAATGAGGCCGGCCTCGGGATCTTGCGGGTCAATAAACTCGGCGTACTCGCGGCGGGCGACGGCCAGGGCCCAGGCGTATTCCCGGCCGCCCCGGCTGCAATCGGGCACGGCCAGATTGTCCTGGCCATAGCCCCAGGGAATGGGATTGCCGGCCGGGTCACACTCGACGACGCGGTAGACTTCGTAACTCTGGCCTTCGTAGGTGAAGGTTTGTTCGGAGGCCGGCCACCAGGGGGCGCCGCGATTGGAGATCTGGTTGTTGGTCTTGAGGGAGGTGACGATGCCGTAGACCAGGGGCATGAGGAAGAAAAATAGAACACCCAGCGCCAAGCTGGTCAGAAGCAACGTGTTGGCGCTTTCGCGGGTTTTTCTGGACGCTTGCAGACGGCCGGGGGGAATGATACGGCGGGCGATCATGATCATTCCTCGGTGGCGTAGTAGACCCAGTAACGGGCTGAACCAAAGAGGGCGACGGTCAGCAATAGGGCGACCATGAAGATGAGCCAGGCAATCGTCGCCCCGTAGCCCATGTTGAAAAAGGAGAAGGACTGCTTGTAAAACCAGACGGCAATGAAGCGGGTGGTTCCCTGGGGAGAGCCGTCGCCGCCATTGAGAACAAAGGGCACGAGGAAGTATTGCATGAGGCCGATGAGGCCAATGATGACGTTGTAGAAAATGACGGGGGAGATCAGGGGCAGGGTAATGGTGACCAGCTTTTGCAGGTAGCTGGCGCCATCAATTTCGGCCGCCTCGTACAACTCGGTGGGCACGCTTTGCAGCCCGGCCAACATGATAATCATGGCGTTACCGATCCCCCACAAGCCGATTAAGGTGTAGGTGTAATAAATGAAGCGGGGATCGTTCAACCAGCGCAGGCCCTCGACGCCAACGGCCTGGACGCCGGGTATATTCTCGAGGAAGAGGTTGATCCAGCCGGTGTGCTCGTTTAAAACGCCGCTCCAGATGAGGGTGGTAGCCACGCCCGGAATGACAATGGGGGCGTAAAAGAGGGTGCGCATGATGATTTTGCCTTTCACGTGCCGGGAGTTTAAGAGCAGGGCCAGGAAGAGGGCGAAAATCAGGCCGGCCGGAAGGGTGATGGCCGAGAATTTGAAGGTCTTGATAAAAGAATCAATGACCTCAGTGTCTTCGACGAGGGCGCGACGCCAGTTGGTCAGGGCGATGAAACGGGTTTCGGCCGGGGTGGCCAGGTTGAAGTCGGTGAGGGAGAAGCCAAAGGAGGCGATCATGGGCAAGAGGTAAAAGAGGAGAAAGCCGATGACCCAGGGGCTGATGAATAGCAGCCCCCAACGCTGCTTGTAGCGCACCAGGCCGGTTCGTTTTTCAGGCTTTGTTTCTGGCCGGGGGACGGCCGTGTTGGTCAGGGTGGTCATATTAACTAATGAACGACAGACGACGGACGATGGACGACAAATGATGAATGAAGTGCCTGGCACGGGGCGGGATGATTCGGGGTTATCTGAGATGGTTCGCCCCGTGCCAGGCACTGTAGAGCTATTCTTCGGCGGCGGCGAAGATGGCGTTCAGGTCAACGAGGAGCTGGTCTACCTCGGCCTGGAAGTCCAGGTCCGGCTCGTTGGCCAGCCTGTTCCAGAACTCGTTGTAACGGTCCGTGGTCTCCAGGAAGCTGGGCATCCAGCTCTCGTGGTTAGGGTTGTCGGCGTAGACGATGCTGTCGAGCACGACCTGCTTGTCAATGTTCTGGCCGGGGAAGTTGGTCTCGAAGTAGTTGGCCAGCCATTCTTCTTGAAGTTCGAGACGAGCCGGCATGCCACCGTAGATGTTGAGAAGCTCAGTGGCAATCTCTGGGCTGAGGAGGTAGGTCATGACCTGGAAGGCCTCTTCGGGATGCTGGCTGTTCTTGAGAATGCCAAAGGTGTCGGCGTGCATCTTGGAGGTGATGTGCCCATTATAGGAGGGAGTGGCCGCCAGGTCAAAGGCAAAGTCAGCCTCGCCAAGGGCCCAGGTAGCCACGTACCAGAGGTGCAAATGGACCATGGCCAGATTGCCAGAGGAGAAGGGGCCACCAGGACCTTGCAGGAATTCGGCGCCACCGTAGGGGCCGTTGGGAGTAAACCAACTCGTCCACCAGCCGTCGTAGGTCCACTCCCAGGCAGCCAGCCACTCTTCGGGAATTTGGGCACTGCCGTCGGCGGCCACGAATGAACCAGGCCCAAAGAAGGTGCCGATGCCACGGGGGTCGGTCCACTGGTTTTGCCAGCCAAATTGGACGATGTTGGTGGGATCGAAGTCGGGGCTGGTGGCGTCGTTGCCGTCGGCGTCTACGGTCAACTGTAGGGCCAGATCGGTGAGCGTGTCTATGTTCCACTCGTGCTCATTGCCGTCGGCGTCAATGTAGGGCGCGCCATACTCGTGCGGCGGGTAGGCCAGCCCGGCCTCGTCGAAGAGGTCTATGTTGTATATGACAAAAGAGGGGAAGATGGCGAAGGGGATGCCCAACTGGCCTTCTTCTTGCACGTGGTAGAACTGGACCATCTCCGGGTCGAAGACGCTCAAATCGTAACCGTTGGTGTCAATGAGGGGCTGCAAGTCGAGCCAGGCGCCTTTGAAGCTGTCGCGGCCTCTGATACCGACCGGGCCGACAATGTCGGGCGCATTGCCACCGGCGATCTGGGTGGCCAGGGTATCGTAGGCGACGTCGTTATCTACAATCTCCAGCACCAGTTCGATTTCGTTCTGAGAAGCATTGAATTTGTCCACGACGGCTTGCTGAGGTTCGATGGTGGGGGCGTCGGACCCGGCGCCCAGGCCGACAAACCAGCGGATCTGAACTTTGTCGCTTTCGGCCGGTTCCTGGTCGGCGGCGGTGGTAGGCTCAGGCTCTTCGGCGGCCGGCGCTTCAGTGGGAGTGTCTTCGGCAGCCGGTTCTTCGGCAGCCGGTTCTTCGGCGGCGGGTTCTTCGGCGGCCGGTTCCTCGGCCGTGGGCGTTGGCCCGGCGCCGCCACCGCAAGCCACCAGCAGCAGAGCCAGGACGATCAGAAGGGCAACCAATAAAAATCTTGTTTTTCTCATCTCATCTCCTCCATTGATCAGGTTTAGGTGATTGATTGGTCTGAAACCGATTTCCCGCACCAGGCCGGTTTTGCTCAATACCTGGGAGCGGTTTCATAAAAGATAGCATATTGGTATGATTTTGTCAATAATCGGGGCTTTTTATGAAACCGATTTCATGATATAATCTCTACCAAACCGGTGAGGAGAGAGGATGTTATCGAAAAATAAGGTCACAATTCAAGATATTGCCGAGAAGGCCAACGTTTCCAAGAGCACGGTTTCCCGGGTGCTGACGGAAAGCGCCTACGTAACGGAGGACAAAAGGGAGGCGGTCTTGCGGGCTATAGCCGAGCTGGAATACCAGCCGAATATATTTGCCCGAGGGTTAGCCGGCGGCCAATCACTGGCGATTGGCGTCCTGACACAAATCTTTGGCAGCCCATTTTACGACGCCATCTTACGTGGTATTTTGCAAGGGCTTCAGGTTAGCGATTACTCTCCTATCTTTGCCGATGGGCAGTGGCGGCCAGAAATAGAACAGGGAGCCTTGCAGACGCTCTTAGCCCGCCGGGTGGACGGCCTGATTGTCGTCGGGGGGGCTACGCCTGACCAAACGCTGTGCCAGATTGGCGAAGAGGTCCCGCTTATTGTCGTGGGGCGGAGGATCAGCGGATTAGAGAGCCAGTCTGTTTACGTGGACAATTTTGAGGCTGCTTACCAGGCAACGCACTATTTGATCCAGGCCGGGCACCAACAGATCGCCTATATTGCCGGCATTTTGTCGCACCAGGATGCGTTTGACAGACGAGAAGGGTACGTTCAGGCGCTCAAGGACGCCGGGAACGTGGCCAACCAGGACCTCATTGTCGGAGGCGATTTTAGAAGACATTCGGGTGTTTTAGCAGTGGAGATGTTGTTGACGCGTGGCCAGACGTTTAGCGCGATCTTTGCGGCCAACGACCAGATGGCCTTCGGAGCGCGCCTGGCGTTGTTCCGGCGGGGCATTCGGGTGCCCGACGACGTGTCTATTATCGGCTTTGACGATCAACCGGATTCGGCGTACATGATCCCGCCGTTGACGACGGTGCGGCAGCCGGCCGTGGAGATGGGCGAGGCGGCCGCGCAGGCGATACTGGATCTGCTCAAGGGTAAGCCGGTTGACGTGCCGGTATTTCCCACGCAGTTGATTATGCGGGAATCTGTGGCAAGGTTTCGGTAGGATGGTTGGGCGGCCGGGGGTAGGCCAACCATCTTACGGCTCGAGGTAGTAGGTCATCCGTTGGAGCTGGATGACGGGATCGCTGTAGCGGACCTGGACGGTTTCGGGGACGGTCAGGTTGATAGGGGCGTAGCTGAGGATAGCTGTGACGCCGGCCTTGACGACCCGGTCGGCCATTTCCTGGGCGGCGGCGGCCGGCACCGCCAGGATGACGATCCGGATCTTTTCCCGCCGGATGGTTGCCTCCAGCCGGGCCACGTCCTGGATGGGCAGGCCGTTCATCTCCTGGCCGACCTTGTCCGAATCCTTGTCGAAAATCCACCGGATGCGAAAACCGCGCGGCTGGAAACCGGGGTAATGGGCCAGGGCGTGGCCAATCGAGCCGGCGCCGATCAGGGCCACCGGCCACTCCTGCTCCAGGTGCAAGATCTGGCGCAACTGGCCGATCAGATAGTTGATGTGGTAGCCGGTGCCTTGTTTGCCGAACTCCCCGAAGTGGGACAGGTCTTTGCGGATCTGGGCTGAGCTGATGCCCAGTTTGCGGCCCAGCTCGTGGGAGGAGGTGGTGACCTTGTTACTCTCCTCGGCCATGTGGGTCAGGGCGCGCAAGTAAACGGGTAAACGGCCAATTACAATGTCAGGGATTTCTTCATCCTCAGGAATTTCTTCAGCCACGGCCGGCCGTCCTCTGTTTTGCAGTTCGCTCATAGGATGGGAATCGTCGTTACCTGTTCGTGCGAGTTTTCACAATTTTAGCATAAGGGGGGAGGGGGGGCAAGCGGGGGAGCGGGTAGGCGAGTGGGCGAGTCTGCGAGTGACTCGCAAACTCGCAGACTCGCAAACTTACTCAGTCCTCAGCCCTGAAGCACTTCGGTGAGGCGGCGTTCGAGGAAGGTGCGTTCGACATCAGCGCCAGCAGCCCCAACGCCTCCGGCGCTTCGGGCAGGTGGCGCTCGCGGGCTAGGAGGGTGGTCAGCACCCGCCCCAACCGGATAGCCTCGGCCGACAACTCCTGGCGGATGAGGCAGTCGCCGGCCGTGGCGGCGTAGCCCTCGTTGAAGATCAGGTACAGGACGGCCAGCACCGGCTGGATGCGCTCGGCCAGCATCTCGGCCGGGGGGATGCGGTAAGGGATGCCGGCGTCGCGTATTTTGCGCTTGGCCCGCACCAGCCGTTGGGCCATCGTCGGCAAGGGCACCAGGAAAGCGCTGGCGACTTCGGCCGTGGCCAGACCGCCCAGCGTGTGGAGGGTCAGGGCAACCTGGGCCTCCAGGGATAGCGCCGGGTGGCAGCAGGTGAAAATCAGCTTTAAGCGCTCGTCGGGAATGGCGTTGGGGGTAGCGTCCATAAGCGTTTCCTCCTGGCTGCCTTGCTCCAGCTCGGACAGGGCTTGCAGGATAGCTTTTTTCTGGGTCAGCGTCTTGTCTCGCCGCAGCCGGTCAATGGCCCTGTGTTTGGCGGTGGTCGTCAGCCAGGCGGCGGGGTTGCGCGGCCGGCCATCGGCCGGCCAGCGCTCCAGGGCAGTGGCAAACGCTTCCTGCAAGGCGTCTTCGGCCAGGTCAAAATCGCCCAGGGCGCCAATGAGCGTGGCCAGCACGCGGCCTGCTTCTTCGCGAAAGACCTGTTCGATGACTTGGTGGGTTTTGTCCATGAAGGAGATTGGAGATTAGAGATTGGTCCAACCTCCGGGCAGAATGGCCAGTTATCCAGGGATGGTTATAAGGGATATAGGTGTTCTTTCAACCTTTCTACTATAACGACGAACGAAAAAGCCAATTTCGACAATGGCCGTTTGTTATTGGTCATTGAATTCAATAACCAATAACCTCTTTATATGTGACATTTTTCACCTGTTCAAAGCGGCCGAGTGGCCTATAATACCAGGCTTTGTTAGTAACTTTTAGCTGAAGTTTAGCGTAGAGGAAGTCAAAACTCTGGCTCTAATCGGTGGCGCGGTCGTGAGACTGGTTTTCGCCAGCGAAAACACGCCACAGCCAGAGAGGGTTCGCATCTGAGGATGCGAACTCCTCCCTAGTTCAATACGGGAGCGGTTTATGCGGCGAGTTGTTACGATTATTATTGTGGTTGTTGTCCTGGCCGGCGGCGGTTACCTGGTCTATCGCCAGCAGCAGGCCCGGCAAAACCAGGAAGTTGAAATTTTACGGGAGGCGACCGTCGAGCGGGGTAAGCTGGCGGCGACGGTGAGCGCTACCGGCTCGATTGAGCCGGAGGCGATGGTCTCCTTGAGCTTTGGTGTGGCCGGCACGGTGCGGCAGCTTAACGTCGTGCGCGGCCAGGCAGTGGCGGCCGGGGACGTGCTGGCGACGCTGGACACGGAGGAGCTGGCCCTGGCCGTGCAGCAGGCCGAGGACGCCCTGCGCATCCAGCAGTTGACGCTGGAGCAGCTCCTTAACGCCGGACCCAGCCCGGCCACGCTGGCCGCCGCCCAGGCCGATAGTGACGCCGCCGCCGGGAACCTGCTGGTCGCCCAGGCCAACCTGTCGGCCGCGGAGGCGGCGGTGGCCCAGGCCGTGGCCCAAAAGGCGCTGCTGCAAGCCGGCCCAACGCCCGGCCAGGTGGCCGCGGCCGAGGCCAACGTGGCCACCGCCCGCCTGGAGCAGCAAAACGCCGAGGAACTCCACAATCGCACGCTGGAATGTTTTGATGTTACCTTGCCCAGCGGGGAGGAACGAGAGCAGTGCCCCGGCCTGGGCGAGCCCGAAGAGCAGGCCCGCGCCGCCCTGGAGAACGCCAACAGCGCCCTGGCCGCGGCCGAGGCCCAACTGGCCGATGTGCTGGCCGGCGCCCGCCCGGCCGATGTGCAGGTGGCCAACGCCACCATTGCCGCCGCCCAGGCCCAGGTGGCGGCGGCCGAGGGGAACGTGGCCGTGGCCGAGGCCAACGTGGCCCGCGCCCAGGCCGCTTACGACCGGCTGCTGGAGGGGCCGACGGACGAGGAAATTGCTATCCTGGAAGCCCAGGTGGCGGCGGCCGGGACCAACCTGGCCCTGGCCCAACTGCGCCTGGAGCAGTCCATTATCGTCGCGCCCATGGACGGCACAGTGGCCAACATCCTGGCCAACGCCGGCGAGCAGGTGGCCCCCGGCGCGCCGGCCGTGGCCGTGGTCAACGAGACCGGCTACCACATTGAGGTCAACGTAGACGAAATTGACATTGACCGGGTGGCCGTCGGCCAGGAGGTAGATATTACCCTCGACGCCCTGCCCGACACCACCGTGACCGGCGTGATTGCCGACATTGCCCCCACGGCTATCGGCGGCGGGGCCGGCGTGGTCACTTACCTGGTGACGATTAACATCCAGGCCGAGGAGGTACCCCTGCGGCCGGGCATGACCGCCAACGCTTCCATCGTCGTGGACGAAGTGGACGGCGTCCTCGTCGTGCCCAACTGGGCCATTCGCCTGGACCGGGAGACGGGCCAGGCCTTTGTCAACCGCCTGCAGGCCGGTGGCACCATTGAAGAGGTCGTGGTCGAGACCGGCCTGCGCAACGAGCAATTCAGCGAAGTCGTCAGCGGCCTGCGCGAAGGCGACCAGGTGGTCGTGACCAACGAGCGCGAGGGACTGAATTTGTTTGGGGGTGAGTCATGACACGTTCTAACGATAATCGCCACCCTATTATTACCATCAAGGACATGGCCAAGGTCTATAAGCTGGGCGAGTACGAGGTCCACGCGCTGCGCGGCGTTTCGCTGGAAATTTATGAAGGCGAGTTTGTGGCCATTATGGGGCCGTCCGGTTCGGGCAAGTCCACGATGATGAATATGCTGGGAGCGCTGGACACGCCGACCAGCGGTAGCTACATCCTGGCCGGCACCGACGTCAGCCAGCTCAACGACGACCAACTGGCCGACATTCGCAACCAGCAAATCGGCTTTGTCTTTCAGAACTTTAATCTGCTGCCCCGTACCCCGGCGTTGCAACAGGTGGAACTGCCCCTCGTCTACGCCGGCAAAAGCGGCCGGCCGGAAAGAGCCAGGGCGGCGCTGGACCTGGTGGGGCTGGGCGACCGGTTGGAGCACAGGCCCAGCGAGCTGTCCGGCGGGCAGCAGCAGCGGGTGGCCATTGCCCGCGCCCTGGTCAACGAGCCGGCCATCATCCTGGCCGACGAGCCGACCGGCAACCTGGACAGCCGGTCGGGCACGGAGATTCTGCAGGTCTTGCAAAGCTTGAACCGGGAAAAGGGCATTACCATCATTTGCGTCACCCACGACCCCTGGATTGCCCGCCACAGCCAGCGGGTCATTCGCCTGGCCGACGGGCTCATGGTGGGCGACGAACGGGTGGAAAACCCGCTGGTAGCCGGCCAATCGGAACGGCCGTCGGAGTTGCTGCTGGAACAACATAGTCCATGACGCTGCTGGAAAACATTCGTCTGGCCCTGCGGGGGTTGGCGGCCAACAAGCTGCGGGCTTTTCTGACCATGCTGGGCATTATTATCGGCGTGGCCGCCGTCATTACCCTGCTGTCTGTCGGCCGGGGGGTGGAAACCTTTGTCGTGGCCGAGTTCCAGGGACTGGGCAACAACCTGTTGTTTGTCATTCCCGGCCAGTTGGGGCCGGACCAGGGGCCGCGCCGGGCCGGCGGCGGGGGGCTGACCAACAATGACTGGCTGGCCCTGGCCGACCCGCTGCGGGTGCCGGACGTGGTGGCCGTGGTGCCCGAGTATGGCCGGCCGGCCACAGTGACGCGCGGCCGGTACGAAGCCCGGACGGCTGTGACCGGCACCTCCCCGGATTTTCCCCAGGTGCGCAACTTTTACCCCATCGCCGGCGCCTTCTTCAGCGAGCACGACGTGGCCGGCAGCACCCGCGTGGCCGTCCTGGGCCAGAGCGTGTACGAGGAGCTGTTTCCCAACGGCGAACTGCCCATTGGGGAAAGCATCAAAATTAATAACACGACGTTCCAGGTGATTGGCCTGCTGGAAGAGAAAGGCGGCTCCGGCTTTAACGATCAGGACGACGTGGTCCTGGTTCCCCTGAGCACGGCCCAGCGCCGCCTCTTCCCGGCCCGCCGCCCAGACGGCAAATTCCGCCTGGACATCATTTACGCCCAGGCCATCAGCGAGGAGCGGCAGGAAACGGCAATTACCGAAATCACCCTGACCATCCGGGAAATGCACAACGTCACCTTCCGCGACGAGGACGACTTTACCGTGGTCAGCCAGGCCGAGCTGGTCAGCGCCTTCAGCGAGGTGACCGGCATATTGACTATTTTCCTGGGCGTCATTGCCGGTATTTCCCTGCTGGTCGGCGGTATCGGCATCATGAATATCATGCTGGTCTCGGTTCGGGAGCGGACGCGGGAGATCGGGCTGCGCAAGGCGGTGGGGGCCAAGCGGCAGGACATTTTGTGGCAATTCCTGGTGGAGGCCCTGGTGCTGGCCATGGTCGGCGGGCTGATTGGGCTGGGCGTGGGTACGGCCGGGGCGCTGGTGATTGCCAATCTCTCAGACAGCCTCCAGCCGACGCTGGCCTGGGACTCGGTGGCGCTGGCGCTGTTCTTTTCGGCCGCGGTCGGCCTCTTTTTCGGCATCTACCCTGCCTTCCGCGCCGCCGCGTTGAACCCGATTGATGCTTTGAGATATGAGTAACCGTATCAAGTGCCAAGTGGCAAGTGTCAAGTGGCAAGTGTTGCAAGTGGCAGATGGCAAGTGGCAAGTAGGGCGTAGCACCTGACACCTGACACGTGATACCTGACACCTGACACGTGACACCTGACACCTATGAACCTCAGAGAAAACGTTCGGATTGCCTGGCATAGCCTGGCGGCGAATAAGTTGCGGGCGGCCTTGACGATGCTGGGGATTATGATTGGCGTGGCGGCCGTCATCACCCTGTTGTCTATTGGCGACGGCGTCAACCGCTACGTGGCCGACCAGTTCATTGGCCTGGGCACTAACCTGGTCTTTGTTTTCCCCAACGACGACCCCAGCCAGACCGAGTCGTCGCTGACGATCAACGACGCCGAAGCGCTGGCCGACGTGACGCTGGTGCCCGGCGCTGTCGCCGTGGCCCCGGTTTACTTCCGGGGGGCCGATCTTCAGTACGGCGGCCGGCTCTACCGGACGACGCTGCGGGCCTCGACGCCGGAATTAGGCCCCTTGCGCGGCTACGAGGCGGCCCGCGGCCGGTTCCTGAACGACAGCGACTATAACGGCCGCTCCCGGGTGGTGGTCCTGGGGCCGGAAGTGGTTAAAAGCCTTTTCCCGGAGGACGTTGACCCGCTGGGGGCCGACATCAAAATTCGGGGGATTACCTTTCGCGTGGTCGGCATCCTGGCCGAGAAGGGCGCCGGCGTCTTTGGCAGCCAGGATGACCTGGCGGTCGTTCCTTTGACCACGGCCCAGGAACGGCTGTTTAACACCCGCAGCCAGCGGACCGGCCGGTTTCTGGTAGACATGATCCTGGTCCAGGCGGTGAATAGCCGGGCGGTCGAGGACGTAGTCATTGACACCAGCAACGTGCTGCGCCAGACGCACGGCATCACCTTCCGCGACGAGGACGATTTTCTCATCCTGACCCAGCAAGATTTCCTGAGCACGTTTGGCGAAGTGACGGGGGTGCTGACGCTGTTCCTGGGAGCAATTGCCAGCATTTCTCTGCTGGTGGGTGGCATCGGCATTATGAACATTATGTTGGTGTCGGTCACCGAGCGAACGCGCGAGATTGGGCTGCGCAAAGCGGTAGGAGCCAGGCGGCGGGACATCTTGAGCCAGTTTCTGACCGAGGCGGTGGTCCTGGCCCTGCTCGGCGGTTTCCTGGGGATTGTCCTGGGGTTCCTGGGGGCGGCCGCCGTTCACCTGGCCGTGCCTGACCTGGACACGTCGGTGACGGCCGATTCGGTGCTGCTGGCGGTAGGCTTTTCGGCCGTGGTCGGCCTGTTTTTTGGGATTTATCCCGCCTCGCGCGCGGCCGGTCTCCATCCTATTGACGCCTTGCGCTTTGAGTAAAGTGGACTGTTAGTCTGCACCGGAGCGCACGAACCAGACAGTCTGGGCTACATTTTAACTGCCGGCGCGAGCGCGGTTCAGCTCTTCGTTGGCGTCCAGGTTTGTTTCCGGGTCGTAGCCGGCCCAGCCTTCTTCGCGCCAGAACGTCACTCGCTCGTCCAGGTCAACCGGGTCGTGCTGTTCCAGGATAGACATCGCTTCGTCAATGCGCTCGTCGGGCGTGTGGACGCTGACGAGCGTTCCGCCCCGGCGGATGCCTTCCAGGTAAGTTTCAGCCTCATCCCTGGTAAAACCCAGGTCCATTAGAGCGCCAATTAACCCACCGGTGACGGCCCCGGCGGCCGCGCCAAGCAGAGCCGCGGCGATAGGTCCGGCGGCCAGCACCGGGCCAACCCCGGGAATGGCCACCACCGCCAGTCCGATGACAAAGCCGCCCAGGCCGCCCACCAGCGCGCTGGTAGCGACTCCTTCGGCGGCGTTGTCGGCCGGTTCGGCCGGCGGCGCAGGCTCACTAACGGCTTTGTCGCCGGTCGTATCGCTGGCCACCACGCTGATGTCCTCACGAGGAAAGCCATTCTCCGACAGGTCCTCGACGACCTCGTGGACCTCGTCCGTATCTTCAAAAAGGGCGCTTGCGGTAATAGTCATGGGTTAACCTTTAAAAACCTTTAAAACCCCGTAGGTCTTGAAGACCTACGGGGTTTGACGGTAGCTTCAATCTTTAGCGTGCCACTTGCCGTCGTCGCCTTTTTCATACTTCTTCTTGACGGCCGCCCAGGCCACACGGTGGGCTGTTTCCTCGCGCGAAGCGCCGCCCCGCCGCTCCTCGGGCTCGTCATACTGTTCCCAGGCGCTGTTGTAAGCTTCCCTGTAAATTTCCTGGGCATGTTTCGGCAGGTTGTCCTTGACGCTTTCGGGTAAGTCTCTAACTCTTTCGTAAGGCATTGATCACCTCCTCAAAAAGCAATGAGCGATGAGTGATGAGTGATAAACAATGAGTTTAGTCCAGGGCCAGACAGTGTCCTGTGTCCTGGTATAAAATGAGGGCACAAATTTAGATATAGCTTGACACCTGACACCTGACACTTGATACTTGCTTTATGCATCTGGCCCTCAACGCTTACTTCTGGAACCGGCCGAATAGCGGCAGCGGCCAGTATACGCGCCAGCTTGTCTATCACCTGAACCGCCTCGTTGCTGACCTGGAGATTACCCTCGTCTACCCCCAGGCCCCCGGCGACCCAGGACCGGAGGAGGTCCCGCCCAGCGTCCGGGTCAAGATCGTTCCGCTGCGGCCGGGCCACCTGGGCAAGGTTCTCTTTGAGCAAATCACCTTCCCCCGCGCCTGCCGGGAGATAGAGGCGACAGTGGCCCACGTGCCCTACTGGGGCGCGCCGCTGCAATCCCCGGTGCCGTTGGTGGTGACGATTCACGACCTGACGACGCTGTTGGTACGGGAATACCGGCGCGGGCTGAGGGCCAGGCTGTACACAGCCCTGGTCACGGCCGGCGCCCGCGAGGCTCGGCACGTGTTGACCGATTCACGGGCCAGCCAGGCCGACATCGTCCAGCACCTGGGCCTGCCGGCCGGAAAGGTAACGCCCATTTACCTGGCGGCCGGCTCCACCTACCGGCCGCAGAGCGACTTGCTGCTGGACATAGCTATCTGGAAGAAGTACGACCTGCCGGACAGTTACGTTCTCTACCTGGGGGGGTACGAGATTCACAAAAACGTCACCACTCTGCTGCTGGCCTATAGCTACGTGGCCCAGGCCCTGGGCGACGAGTATCCCCTGGTGCTGGCCGGCCGCCGGCCGGAGCGTCCCTCAGCCCACTTTCCCGATTACGACGACTACATTGCCCGGCTGGGCCTGGAGGAGGTTGTGCGGTGGGCCGGCACCATTGAGGAAGCGGACAAGCCGGCCGTTTACCGGGGGGCCAGCAGTTTTGCCTTCGTCAGCCGCCACGAAGGCTTTGGCCTGCCACCGCTGGAGGCAATGGCCTGTGGCGTGCCGGTGGTGACCAGCAATTGCAGTTCGCTGCCGGAAGTGGTCGGCGAGGCCGGCTTTGCCCTGGCCCCCGACGACGAGCGGCAAATTGCCGGCTCAATTATCGCCACCCTCATCCAGGAAGAGCTGGCGGCCGAGATGAAGCAAAAGGGACTGGCGCAGGCGGCCAAATTCTCCTGGGAAAAAACGGCTACGGAAACGTTGCTCGTTTATGATGGCCTGGTGTAGGGGCACGATGGGAGTTCGGCTGCCGAACTCACGTGCCCCTACACCAGGACCGGGCGGAGGAAGCGGCCGGTGTGGCTGGTTTCGATCTGGGCGACGGCTTCGGGGGGGCCTTCGGCGACGATGTAGCCGCCGGCCGCGCCGCCTTCCGGGCCGAGGTCTATCAGCCAGTCGGCGGTCTTGATCACGTCCAGGTTGTGCTCGATGACGATGACGGTGTTGCCGGCGTCTACTAACCTGTGTAGCACGTCGAGCAGCCTCTGGATGTCGGCGAAGTGCAGCCCGGTCGTCGGCTCGTCCAGGATGTAAATCGTCCGGCCGGTGGCTACCCGGCACAGTTCCCGGGCCAGCTTCACCCGCTGCGCCTCGCCGCCGCTCAACGTCGTTGCGCTCTGGCCCAACTTGACGTAGTCCAGACCCACGTCGTGGACCGTCTGCAGGATGCGCTCAATCCGTGGGTAGCCGGCAAAGAAGGCCAGGGCCTCCTGCACGTCCATCTCCAGCACCTCGGCAATGTTCCTGCCCCGGACAGTGATCTCCAGCGTGTGCCGGTTGAAACGCTGCCCCTTGCAGTCCTGGCAGAGCACCCAGACGTCGGGCAGAAAGTGCATCTCAATCTTCTTCTGGCCGTGGCCCTGGCAGGCTTCGCAGCGGCCGCCTTTGGCGTTGAAGCTGAAGCGGCCGGCGGTGTAGCCGCACGCCCTGGCTTCCGGCGTCCCGGCAAAGAGCTGGCGGATGTCGTCGAAGACGCCGACGTAGGTGGCTGGGTTGGAGCGCGGGGTGCGGCCGATGGGGTCCTGGGTGATGTTGATGACTTTGTCCAACTGCTCCAGCCCCTCTACCCGGTCGTGCGGGCCGGGCGTGGCCTGGGCGCCGTGCAGGGAACGGACCAGGGCCGGGTAGAGCGTCTCGGCCACCAGGCTGCTCTTGCCGCTGCCGCTGACGCCGGTGACGCAGGTCAGCACGCCAAGGGGGAAGCGGGCGTTTATCTGCTTCAGGTTGAACAGCCGCGCGCCGTAGATAGCCAGCCAGCCGGCCGGTTCTCGTCGCTGCCCCTCGTTTGGGGCGGTGATGGCCAGCTCGCCGCTCAGGTAGCGGCCGGTTAGCGAGCCCGGGTTGGCGGCGATGTCGGCCGGCGTCCCGGCGGCGACCACCTGCCCGCCCAAGACACCCGCTCCCGGCCCGAAGTCAATCAACCAGTCGGCGGCGCGCATCGTCTCGGCGTCGTGCTCGACTACCAACACAGTGTTGCCTATGTCGCGCAGTTGCAGGAGCGTATCCAGCAGGTTGCGCTGGTCGCGGGCGTGCAGGCCAATAGACGGCTCGTCCAGGATGTAGAGGACGCCGACCAGGCCGCAGCCGAGCTGGCTGGCCAGGCGGATGCGCTGCCCTTCACCGCCGGAGAGGGTCGGGGCCGGCCGGTCCAGGGTCAGGTAGTGCAGGCCGACGTTGCAGGTGAAGCCCAACCGGTCGCGCAACTCCTTGAGCACTTCCCCGGCGATGGCCAGCTTCTCGGCCGGCAACACTCCGCCGAGCGACTCTACCCAGCCCAATGCCTGCTCGATGGTCTGGGCCATAACCTGGGGGAAGGTCTTGTCGCCAATGGTGACGGCCCGGGCCTCGGCCGTCAGCCGCTCGCCATGACAGGTCGGGCAGGGCTGCTTGCTCATAAAGCTGGCATACCAGCGCCGGGTGCCGTCCGACTTGGTCTGGCGGAAGAGCCGGTTGACGTGGTAGACAATGCCCTGGACCACCTGCCGGCTCTCCACCGACCAGGCGCCGCTGTCCGATTCGGCCGCGTGCCTGAAGTGGATCTTCTCCTCGCCGGAGCCATAGAGCAGCACGTCACGGAACTTCTGCGGCAACTCTTGCCAGGGCAACTCCAGGTCTACGCCGTAATGGGCAGCAATGGACTGGACATTTTCCAACCAGTTGACACCCTTCTTCTTGCGCAGGTTACCGTACCAGCGCACTGCCCCGTCCATGATCGAGATGGTTGGGTCCTGGACAATGAGGTCCGGGTCAATCTGCAACTGCGTGCCCAGGCCGTGGCAATCGGGACACATGCCGATGGGGGAGTTGGCGCTGAAGAGGGCGGCCGTCAATGGCGGCAGAATGGCCTCGCACTGAGGGCAGGCGTTGTGCTGGCTGAGTAACACCTCCTCGCCACCCAGTTCGACCACCAGCCTGCCCTGGCCGGCCTGCAAGGCCGCTTCGACGGCGTTAATGAGCCGGCCGGCAAACGCTTTCCGGCCCTCGCCGCCACCAGCCGGCACTTCTAGTACCACAGGTTTGTAGTCGCTAACTTTAGTTGGCACACCAACTTTAGTGGGCTGGCCAGCCCCCGGAGCCAGCAGCCCGAAGCGCGCCCCACCCGGCAACAGGGCCAGTTGATCGGCAATCTGCTGGGCGCTCATTGGCTCGATGGCCTGGCCACACTGGGGGCAATGCTGCATGCCGATCCGGGAGAAGAGCACCCGCAGGTAGTCTACCACTTCCGTTACCGTGCCGACGGTCGAGCGGGGGTTCTTGCTGACCGTCTTCTGCTCGATGGCCACGGCCGGGCTGAGGCCGCCGATGAACTCTACTTTGGGCTTCTCCATCTGCTCCAGGTAGCGGCGGACGAAGGGCGACAGGCTCTCCACGTAGCGACGCTGCCCCTCGGCGTAGAGGGTATCGAAAGCCAGTGAAGACTTGCCACTGCCGCTGACGCCGGTGAGCACCACCAGCTTGTAACGGGGAATGTGGACGTCAATGTGCTTAAGGTTGTGCTGGGCCGCGCCACGAACGACGATGGCGGCCGGATCAATAGATTTTTGATGCTTGATTTTTGATTTTAGATTAGCAAAGGGGGTGCTGGTGTGGTGGCCATTGCTGGCCTGGAAGGCAGCCAGGCGGGTACGGGGGCCGGGCAGGAAGCGGGCCGGTTGGAAGGGGCGGGCGGGCTGGTCGCCGGTCGGAAGCAGGTTCATTAGCTTTAGCTTTGACCGGACAGGCATGCTGAGCTGAGGGGTCTCTTCGTAAATGGCGCGTAGCTCGACGAAGGTGGCGTTGCCGCCCTCCATCAGCGCCGCCAGCCGGTCCAATAGGGCGCGCTCCTCCAGTGTGACCTGATCTTCCTTCTTGACGCCCAACTCCCACCACATATCCCACGGCCCGACCTCGACCTTATTCAGCGAAGCCAGGTCCTGGAGCAGGCAGGCACGAATCATCGGGAGTCCCCGCCGCCGGACGCTATAGCCAAAGCGCCCCGACCTCATCTCGCCGGACCGAACCAACTGCCAGGCCCGGCCGGCGGTAATATACTGCTCCGGCCCCATGTCGTACGTGTCAAATGTAATCTTGTGTTTGGCCCGTTGCCTGTCGTCCAGTTGTGGGTCCACCAGCACCCAGCGCGCCTGGGCCGCCGACCAGTACTCGGCCACCCAGTGGCCGGCGTGCATCGGCCCAAAATAGCGGGCGAAGCCCATCCGCACCCGCGCCGGCAAGCCCTGGTGGCGCAGCAGGGCGCAAAACAATATGGCGAACTCACGACAGTTGCCGCCCATCCGCTCGTCCGGCGGCCGGGCCACTGTCAGCGGCCGGTCGTCCACTTCGTGTAGCCGGGCTAACATCTGCCACACCGGCCGGAGGTTCGCTTCTCGCCGCTGGACAGTGCTGAGTTCCACGTCGAAGAGCCGCGCGTCGTAAACGTGCATGACCAATCCCTGCACTACCCGGCACAGCCCCGGGATGTCGGCCGGCAACCCATCCAAGAACTCCGCGTACTCCCGTGGGTCCGTCATCACCCCCTGCTGTGCGTAATACACCAACGGATCTCTCTGAAAATCAGACATATCTACCTCCTGAAAGCAATGAGCAATGAGCGATGAGGTCTGCAAGTTTGCAAGTATGCGAATGACCTGCCACTTGCATACTTGCCCCTTGCCCCCTGCCCGAACCTGCATTCTAACCTCCCATACCTGACACCTTTTGTCAGGTTCTGTGGTATCATTGCCTGTTATGCGGGCCGATCGGTTGCTGTCAATTTTGCTACTCCTGCAAGCCAGGGGCCGGATGACGGCCGGAGAACTGGCGCAGCGGCTGGAGGTTTCGGAGCGGACGATTTACCGTGACCTGGACGCCCTGAGCACGGCCGGCGTTCCCGTCTATACCGAGCGAGGGCCAAACGGCGGCTGCGTCCTGGATGAAGGCTACCGGACCGATCTGACCGGCCTGACGGAAAGCGAAGCTGGTTCGCTGCTGGCTTCCCGCTCGGCCGACCCGCTGGCCGACCTGGGGCTGGGCAAGTCATTAGAAGGGGCTGTCTTAAAGCTGGCCGCGGCCCTGCCCCGGATGCAGCGCGAGGGGGTGGAGCGGATGCGGCAGCGCATTCACCTGGACGCGGCTGGCTGGTTCCAGTTCGAGGAGCCAACGCCGTACCTGCCGACTATTCAGGAAGCGCTGTGGCAGGAGCGCCGGCTGCGGCTGATCTACCGCCGGGCCGATGGGGCCTGGGTCAAGCGGCTGGTGGACCCCTACGGGCTGGTGGCCAAGGCCAGCGTCTGGTACCTGGTGGGGGCAATGAACCGCAAGGTGGCCATTTACCGCATTTCCCGGGTGCAGGAGGCCGAGATGACGGAGAGTCACTTCCAGCGCCCGGCCGACTTCGACCTGGCGACGTTCTGGCAGGGAACGTTCCGCCAGTTCGAGGCCAGCCTGGGCGAGTACCGGGCCACGCTGCGCATTGCGCCTGGCTCTGAACCAGCCCTGCAGGCGGCTTTTGGCGAACGCGTCCACGAGCTGCTGGCCCAGGCCGGCCGGCCGGGCGACCAGGGTCGCTATACCCTATCCGTCACCTTCCAATCGTTCGAGCAGGCCCGCAGCATCCTCCTGGGCCTGGGGAGCCAGGTGGAAGTGCTGGCCCCGCCAGAGCTGCGCGAGAGCATCGTAGCCCTGGCGGCCGAGGTGGTTGCCTTTTACAGGTTAGGAGTGGAGAGTGGAGATTAGAGATTGGAGATTGGTTAATCTCTAATCTCCAATCTCTAATCTCTGAAAAGGTCGCTATGGACACGAAAATCGCCGTCGTCACCGGGGGGAACCGGGGCATTGGGCTGGAGATTTGCCGCCAATTGGGACGGCTGGGCATTCAGGTGATCCTGACGGCGCGGAGTGTGGGCAGGGGGACGGCCGCGGCCGGGGCATTGCAGGCTGAAGGGTTGCCGGTGCATTTCCACCCCCTGGACGTGGCCGATCAGATGGCCGTGCGCCGGCTGGCCAAAACGCTGGCCGACGACTACGGCCGGACCGACATCCTGGTCAACAACGCCGCCGTGTACCTGGATCCAGGACTCTCTATAGCGGAGATGGACCTGGCCCTGGTCCGCCAGACGATGGAGACGAACTTTTACGGACCATTGCGCCTGTGCCAGATAATCGCGCCCTTAATGCGGCGCAACAGCTACGGCCGGATCGTCAACCTGTCCAGCCAGATGGGCTCCCTGCGCCACATGGGCGCTGGGGCGCTGGCCTACCGTGTTTCCAAGACTGCCCTGAACGCCCTGACGCGGGTGCTGGCGGCCGAACTGCGGGGCAACAATATCCTGGTCAATTCGGTAGACCCGGGCTGGGTGCGGACGGAGATGGGCGGCGACCACGCGCCGCGTTCGGTGGAAGAGGGAGCGGAGACGGCCGTGTGGCTGGCCACGCTGCCGGACGGCGGGCCGACGGGGAGTTTCTTTAGAGATCGGCGGCCGGTGGAATGGTAAGCCTTGCTCCTATCAGCGATTACACGTATTCGATTTGCCGGGCATGCGCAATCTCGCGCTTGCAGCGCAATCGCTCCAAGCGCGAGGTAGCTGTTTCCACTCATTTTCCAGGAAGAGGTGTTATCCGAATGCGCCTGTCTTCAACAACGGCAAAGTGGCCAGCCCAATTGGTCTGGCTCTCCAGGGCAGTTACGGCCACACGGGCGACATGGACAGCCGACGGCGCGGAGATTCTGAAAAGGACAACTCATTCACGGCCGGCAGCCGCGAGTGGAAGGCTAACTCGCCAAAATCCTTGTCAAAAGTGATGAGGATTTGGTTCTCCCGTTGCGCCCATTCAAGAACTTCTCTATCGCTTCTGCCAGGCGCCTCGGTGCGTACCCAAGCCACATCGTGCCCCCGGGCCCGTAATGCGGCAACCGCTGCTTCAGGGAAGTTTTCATTCGCCAACAGCAGCACGGACTTAAACCCCTGTTAACTCCAGAGGATAAACTCTCTCAGCCCGCAAGATGGCGCTAGCATAACCCAGGCAAGCCTGAATGTCTTCTGGCGTCAGGCCGGGATAATTTTGTAGGATTTCCATCTCGCTCCACCCCTGAGCCAACAAATCAACGATAAACTCAACGGCCAGCCGCGTGCCTTTAATAACAGGTTTGCCCACCAGGATGTTTGGATCAATTACAATACGCTCTTGCCAGTTCATCCAGAAACTCCTTACACCAGCAGATCATATAACCCATGTGCTGGCCTCTAATGTTTTCGCTGAGTCTACCTGATAATGCTCTACCTTCACAACCAACATTGCTCTTTCCTTGTCAGGCTTATTGTACAGGATTGCCGTCCAACAACAATTGGCTGCTGTCAACTCCGGCAATCGTTCGAAAGCGTCAAGTCTTTTGACAAAAATTGGAGAGATTAAAGCGGTTTGTTCCCCTCTACCAGGCGTGCTACAATGCCGGCCGGTTATGAGAACACGTCACGATTTGGGGCTGCAAGTCCAGGCAGCCATTGCCAACGCACAGACAGCCGGCGATTTGCCGGCTTTTGAAATTCCACCGGTGGTTATCGAGCGGCCGCGCGACGCCGGCTACGGCGACTATGCCACCCCGTCGGCCATGCCCCTGGCCCGGCTGGCCCGACTGGCCCCGCTGAAGATCGCCGAGGCCATCGCCGGCCACCTCGACCGGCCGGCCTACCTGAGCGAAGTGACCGTTTCGCCACCGGGGTTCATTAATTTCCGCCTGGCGCCCGGCTTCTTGCAGCAGCAGGTGGCAGAGATTGTCCGCCGGGGGGAGGCGTACGGCGCCTTTGACCTGGGCCAGGGCCGGCGAGTCCAGGTGGAGTTTGTCAGCGCCAACCCGACCGGGCCGTTGACCATCGGCCGCGGCCGGGGCGGTGTGATGGGTGATACGCTGGCCCGGGCTTTCGCCGCCGCCGGGTACGACGTGACCCGCGAGTATTACTTCAACAACGCCGGCCGGCAGATTGAGATGTTGGGCGAATCGCTCAAGATTCGTTACCAGCAGCTCCTGGGCCAGCCGGCGGTGCTGGGCGAGGACCATTACCAGGGCGATTACCTGTATTGGATCGCCGCCGTGCTGGTCAGCCAGTACGGCGACACGCTGCAGGAATCGCCGGCGATGGAGTTCGCCCGAATTGCCGAGAAGAGTATCTTTACCAGTATTCGGACTACGCTCCAGCGGCTGAATATCCGCTTTGACGTGTACTACAATGAGAATGATCTCTACACTACCGGCCGGGTTTGGGAGGCGCTGGAGGCGCTGAACGAGCGGGGTTACGCCTACCAGCAGGATGGCGCACACTGGTTCCGCTCGAGCGCCTTTGGCGACGAGAAAGACCGGGTGCTGATCAAGTCCAGCGGCGAGCCGACGTACCGGATGGCCGACATTGCCTACCACTGGCACAAGGCCGAACGAGGCTTTGACCGGGTGGTGGACATTTTTGGCGCCGACCACCACGCCACCGCGCCGACGGTGTTGATGGGCGTGAAGGCCCTGGGTTACGATCCTGACTTTGTCCACGTCCTCATCCACCAATTTGTCACCCTTATCCGCGACGGTGAGCAGGTACGGATGAGTACCCGGCGCGGCCATTACGTGACGCTGGACGAGCTGATGGACGAAGTCGGAGCGGACGCGGTGCGCTACTTTATGCTTTCCCGCTCCGGCAACAGCACCATTGACTTTGATATGGATCTGGCCGTGGAGCAATCGGACAAAAACCCTGTCTATTACATTCAAAACGCCCACGTCCGCTGCGCCGGCATCTTCCGCAAGTGGACCGAGGCCGGGCTGCCGCCCAACGCCGACGAGGCGGCCGATTTGAGCCTGCTGACTCACGAGAGCGAGCTGGCTTTCCTGCGCAAAGCGCTGGAACTGCCCGAAGTGCTGGAGTTGATGGTCACCCAGTACGAGCCACATCACATTGCCTTCTATGCCTACGAGCTGGCGTCCATTTTCCACCCCACCTACGAAACGTGCCGGGTGCTGCACAGCGAAGTGCCGGAGCCGCTGCGGCTGGCCCGGCTGCGCTTTTATCGGGCGGCCAAGCAACTCTTCGGCCGGGTGCTGGACCTGATGGGGATGAGCGCCCTGGAGACGATGTAATAAACCCCGCAGGTCTTGGAGACCTGCGGGGTTTGCTGGAGATTATTGAATGGGTTTGAAAAACGATGCCTGGATTCACCGTATGGCTCGCGAATACAAAATGATCGAGCCTTTTGTCGAAAACCAGGTACGTGAAGGGGTCATTTCTTACGGCCTGTCGTCCTACGGCTATGACATCCGGGTGACGGACGAGTTTAAGATTTTTACCAACGTTCATTCGGCCATTGTGGACCCCAAGCACTTTAACCCTAATTCGTTTGTTGATTTCAAAGGCGAGGTGTGTGTCATTCCGCCCAATTCCTTTGTCCTGGCCCGGACGGTGGAGTATTTCCGCATTCCCCGCAACGTCCTGACGATGTGTATCGGCAAGAGCACCTACGCCCGCTGTGGCCTCATCGTCAACGTCACCCCTTTCGAGCCAGAATGGGAAGGATACGTTACCCTGGAAATCTCCAATACCACGCCGCTGCCGGCCCGCATTTATGCCAACGAGGGGATTGCCCAGGTGATCTTTTTCGAGGCCGACGAGGTGTGTGAGGTCTCTTACGCCGACCGCAAGGGGAAATACCAGGCGCAACAATCTATTGTCCTGCCGCGTATATAAGAGTTAGAGTTGGGAGTTAGAGTTAGAGTGTTTGCAAACTGGTTCCTCCTCTAGCTCTTGCTCTCGCGTTATCCTTCAGCAGAAATAAGTTTATGCAGGGTTATTACACCATTTCGACACCGGATCCTCTTCAGCAGACGACGAACGTGCTGCGGGCGGAGTTGATGGGACTGTTTCAAGTGAATAACGTGGCCACCAGGGGGCGCGGCCGGGTCATTTCCTTTGGCGGCCGGTTGCTCTATGACGCCGACGCCAGCTACGACGAGATCCAGCGCCGCTTCCGGGCCCACGGCTACACGCCGATGCTGCGCCGCGAAAAAGGCGAAGACGTGCTCCTGGCTATGGAAGGCCTGATTAGCCGCGCTCGAACAGGAAATCCCCTGGTCAATTTACTGTTGTTTGTGGTCACGGTTTTCACTACCCTGGAGGCCGGGGCTAAGATGGCCGGGGAAAGTGCGCTCCCTCACTTGTTGACCCGCGCGTGGCCGGAGGTGTTCCAGACGCTGCAGATCGGCGCGCCGTTTGCCGTGGCCTTGCTGGGTATTTTGGGTGTCCACGAGTTGGGCCATTACGTGGCGGCCCGGGCCCACGGCGTGCGGGCGACGCTGCCTTACTTCATTCCCATGCCTGTTGGCGGCCTGGGCACGATGGGCGCTTTTATTGCCATTAAGTCGCCGATGAAAAACCGCAAGGTCCTGTTTGACATTGGCCTGGCCGGCCCTGTTGCCGGCTTTTTGGTGGCGGTTCCCCTGATGATCGTCGGGCTGACCCTGTCCTCTGTCCAGGTGCCTTTTTTTGCCAGGGGGTTGACCTTAAACAATTTGGGTTCCTCGATCCTGGTAGATGCTCTGGTCAAGACGTTCGCGGAAGTTCCCCCCGGCGGCACCTTAAGCCTGCACCCCATCTTTTTCGCCGCCTGGCTGGGCTTTTTCCTGACCGGCATTAATCTGCTGCCGGTGGGACAACTGGACGGCGGGCACGTTTCCTACGCGCTGCTCGGCCGCTACGCCCACTGGCTGGGTATGGCCGTCTTTGCCCTGCTCCTGGCGGCCGGGTCAGCCCTATCGTACAACTGGTACATCTGGGCCTTCTTCATCCTGTTTGGCGGCCTGCGCCACCCGCCGCCGATGAACGACATTACCGGCGTCGGCCCGCTACGCGTGCTGATCGGCCTGCTGGCTGTGGTGCTGTTTTTCTTGATTCTGGTCCCACAGCCGTTTCGCTAGATCCCAAAGGTGACTGTCACTTCCGCAAGTGACAGTCACCTGAATAATTAATCGCGAATAACGCGAATGAGCGTATAACGCTTCATGAATCACGCGAATATTTTTAGAATTATTCGCGTCATTGGCTTATTCGCGTGATTCGCGTTTCTAAGGGCACAACTGGCACTTTTACTTTGACGGGATATAATGGCGACCTACAGAAGTTAGAGATTGGAGTTAGAGTTAGAGTAAGAATACGCTAACTCAGGACTCTAACTCAATTGGAGAGGGCGCTTAGCTCAGTTGGTCAGAGCGCTTCGTTTACACCGAAGAGGCCGGGGGTTCGAGTCCCTCAGCGCCCATAAGAGTGGTTGCACCCCCTATCTCGTGTGATATAATTTGAATTTGTGATAAAAAGCACACACTCAAGCTCATAGAGGAGACGAGTTTATGGCAGAAGCGACGACGGCCGGCGCCGGGGGCATGACGCGGCGCGAGTTTCTGTACTACATTTGGGGCGCCTCATTGGCCCTGTTCACGGCCGAGTTTACCGGCCTGATGGTCTGGTTCATGCTGCCCCGCTTCCGCGAAGGCGAATTCGGCGGCAGAATCCCCGTGGTTGCCAGCTCACTGCCTGAAGTCAATGACGAGCCGTTGAACGTTCCCGAGGGCCGTTTCTGGCTGGTCAATCTGGATAGTACCAACCCACAGGGACAGGAGCGCATGTACCAGGCTGAGGACGAGGCAGAACCGATTATCGGGGTGGCTGCCATTTACAAGGTCTGCACCCACCTGGGCTGCATTTACAACTGGACGCCGACCAACAACCGCTTTGAGTGTCCCTGCCACGGTTCCAAGTATCGCCTGGACGGCCGGCGGATTGAGTCCCCGGCCCCGCGCACGCTTGACCGCTTTAAGATATACGCCCTTGATGCCGACGATAATGTCGTTGCGGAATCCCCACAGGATGAGGAGACTGGCTTCTACCTGCCTCTGGTACTACCCCCAGAGACAGTCAGGTTCAGTGTTGACACCGGCGACAAGAAAGAAGGACCGAAACCGCAGTTGCTTTGTGAGTTCACAGGTAATTGCCCGTAGGAATTTAGTGAGGCTGAGTCGTCGTTAGCAGGTGCCAGCGAACAGTTATTCGTAACGACGAGCATTCGGCTATTTAGAAGAAGAGGTAACGATGGCTACCGACGTTGACCAGGTAAAAGGAATCGTCCCCAGGTTCATGGGATTCCTCAATAGAATGTTTGTCGAGGGGACCTTTATTGAGCAGGCCAGGGAGATGGGGCTGAAGCAGGCTACCATCGCCAAGCTGGACGAATCGGTGGAGCGGCTGACGGCCGGGATGAACATCGGCGACGTGCGCGCCGCCCTGCGCGGCGACGAACCGCGCCGCCCCAACCCGCGCCTGCGCCCCCACGCCGACGGCTTCTGGTTCCACATTCGCCCCAGCTTTTACCACACTGAGGTGACCCACATCTACCCCACCTTCCGGCTGGGCTGGCTCTCGACCTTCCTGTTCGTATGGGAGACGGTCACCGGTATTTTCCTGATGATCTTCTACACGCCCCGGCCGGGGGTGGCCTACTCCGACATCTGGAATATGCTGACCAACGTTCCCCTGGGCCAACTGATGCGCGAGCTGCACCGGTTGGGGGCCGAGGTCATGGTCCTCATCGTCGCTCTGCACATGCTACGGACCTTTATTACCGGCAGCTACAAGTACCCCCGCCAGTTTACCTGGTTTACGGGCATGCTTCTGTTGGTCTTTACCCTGGTGTTGAGCTTTAGCGGTTACCTGCTGCCCTGGGACCAGCTCTCTTACTGGGCGGTGACGGTAGCGGTGAGCGCGGCCGAAGCGGCCCCGCCGGCCGACATCGTCGGCAAGAACGTGAACCTGCTGGTGCGCGGCGCGCCGACTTTTGGCCCCGGCGGGCTGCTGCGCTGGTACCTGTTGCACGTCCTGGTGCTGCCCCTGCTGCTGGGCATTTTCTTCTTCGTTCACTATTACAAAGTGGTGCTGCACGGCCACTCGCTGCCGCCCGGCCGGGAGGAAATTGGCGAGGACACGGCCAAGCGGGTGCCCCAGACCGAGCGGACCTACTTTACCCCTGACATTTTGACCAGCGAGCTGATGTGGACGGCGCTGGCGACCCTCATCCTGGTGGCCGGTTCGCTGTGGTTCTACAGCGCGCCGCTGGAGCGGCAGGCCAACCCCCTGGTCACGCCGCTGCACGTCGTCGCTCCCTGGTACCTGGCCTGGTCGCAGGGTTGGTTAAAGCTGGCCGACAAGGTCTTTATCGCCTTCATCTTCATCCCTGCCCTGGCCACCGCCTTCTTCGTCATGCCCTACTTTGAAGTGGGCAAGAGCCGGCGCTACGCCAACCGGCGGATCGGTCTCAGCGTCTCGATGTTCTTCATTGCCTTCATGCTCGTCTCCAACTGGATGGGCTCGCCGGAGTACCGGGTGGAGAGTTCGCCGGAGCAGGAGGTCAGCCAGGAGCTGATCCCCCAGGAAGGCCCCAGCCGGATCCTGGAGGTGCCGTACGAAGACCTGGTAGAGGGTACCTACAATCCAGGCCAGGAGGTTGAGGGCAACATTCACCTGACGCTGGCATTGGAAGAGTTTGAGGCGGCCATGAACCGCCATAGCTGTAACGTGACAGGGGACCGCTGGGCCGAGGATTGCAGGACTGAGGAGTTAGAAAGCGGCGTCCGTTATTACAACAGCTTTACTGCTGAGGCGATGCCCGATCCCGTGGCTACGCTGATCATTGAACAGGAACAGCACAACTTGAAGCGGGTGACGCTCCACTTTGAGGCGGCGGACCTGGAAAATCCCGGCGAACTGCTGGTAGATTTTGACCGGGTTGCCTATCGCCACGCCGAATCCAACTACGAGGAAGAATAGGCGATGCAAGTAAAAATCGTCATCGGCACCATCGCCTTCATGTTGACCATGATCATCTTCGGCTTTGCCACCTTGTTGGAGCCGGCCCGGCTGCAGGAAACGACCCAGGCCTTTGAGGCCCGGCAGGTTGAAAATGGGGCGGCCGAATTCCAGGCGCGATGCGCCAGTTGTCACGGCGTCAACGGCGACGCCCAGGAATGCTTTGACCCGGTCAGCGGGGAACCAACTGGCTGCCAGGGCCGGCCGCTCAATAACGCTGCCCTGCTGTGCCTCAACGAAGAGAGCAAGTCGCAGCGGATGATTGAAATGAACTGGAACGGCAGCCTGCGCAACCTGATCTTGCAGACTATTTCCGCCGGCCGGCCGGGGACGTTGATGCCGACCTGGTCGGAGCAGTTTGGCGGCCCGCTGGAAGAGTACCAGGTTGAGCAACTGACCAGCTTTATTTTGAACTGGGAGAACGAAGAGCTGTGCGGCGCTCCAGCGGCGACGCCTGTTGGCGGACCCTGGCCTGAAGACGCGACTGAACTACCCGAAGGCAACGCCGAAAATGGAGCGACCCTGTTTACCAGCGTCGTTCCACCCTGTTCAAGCTGCCACGGCGATCCGGCCGTGCCTGGCTCTAACGCCGTTGGGCCGCACCTGGGGAATATTGGCGCGACCGGCGGCGAGCGAATTGAGGGTATATCGGCCGCCCAATACATCTACGACTCGATCCGCAATCCAGCCGACTTTGTCGCCCCCATCTGCGCCAACGACCAGCCTTGCAGCACACCCAGCGGCATGCCTGACGTCTTTGAGACCTCTCTGACCCAGCAGGATGTAGCCGACCTCGTCGCCTACCTGCTGCAGCAGACGGGTGAATAGGAAAGAGCTAGAGCAAGAGCTAGAAGAAGCCCGGCTGGTTGTGCCAGCCGGGCTTTTTTGTGGACGGTGGAGGAAGGACGTAGCCTATCGTCCTTTCAGGGCGGTGCCACAGTTGCGGCAGAAGCGGTCGCCAGTTTCTACCGGCCGGCCACAGTGGTGGCAAAAGTGGACCACGGCCGGTGATTCGCCAGGGACCGCGCCGGCCGCCGGCTTGGATGTAGTTGGCAGAGAGATGGGAGTCACAGTTCGGGTGGCAGCACGAGGCGTAGCACGGTGCGGCCGGGGCTTGAGGGTTCGTTGAGAGGCCGGCCGCCGGGCCAGGAGCTGCCAGGCCAGGGCTGCCACCACCAGCAGGCCACCGGCCGCGGCCAGAAACAGAGGCCAGTTCAGGCTGGTCTGGCCGGCAACGGGAGGCGGCGGAGTGGCGTTCTCTTCACCGGCCGCCAGCTGGGAAGCAGCCACGACTTCTTCAGAGAGCTGGGCGCCGGTGACGGTATAGCGGACTTCCAGGGTATAGGGGGCGCCGGCCGGCAGGGAGACGATGGGCAGATTGTGGTAGCGCAAGGTGTCCTGGCCCACGGTGACGCTTTCGGCGGCTGGCGTGGTGGCCAGCTCGCTGGCTGCGGCCGGCTGCTGGACGCTGGCGGCCAGCTCGGCCACGGCCGGCCCATCTTGCCAGGCAAAAGTAAAGGTGCGCTGACCCGCCTCTTCGGTATAGGGCAGGTAATACTCCACCCGGAAGCGGAGATCGGGGGTGGTCAGCGTAAGCTGGCCATTAGTGGTATCGTAGCTGACGTCGTCCACCATGTTGTTATCGCCCGTAATGCGGGCAACGGCATTCAAGGTGGCCTCGGCCGGGAAGGGGAGCGTCACCGTGGCCGGTAATGGGGTATCGGCCGGCAACGTACCGGTTAGCAGCACCAACACCGCCGGCCGGTCGTAGTCCGGCCACAGGTCTACAGCCAGTTGGGCCAGTGTACCGGCCGGCGCCTGGGCCAGGCCCGGCACAGGGGTGGTCAAGAGGAGCACGGTGACGAGGAGGAATGCTAACGGATAGCGGGGCATTCGACTTTACGGCCGGCCGCGCAGGCGAATGCGGTTGGCCCGGCAATAGGGGCATTCGACGTCGGTGTAGTCGCGGCCGCAGGTGCGGCAGGTGCGGGTCTCCAGCGGCCGGTCGTCGGCCAGGGAGCCCAGGATGATGACGATTTCTTCCCCTTCGTGGGCTGCCAGCCAGGCTTCCAAATTGTGGCCGCCAATTTGCCAATGTCCACCAGCGTCGCGAGCCAGCGCGCCGTTGGTTACGTCCAGTTCCATTTCATAAGCGGCCGAAGCCAGCTTTAAAATTGCAGCTCGTCTTAAGGTGTTCATCCAATACCGTCCTTGCTTGCATTCGCCGTTTCAAAACCTTATTATACCTGAGAGCAGTATCGTTGACCCGGTTGTCTATGAAAAACCCCGCAGGTTTCCGAAACCTGCGGGGTTTGGGTCAGTGACGAAGAGGTGAACCATGACTGACGGTCAAAACAAACTGGACAGAGACCTGGAAATCCTGGAGGCTATGGCCGCCGAAATGGAGGAGTACCTGCGCAGCAGCGTCCTCTTCTGGCCCATGGCCAGGGGTGATTTACCCCGGCTGACGCTGGGCGGTTACCTGATGCGCCAGCACCGGCTGACAGCCTTACGCCACCTGTTGGGCGAGAAGGAGGTGGCCCGGCTAGACGCGGCCGTAGAGAAATTTAATCAGGCCCTGGTGGAGAAAGTGGTGCGCTTTGAAAGCCGGGCGCACGAGGAGTTACACGCCCGGCTGCGCCAGTGGGGTGAGTATCTCAACGACCTGAACGATACGTCGGGCGCCGCTGGTGATTATTACGAATCGGCCGTGGAGACGCGGGCCATGATTGCTGCGTTGGTTGAGAAGCTACAAATGCCACCGTACCGGCTGGAGGAGCGGGTGGCCCAACAACTGGGCCTTTTAGATAACAACCTGCGCCGCCGCTGGCAGCCCGGCGATTTCGTCTGGCCGGAAGCGTGGCAGCCGGCTTACCCCCAGAGTGAGTATTGGTGGTTGTACGGCCGGCCTCGTTAAAAGTTTGCGAGTTTGCGAGTGGGCGAGTGGCGACCAAGGGTCGCTGCGAATGGGCATGATTTTGATGCGTTGCTGGCTCAGGGTTGGGTGGAGCGGCGGCTGAGGTCGTAGACCACCGGCCGGGGTGGTTCGGCCGGCTCGTAGTCAGGGTTGCGCCAGCGGGTGAAGCGGATGGCCAGACGGGCCACGCGCCACCCCAGGCGTACCAGCCAGGGGTAGCCACGCAGGTAAGCCAGGCGGGCCAGCCAGACCCGCATGGGTAGTTGCCGCAGCAGGGGATGGCGAAGAATTCGCTTCCGGTAATCGGCAAAGCTGAACTCCTGGCGGGCAAAGGCATCTATGATGGCGGCGGCAGCCACGTCGCCGTAACCCAGGGCAAAGGAGATACCCTCGCCCATCAGAGGATCGGCCCCGGCCGCGTCCCCGGCCAGGATAATGCGGGGCATAGCAAAGCGGCCGTTCTTGTCGAACCAACGAATAGGGTGGCCTTTCAACTCGTATTCGTCCAGGTCGCGGCCGCGACCGGCCATTGCCTGGCGTAACTCTCCCACCAGATCGGCCTTGGGTCGCTCCGGCCGGGCCCGGCTGTCAAAAACGCCCCGGTTCATCATCGGTTTGCCTTTGACCAGGCTGGGAAAGTCCCAGTAGTACCCTTGCAGGCCGGCCGCCATCTGGGTGAAGTCGAAAACGGCCACGCCATCGCGGAACTCCGGTTGTTTATGAGCCTCCTCCGGCGTCAGCACTTCCAACAGGCGGGCCACGCGGGACTCGTCGTCCCACTTCAATTTCTGGCGCACCGTGCTGCGCGAGCCGTCGGCAGCCACGACGACTCTGGCGTGAAAGGTGGTCTGGTCGGTTATCACTTCGACGTACTCGTCGTGGGGAATGACTTCCTTGACCTTCTCGCCCTGGCGGACGCGGACGCCCCACTTTTCGGCCGTCCGGACCAGCCAATGGTCAAATTCGTCGCGGCGGACGATGCGGAAAACGGGGTTGCCCTGGAAGGTGTAGGACTGGTCCTGGTAGACCAGCTTGACCTGGCGCACCGGGAAGTTGACCGGCTCGAAGGCCAGCCCCAGGCGGGCGAGGACGTTCTGGCCCAGGTGAGTCACGCCGCCGCCGCACAGCTTCTCCCGGGGGTGGACGGCCTTGTCTACGACGACAATGCGCCCGGCCCAGGCCGGGTCGGCCCAAACCAGGTGCAGCGCTGTAGACGACCCGGCCGGCCCGGAGCCAACAATCAAAACGTCAACCTCTTCCATACGTCTACCTTTGTTAGCTATCAGCTATTAGCTGTCAGCTATCAGCTTTCAGTAGAGAATACTCATTGCTTGACGAGCGGTAACATTATAGCATGGGGGAGGAAAAGTGCCTGGTTGGTGCTCAGGTCGCCGCTGGAGTGGGGCGGCTCGATATTGCCGGCCGCGTCCACCGCCTGGCTGCGAAACCAGTAGACCTGGCCATCCGGCGGGATAAAGAGGGCGCTGGTGGCGGGAGTACCGGTTAACCAGGGCGTCCAGGCTGTCTCCCCCTGGGCTCGATACTCGACATTGTAAGCCGCCACGCCAGAGAGGGCGTCGCTGCCCTGCCAGGCGACCACGTACCGGCCGGTGGGCAGCAGATAGATGGCCTGCACGGCCGAGGTGGGCGCCGTGGCGTCCAGGCCAAAAGCCGTGGGTTGCGAGGTGATGGTGTGGTTTTGGGTGGTCGTCAGCACCACCCGCCAGTAGAGACGGCCGTAATCCTGGGCAAAGGTGTGGTTGTAGCTGGTGGCCACGGCTGGTAAAGAAGCTGTCGCCACCAAGTTAGTGAAGCCGGCATCGTTGGCTACCTGCCACTGTATGGCGCTAATGGCGGCCGGGTTGGCCAGGCTCCAGTGGAAATTGACCGTCCGGTTATTGAGCCAGGCCTCGGGTGGTGGCTGCAAGTTGGTGGCCGCGGGGGCCAGGGGACGCAGGCGGATAGCGTCGAACCAGACTCCCAGGCCGGAATCGGTGGTCGTCAGGTTGGTCAGGCGGATCTTGCCGCTGTTGCCGGCGGCAAATTCAAAGGCGCCCAGGGACATCCAGGCGCCGACGTTGGCGTTGTGGTTGACGACGACCGTGGTAACGCCATTGAGGTGGCTCACCTGGTAGGTCGCCCCGCCAGTTTCCGGCGCGCCGGTGTAGCAATAAGGAGCGTAAACTTCTACTTCGTACCAGCCGGCGGCGCTCACGGGCGGCCGCCATTCGCCCCAATAAGTGGCGTTGCCGGGGTCGGTGGTGGACCAGGCGTAGTAGGCGTGGCCGCCAAAGCCACAGCCGCCGGGCGGGACGAGCCAGTTGCCGTTGCTCTTGGTAAAGGCGCCGCTCAATTCGTCCACGTATTGGTGGGGTGGGACGTAGCCAATGCGCCCGGCGACTTCGTTCCGCAGCCAGGGCAGCAAGACGTGCATCTGGTCGCCGGGGCAGACGGTCAGGCCGTCCACGTCGCGGTGGCCCATCAGGTAAGGCAGGCCCCAGGCGACGTTGGGCAGGTAGCCGGCGTCGTAGACGTTTATGTCCTTCTGGTCCGCTTTCCAGGCTAATAGCTCGGCCAGGGGCGGCAGCATGGTCGGCGGCGGGGGAATGCCGGGTGGGTCTTCCTCCGGCCTGGTGAAAGTGCCCAGCAGAGCCACGCCCATGCTGCCGGAGTTGGCCGGGCCGGCGTGAACGCCGACCACGTCGTCGCCGCCCAAATGGCCTTCGTAAATAACGCCGGTGGGGTCCACCAGATAGTGGTAGCCGATGTCTCCCCAGCCCAGGGTGACGGTGTGGTAGAACCAGATAGCCCGGACCACGGCCGGCCAGTCGCTGGGGTCGTTGCCGGTAGCGGTGTGGTGGACGATGAGGTGGGTAACCGGCACGTAGACCAGCCCGCCACTGTAGTTGCAGGCTGGGTCGGTACACCACACGCTGCGGCCGACTACTGGGGGCTTGGGGTATTCGCCAGGCGATTGTGGTGGCTGTTGGGCCAGAGGAGCCAGTTCGGCGGCGGTGGGACCGTTGGTCGAATCTATAAAAGTCAGGCGTAGTTGCTGGAGAACAGCGGCCGGCCGGCCGGTGTAGCGACTGAAGCTGACGGAAAACTGGAATGCGTGGTGGGTAACGTCGGCGGCCGGCACGGTGGTCATCTGGCCGACGGCCGTTTCGCTGCCGGGCAGCGTCCAATCGTCGTTGACTTCGACCGTGCGCCATTCGCTCCAGCGGCCGCCGCCTGGACTGGTGCGCAAGCGGATGGTAAGGCTGGCTGCTTCCGGGGCCTGGGTCAGCCACTGAGGAACGACGGTATTAAACGATTGCGGCGCTTCCAGGACGGGCGAAACGTAGCGGCCGGTAACGGCGTCTCCGGCCAGCGTCAGGCCCCTGGCGGCGACGGCCGTGCCGTCATGTGTTCCCTGGGCAAAGTCTGGCCCGGCTACGTATACGTCGGTGGCGGTGATGGGCTGTTCGGAAGCTGCACCGGCCGGCAATAGAACGGCCGCCAGGCAAAAGAAGAGACCCATCAGGGTCCATGTTTTCGTTTTCATCATTGTTCCTGTACAATGCCCGCTATCTTATCCGGCGCTGGAACAAGGTCAAGGCGGAATGCAGAGTATTGAACGGGATTTCCCTATTGAGCCGTTGAGCCAACTCGCCAAACTGGAAAGCTGGCGTAAAGAGATCAACCGGCCGACATACTACGTGCATAAATGGTGGGCGCGGCGCCTGGGCTCTGTTTTTCGAGCGATTCTCCTGGGAGCTTTATTGGATGAGTCTGAAGACATCTGGCAGCAGTTTTACTGCCCGCACAATTTTGAAAACAAAATAATCCTGGATCCGTTTATGGGTGGCGGAACTACCCTGGGCGAGGCGGTGAAGTTGGGGTGCAGGGTAATTGGCAATGACATCAACCCGGTTTCCTGGTACCTGGTGCATTCGGCCTTACAAAGGGTTAACCCGACTGTTTTGAAACGCGCTTTTCGACGGCTGGAGCAAGAGGTAGAGCCGAAAATTCGTAAGTACTACCGCTCGACCTGGAATGGCGAACCGGCCGATGTTCTGTATGCCTTTTGGGTCAAGCTAATCCGTTGCCCTGGCTGCCAGGGAGTTAGCCGGCTTTTTCCTAACTGGATTTTTTCCAGTGACGCTTACCCAAAACGGAAACCAAAGGCCCAGACACTTTGCCCCGCATGCGGCCATATTCACGTTATTCACTACCAGGCGCAAACAGCCACGTGTCCCAATTGCCGTTACGTTTACAACCCTCAAACCGGCCCAGCCCGGCGCACCACATTTATCTGTGAATCTTGTGGCCAGGAACACCCCATTGCCGAAACGTATCGCCTGTCGGATGGCCCGCCTGAGCACCAGCTTTACGCGCTGATGTTGCTCCTGCCGGGCGGCCGGAAGGTTTACAAGCAGCCAGACACTTCGGACCTGGCGCTGTACGCTCAGGCTGTTACTGATTGGGAACAAGCCCGGCAACAGGGCGCGCTATATCCCGGTGAAAAGATTCCTCCAGGAGTAAATACAGACCAGGCACGAGGGTATAACTACCATTACTGGCATCAGATGTTCAACCCTCGCCAACTGCTCTGCCTGTCCACCTTATTGAAGGGTATTCTAACTGAGTCTGACCAGGCCGTTAAGGAGCAGTTTCTCCTTTTGTTTTCCGGCATTTTAGAATTTAACAATATGTTCTGCTCTTTCAAGGGTGAAGGGACTGGAGCCGTGCGGCCGCTCTTTTCACACCACATTCTTAAACCTGAGCGGACGCCGCTGGAGAACAACCCCTGGGGAACGTCTAAAAACAGCGGCTCTTTTGCCACTTTGTTCGAGCGACGTCTTTTGGCGGCGCAAAAGTACGCCAACGAACCATTTGAGCTGGCGCTCACCAGCCAAAATGGCCACGCTGCCGGACAGAAGGTCTACCACATTAACCACCCTATCTCTGTTCAACCGGGTAAAGCATTTACTGATCTGGCGGCCGGCCGCGCCGAGGCCTTAATCCTATCGGGTGATTCTGCTTCCCTGCCGCTACCGGATGGCTGCGTTGACGCGGTGATTACCGACCCCCCCTATTTTGATAACGTCCACTATTCAGAGCTGGCTGACTTCTTTTACGTCTGGCTCAAGCTGGCTCTAGGCGATCAAGTCTCTTATTTTAGTGCTGCCAGCACACGCCACCCGGCCGAAGTGCAGGATACGAATGCTAAATCGTTTGAACAAGGACTGGCGGCCGTTTTTGCCGAGTGCCGCCGGGTGCTTAAGCCCGAGGGATTAGTTATCTTTACCTTCCAGCACGCTCGCGAGGAAGCCTGGTTGGCCTTGATAGGCGCATTGGCCAGGGCCGGCTTACAACTGACGGCCGCCTATCCGATTAAGGCTGAAATGGCAGTCGCTACGCCTAAAAGCCAGGCCAAAGAGCCGATTAATATTGACATTATTTTTGTCTGCCGGCCGGCCGGGGCCGCTATTAGGCTGGTAAGCGAAACTTCCGTGGACCAGATATTGGCTAAAACCAGGCAATTGGCTACCCGTTTGTCTGCGGCCGGTATTAAGCTGTCAAAAGGTGATTTATTCGTCATCACTATGAGCCAGTTTGTCGTGGCGTATGTGCCTGCTGATAGCAAGGGAATAAGCAACACGCTGCTTGATGAACAAATGGCTATTTTGGGTGAGCTACAGTCTGCTCTGGCTCATTTCTCTGTAGATGACTTGGTAATGGAAAAGGAGCCGTCGCAAATGCGCCAGTTGCGACTGCTAGAAGAAGTACCACCCTATACCGCCTCGTAAATGTAAAACGTCCGCACAATATCGGTTTTCACTTCAATCTTCCTTTTCAGCGAAACCAGACGTAGCTCATCGTTCTGATCCAAAGCAGCATCCTGGGTGACAAATACCGTTCGATACCGAAAGTCAGGCTCGGTCAATGGATTGGGGAAGCGGTACATTTTGCGGATACGGACAAATGCGTCGCCGTAGCTGCCAAAGTTCCTCTCGGAAATGTTAAGATGCCCTTCGGCCAGTTCAAGATCGTTGTTTAAGTAGTCCCCGTCTACCAAAACGAAGGCGACGCCTTGAACGTGCAAATCGTCAACCGGTTCGTAGAGGGTAAACAGGTAGTAACAGCGCAAGATTGAGTTGTCCGTGACCGCTAGCCCATCCGGCAAGAGATGATTTGGTTTCTTTACCAACCGGCCGCAAGGTATTCTGCTGTTAAAATCTACGTCGGTCCGGCAGGGTGGATAACGGGGGTCACGGCCGGAACGCACGTTAGCCAGTGCTTTAAGCTCGTACCCTTCAATAACTTGCCGGCGCGCCACCAGGTAATCCGGGGTGGAATTTCTCCCCTGTGCCCGCAGGGCATAACCAGCCCCGAGAAGCTGTTCCACAAACCAATCCTGCAAGAAAAACTCTTTATCTACCGGGCTACGGCGTACCATCGTTGCCTGGTTGACTTCAAAGGAACGAGCGAGCCGCACAAAAATGTCTGGAGCCAGAGTGGTCATACCACCTCCTTTTCAATTTCCAGAGCAACCACACCCAGGGCTTCCTTCTCCAGCGGATAAATGGCCCGGATGCGTTCTAACAATTCGCCGGCCGGCACGTTGGGAGCAATGGCTGCCGGCTTTTCGTGGGCCAGTAGCTCGGCAAAGGAGGCGTAGCGGCCGATGCGGCGAATGCGGTAGAGGTGCCGGCCGTTCAGCAGTAGCCGGTCACCAGGCTGTAGGCGAGTGATATTACTGTAGCCAACGCGAACCTCGACGGTCTTGTGGCCGGCCAAGATCTCTTCTAGGTACTCGTCCTTAATCCACAGCGTCTTCGTTGGCATGGCATTAATCCAGGAAAGGTTGATAGTAAACGGGAATGGCCTTGGCCAGCCATAGGTAAACGTTGAGGCCAAGCAGAACAACCAAAACCAGTTGAGGCAAATAGCCGGCCGCCCGCCGGGGCAACAGGACGTACCAGCCGGCCGTCATGAGCAGGGAGAGCGGGCCAAGGGTGGGGAAGAGGAAGCGGCCCTGGTACTGGGGCGTGGTCAGCGTGTTGCGGATGATCATCAATAGGGCCAGCCCGGCCGCCAGCCAGAGCATCGTCCAGGCGTCCCGGTTCAGCGGCAAGAGTTGGGCCGGGTCGGCCTGGCGCTGCCGGACCCAGGCCAGGGCCAGCAGCAGCAGGAAGCCGACCACCACCGGCAGAGGAACGCGCCACCACTCATTCTGGCGAACGGCCAGCCAGCCGGCCGCCAGGAGCAGCCCGACCAGGAACAGCAACCCGACCCACAGGCGGGATAGAGGGACGCCGGCCAGCAGCAGGCGCAGGCTGGCCAACCAGCCCAGCCCGGCCAGGCCGGTGAGGATGAGGACCAGATTACCCGGCAGCCCCACCGCGCCCCAGGCCAACCGGCCCCAATAGCCGTTCAGGTAGGTGGTAACCATCCACCACAGCGGCCGCCGGGTGAAAAAATCTTCGCGGACGTGGACCAGGCGCGACCAGAGGGAGCGCCAGGCGACGTTCTCCGGCGAGGGGGCCAGGAGGGCCAGGGCTACTACTATACCCAGGCCCAGCAGCAGCCCGCCGGCCAGCAGCCAGGCCCAGCGCGGCCGCCAGAAATGGCGTGCCTGCCAGGCGACGGCGGCCAGCATGGTCAGGGCCATTGGCAATATCGTAAGCTTGACCAGGAACGGCGCCGCCAGGGCCAGGGCCATCAGCCCGACCAGTTGCCAGCCGGCCAGCGGCCGGAAACAGACCAGGCCGAGCAGCCAAAAGAGCAAGGCCCCGACCAGGTTGGCCAGGGAGTCGTTGCTGATAGCGGCGGTGTTGTGCAGGAACTGGGGCAGCAGGCCGACGAGAGCGGCCGTGGCCAGGGGAATCGGCGTCTGGCGCGGCCGGGCAAAGCGGTCCACGGCCGCTGTAAAACGGCCGGCCCCATAATAAGTCAGGAGAATGGTCAGGCCGCCCAGGGGAATGTTGAGCCAGCGGAGGAGGTGGGCACCCCATAGAAAACGGTAGTTTTCGGGCTGCCAGTCATAGCGTGTTGGTGCGTCTCGCGACGAGAGAGGCGGCCGGTAGGGCTGGATAAGCGAGCGATCCACCTGGTCCAGGACGCGGAAAAGCGGGCTGACCAGCCAGTAGTAGGTGGGTGGTTGAATGGCCTCGTACGTCTCGTCGTACGTTGGCGGGCGTCCCTCGCGGGCCAGGCTGACGACGTACAGGTAGTGGGCCGTCTCGTCCGGCGCTTCCCAGGCGGGCATCAGCAAGCTATAGCCCAGGGCCAGCAGGGTGTAGAGAAGGAGAATCAGCCAGAGCCAGCGACGCTCGCTCATCTAAAGGGGAGATTAGAGATTGGAGATTGGAGATTGTAAGCAATCCCTGGTTGCCAATCTCTAATCTCTATTCTCCAATCTCCTCTTACTTACCCTTCCAGACCGGCGGCCGCTTGTTGATGAAGGCGTCCATGCCCTCTTTCTGGTCTTCGGTGGCAAAGAGCATGTAAAAGAGGCGGCGCTCGTGGGCCAGACCGGATTGCAGGGTGGTCTCAAAGGCGGCGTTGACCGCTTCTTTGCCCAGGCGCACGGCAACGGGGGCACGGGCGGCAATTTCGGCGGCCAGCCTGACGGCCTCTTCCAGGTACAGCTCGACCGGCACGACCCGGTTGACCAGCCCGTGGCGCAGGGCTTCTTCGGCCGTCAGAAAGCGGCCGTTGATAACAATTTCCATGGCCAGGGCCTTGCCCACGGCGCGGGTCATACGCTGCGTGCCGCCGGCGCCGGGAATGACGCCGATGTTAATCTCCGGCTGGCCGAAACGGGCCGTCTCGCTGGCGACGATCATGTCGCAGGCCATGGCCAGTTCGCAGCCGCCACCCAGGGCATAGCCGGACACGGCGGCAACGATCGGCTTGCCGATCCGCCGCAAGCGGTCCCAGTAATCAATGAAAGGGTTGTCCAACATACTCACCGGGGTGGCTTCGGCCATCTGGGTGATGTCTGCCCCGGCGGCAAAGGCGCGCTCGTTGCCGGTAATGACCAGGCAACCTGCGTCCGGGTTGCGGTCAAAGAGTTCCAGAGCTTCAGTGACCTCGCCCATCGTCTCTTTGTTCAAGGCGTTGAGCACCTTGGGCCGGTTCAACTGGACAATACCTACCCGGCCGTCCAGGCGGGTTAAGATGTTCTGGTAAGTCGTCTCGTCGCTCATTTTCTATCCTTTCTTAGTTTGCGAGTATGCGAGTATGCGAGTATGCGAGTGGACTCAGTCTCTGTGGTTGCCTAAGTAACCGACGTTCTCAGCACTTCCCTAAGTTTTTTGCCGCCTGGTTGGTGCAGATAATGGCGTAACGTTTCGACGGTAGCCGGCAACTGGGGCAATTGGTGTTGTTTTTTGCTGCGCACCAGGTAGGCCAGGGCTTCCTCCTCGCCGCCGGCTGTTTCCAGAAACAGGGTTACGGCGGCGTGGCGTAACAGCGCCACCCGGCCGGCGTCCAGGTGGACCAGGGTATCGGCCAGGAGAAAATCGCTTAACTTCCGGCAGCTTTCGGCCAGCACCCAACCGGCATCCTCCCGGTAGGGCCAGGGCGGCGATTCGCCCACGGCGCGCGGCGGCGGCAGGATCAGGTACAGGTTGTCCTGGGTGGCCGCCACCAGCGTCTCCAGCGCCGGGTAGACCAGGTTAGGGACCACGACCACGTTGTGGGACAGTGGCTCACCGCGCAGCCGGCCGAGAAAAGAGGCCAGGGCATTGTTGCGGAAGATTCGCCGTAACTCGCCGGCCGCTTCCTGCCAGACGTTTTCGTGGTCGGCCCAGAAAAAGGCGGCCACGGCCGAATCGGTGTAAAAGTCGTCCAACTCCCTGGGCCAATCGCCCGGCCATTGGCCATTGGCGTAGACGGGGGGTAGTTCCTCCAGCGGCTCAAAAGTAGCCCAGGTACAACGCAAGGCTGCGGCAAACAGATCGCTCAGGACCAACTGCTGGTCGGCCAACGCCTGGTTAACGCTCTGCACGGCCGGGTGGTCGGCAAAGTCGCTGACGTAGTGGCGGGTCAGCTTGGCGTGGGGGTGGACGGCGTGCGGCTCCTGAACCTGTTCGTACTCCGGCCACTGGCTGGCGGCCAGCACGGCTGCCACCAGCCGCACGCGATTGTCTATGGCGACGGTGACATCAGACACGATAATCTTCCTCTTTCTTGGGCCATAGACGCCAGGTTAGAATGGCATAGACGGCGATGGCAACCAAGTACAGGTTGGTCAACTGGGCAGGCGCCAGAGATTCTGGCGGGCGCATCAAGTGCCAGGCGGTCAGGCTGTGCATGGCCTGGACGATGACCATGCCTAAAATGCTGCCGGTGCGCAGGCGGACCAGGCCATAGAAGATCCCCCAGGCGACAAAGTAGAGCAGGCTGAAGAGGGAAGAGACAAATGCTTCCTGGAAAAAAAGGAAGGCAACCAGGCCAAAGAGCACGCCACTGGCCACCGCGGCCGTCAGGGGGCCACGCCATTCGGCCGCACTGCGGAAAAAGAGGCCAAAGATCCACAACTGGCTACAAAAGGCTTCAAAGAGCAGCAGGTAGATAAACGTCCGGCCGGTCTCGGCGCGGTTAAATTCGCTGACTTCCACGGTGACGAAGCGGGCCAGTAGAAAAGCCAGCCAGCCGAGCGCGGCAAAGCCAATGCCGGCGTACAGGGGCCGGTGGCCGCGCAGCCCCAGACCGCGCAGCCCATACCAGGCCAGACCCACAAACCAGGCCACCAGCCCTGCCCCGGCCAGTTGTAGCGCCGTGGCGTTTTGCTGGCTGTCGCCTTCCACCGGCCGGCCAGCCATCAAGGGCAGGAGCAGCAAGCCAATCACCGGTAAGACAAGGGAAAAGAGAGTGCGAGTTCCGGCCGGGAGGGCGGTACGGCTACTTACTGGCATGACGGCCGGATTTTAGCACACATTCATCTGGCTAGACAGAAATGGGGGGGTGGGGTATACTAAAAATCGTACTCCACTTTTGTTGAGACCCCGCCAGCGCGGGGTTATTTCATTGGTAAGACGACAGTGTGATAGCCCTGCCTGGAGTGGCCGTGACTGTAAACCAGCCATAGCCAGAGACTGGTCACAGCCGGGGAGGTAAGTCATTACGGCAGGGCAGCGTGAAGTGATAGCGATGAACGAAGAAAATGCCATTTATCTGACCAAAGAAGGGTTAGAAAAGATAAAAGAAGAGTTAGAATATTTGAAGAACGAAAAGCGGGAGGAGATCGCGCAGCGGTTGGAGCAGGCTATCTCTCATGGTGATCTGACCGAGAACGCCGATTACGACTACGCCAAGCAGGAGCAGGCCTTCGTCGAAGGGCGGATCAAAGACCTGGAAGATTCGTTGCGCCGGGCCAAAATCATTGACCACGACGGCCGGGTAGACAAGGTCCGTATTGGCAGCACGGTTACGGTCGTGGAAGTCGGTGAGGACGATCCGGAAACGTACCTCATCGTCGGCATCCACGAAGCCGACCCGGCCAACGGCCGTATCTCCAACGAGTCCCCCATCGGCCGGGCGCTGTTGGGAGCCAAAGTTGGCCAGACAGTGGTCGCCTTAGTTCCGGCCGGCGAGATCCGGCTGAAGGTAACCGGTATCCAGTAAGCACGCTTTATACACCTGACAAGGTGACAGGCTAACCGAAGCGGTTAGCCGTGTCCAGGGCGGAGCCTGGACCAGTGACAAGGTGAAGGCGTGAAATTCACGGGTGGAATTCACTTCTCACTTTATGGCCGTGTTGAGAAGAGTGGGCTTCCAACATAGAAAAGCAACGGGCGCTCCAGAGCGCCCGTTTTTTATTCGCTCACGGGAAGAGCGTGACAAATTCCTGGCCGCCGGCCGTTAGCAGCCGCTGCTCTGTAACCGGGTTGTAAACGCCCAGGCGCAGAGAGAATGTCCCACCTGCCGGCGGGGACAGGGTATGGCGCTGGATGATTAGATCGCCTGGCCGCCAATGTTCGGCCGGCGCGGCCAGGCGATCGTCCTGGGCCAGGGGGTGGCCGCCGTCGTCTACCAGGTGGAGAAAGAAGCGGCGCGGGCCGGCGGCCGGCGCCGTCACTCGCCAGTAGGTGAGCAGTTGCGGGGGATCGGCGGTCAGGAGGTCGTGCCCCAGGAAGGTTAGCTCGTTGCCAAAGGTGGTTTCGGCCGGAAATTGGGGCTGGACCGGCGGCGAGGTGTTTAGCTCGTAGAGAACAAAGGAATCTATGAATTGCGGCGGCGCCCCCGACTCTATTAACAGGGCTTCCAGGGCCGGGTCCAGGGGCAGAATGGCCGGGCGAACCAGGCGCGCCGGCTGTCCGGCCGGGAGAATGAGGCCCTGGGTGGGGTTAAAGTGGCGCAGGGTCAGGTCTTCGCGGCGCAGGGTCAGGAGCATCGTCGGCGGGTCCATCGTTTCCGGCGTCCAGCCACCCACCGCCACCGGCCCGTTGCTATCGGAAGCGTCCAGATAGGCCGCTGCTTCGGTCAGCGCCTGCTGCCAGACAAACTGGACCTCCTCGGCCGCTGGCCAGGTGCGGAACAGGGCGTTGGCGGTCCGGCCGGCGTGGAAGAGCAACAGGCCGGCCAGCAGTAAAACCCCGCAGGTCTCCAAGGGCACGGAACGTGCCCCGGGCACGCTTCGTGCCCCGACCTGCGGGGTTTGGCGGCTGAAACCCACTTTTTGGCCCATACCTGTGGATAACTTGGTGTAAACTGTGGATAACTGCCCCCAAAAGTGAATAAGTTGCGCGCCCAAGACCGGAAAGAAAGTTAAAACGGCCAGCGCATTGCTAATGCGAATCGTACTCGGCGCGTCTATAGTGACAATACTGGGTATAGTTGCCGTAAATAGCCAAAGTATCAGGAATAGATGGCGTTGTTTGCGCCATTGCCACAGGCTCACCAGCAGGCCAAGGTAAAAGAATAGGGCAATGAGGGGATCAAATACCGGTAGATTAGCCACGTTTTGCCGCCATAAGGGATCACCCCGAAAGCCAAACATGCCTATAATCTTCAGACTGTTTTCCAGGGCCGGCCGCCAGTTACCGGCCCACAAAGCGCGTAGGGGAGCATCCACTTCGCCGATGCGAAATTCCGCGCCTGAGTGCGTCACTAAATAGATAACCAGTGGCGCGGCGACGACGGCGTAGACCAGAAAGAAGAGGGCCACCCCCCGCCAGCGCGCCCGGAGAGCCGGCCGGTGAAAGAGAAAGAGATAAACGATAAACAGCCCGTAAAAGATAGGCACAGCCCGGCCGGCCGTGTAGGTGTGCAGGCTGAGGCCGGCGAATAGCCCTCCCAAGAGGTAGGGGTGTAGGGGTGTAGGAGTGTGGAGGTGTCTCCTTGTCTCCTTGTCACCTTGTCTCCTTGTCTCCTTGTCACCCCCTCCCAGCCAGCCGCGCCACCAAAAGTAGGCGGAGAGGCCGGAGAGGAGAGGTAGGGAGATGGCGCGGAGGGCCAGGCGGCTATAGAAGACGGGCCAGAAGAGGACGGCCAGCAGCCCGGCTGCCCACAGCGCCGCTGTCCGGCCGAACAATAATCGGGCCAGGGCAAAGGTAACCGCCACCCCCAGGAGACCGGTAAAGGCGGCCGGCAGCCGCAAGGCCAGAACGTTATCCCCTAGCAGCGCCATGAACCCCGCCTGCCAGTAGTGGAAGCCGGCCTCGTGGCCGTAGGCTTCGGTGAAGTAAACGGCGTGATGGCCGGCCAGGATGTCACGGTTAATCAGCCAATGGGCGACCTCGTCGTGTTCCAGCCCTGGGGGTGACACGTTGTTGATGCCAATCAGGCGGAAGGCGGCAGCGATCAGTAGGATAAGCAGGACGGCCGGCTTTTTACCAATGACCAATTACTGAATTACCTCTTTGATCCGGCCGGCCAGCCGCTTGGGCAGCAGGGATTGGAGAATGCGCCGCTCCTCCTCGCCGAAGACGCGCAGCAGCCAGAGGCCCAACGGGTAGACCAGCAGCCCCAGAAGCAGCCCAAGCGCCAGGTGGACTTGGCTGCCCAGCCACATGGCCCAGACCATGCCGGCCGTCACCGCCAGCGGCCGCTTGAGCAGGGCCGGCCAGCCCACCCCCGGCATAGCCGGCCGCAGGTAGTAGGTAAACAGGGCCAGCAGGACGACCTCAGACAGGATGGTAATGACTGAGGCGGCCAGGTAACTGAAACGCGGCAGAAAAATGAGGTTGGCGACCACGTTAAAGGCCACCCCCAGGATAAAGGCTGTGGTCAGCCGCCGTTCGACGCCCAGGGCGATGAGGACGTAATTGGTGACGCTGTTCATCCAGCCGATGGGAATAGACCAGACCACCAACTGCAGGGCCACCGCACCATGCGGCAGGAATTCTGCGCCGCCCAGAACCCCAATCAGCAAGGGGGCCAGCAGCATCGTGACGGCCGCCAGAGGGAAGGCGACCAGGAGCAGCAGCTTAATGGCCATGCGGAAGGTGCGCCGGGCGTCAGGCAGGCTGCTCACGACCTGGCGAGAAATAACCGGGAAAAGGGCAAAGGTGAAGAAGGAGGGAATCACGTTAAAGGCGTTGATCCATTTGTAAGCGCTGTTATACCAGCCGACCACGGCGTCGCCGTTGAACTGGCGCAGCAGCGGCACGTCTACCTGAAAGAAGATGACGGCAAAGAAATGGTTGAGCATCAGGGGATAACTGCGGCCGATCATTTGCCGTTGCAGGCGGAAGTCCACCTGCCAGGGGCCGGACAGGTGAAAGTGGCGAAAGGCGGCGACGGTCAGGATAGCCAGGGTGATGGCGCTGGCCAGGATGGAGACGGCTGCCAGGCCGACAAAGCCATAGCCCAACAGCAGGGCCATGACACCGAAGCCGACTTTCAAGATAGTGGTTACTGTGGTCACGGCCGCCGGGAATTCGGCCGTTTCATAAGCGTAGTAGAGACCGGAGAAGCCCTGACCCAGCCCGGAGAGAATCATCCCCAGCATAAACAGCAGCACGGCCAGGGTCGTGTCGTCGTCCAGCGGATTCCCGGCCAGGCGGATGCCGGCCAGGTAGACAAACACTGGCAGACCGCCGAGCAAGGCTGTGCCCAGGCGCAGGATGCCGGTATTGAGCAGGTAACGGCTGGCCTGGCGCCGATCCTTGGAAACCTCACGAATGACCAGGGTGTTCAGGCCAAAATTGGAAACGATCTCAAACCAGCCGGCAATGATGATGGCCGTGGCAAATTTCCCAGCGTCGGCCGGGCCCAAGAGCCGCAGGTAAAAAGCGGCGTAAGCAAAATCAATGGCCCGGTTAAAGAGGTTCAGAGCCATCGGAGCCAGACTGTTTTTGGCAATGCTGCGGATGTTGGTCAGCTCACCCTGCGGGTTATAGAGTCGCCGCCAGGCCCACACAGCCAGGGCAAACAAGACGAGGATGCCGCCCATGAAGCTGGCCAGGCCGCCGAGTTTGAAGGAGAGGGGACTGTAGCGGAAGCGGACCGTCCACAGCCCTGGTCCCAGCCCCAGGGCCTGGGGGTCCAGGTATACGCCCCGAAAGTTGCCGTTGACGCGGACCAACGGCGCATCCCGTTCGGCGCTTTCCTCGGCCCCGGCCGGGCGGACGAAGGCCCGCCAGCCGGCGAAGGCCGTGTCGTTGAGCACCAGCCAGGCCGGCTCGCCAACGGCGGCGTTGACGACCACTTCGACGTTGCCGTAAGCGACAATGTCGGCCGGAACCGGGGCGCCAGGCGCGGCGTTGGCCGGCCCCGGCAGGCCAACGTCCGGGGGCAGGTCGGCCGGCTCGATCAGGAGGACATAGCGCGGGTCCAGGGAGGTCATGGCCGCCAGGGCGTCGTCCACAACCATGGCGCTGCCGGCCGGCAGGGTGTAGGCGCGGGGCATGGCGGCCAGGTTTTCGTAAACGCGTAGCCCCTCGCCTTCCCAGGCCAGGCGCAGCTTGGGCAGCTCCACCGTTTCGGCGGTAATAATGTACTTGACTCCCAGCAGGTCGAGCAGCGGCGAATTAAGGGATTCCCAGTTGGCCACCGGCTGGACGCGGTTATATTGGAGCTCGTTTTGCGGCTCGATGGTGGCCATGTAGTCGGTATACTGTTTGAGAATAATGGAATCGTAGCCGCGCACGTCCTGGAAGCCGTACAGCCAGGGGGTGTTGGCGTTGAGGGGCTTGTCGCCGTGGGGGGCGAAGGTGGTCAACCGCCAGAAGCCGGGCTGTTGGGCCAGCCACTCGACCAGTTCCGGCCGGTACGCTAACAGGTCTGGATCTACGGCCGGGTGAAAACCATAGCCGGCCACGAAGAGGTCCAGGCCAATGGCCACGACGGCCATGAACTCCCAGATCGGCCGGCGGCGCAGGTAGATGGGACAGCGGCTGACACGCAAGACGCAGCCGGCGGCCACCAGCATCAGCCCCAGGATGAATAGTTGCCGGAATTCGTAGCTGTAGAAGGCGCGGGCGCCGGGGAAGGCGTCCGGGGCCTGGGCCAGCCCCAGAAATAGCCGCTCCACGGTCGGGGCCAGCGCCGGGTAAAAGGCGCGGGACAGAAACAAGCCCAACAGCAGCCCCAGGCCACTCCAGAAAGCCAGGCCGGCCAGGATAGTGATGGCCGAGGCCCTGGACTGCAATGTGAAAAGTGTTTGGAGGCGGGCGAGTGGCGCTGGCCAGACGCGCCGGTCGCCCTGTTCCTGTCGCCAGGCCCGCGACTCGGCCAGGATGTCCATGCCGTAGCCGGCCAGGACGGCCAGGCTAAGGGAGAAGGGGAAAACCCAGCGGAAAGGGGAGTGAAGCTGGTTAATGCCCGGCAGGCCGTAGTAGAGGAGGGCGTAGAGCGGTGTGCCGAAGATGAAAGCCAGGGAGAAAAAAGCCAGCAGAGCAAAAAAGCCAATGATTCCCCGCCGTTCCCGCCACCGCCCGGCCGACCACAGCCCCAGGGCGGCCAGGAACAGCGGTAAAATGCCCAGGTAAATACCCCCTTCGACGTAATTCTTGATACCCCAGTCGCTGCTATAGGCCCCATGCGGGTTGGTCTGGCCGTAGAAATTGGTGGTGAAGGGGGCGCTCCGGCCGGTAAACACGTCCGCGTAGCGGTGGTCGGCCGGGTTGCCAAAAAAGTCAGGCGCGGCCAGGGTCAGGATGCGGCGGGGCGGAAAGGCCCAACCGCGCACCTCGGCCAGCGTGGCTGCCCCCTCGCGGAAGTTGGCCTGGCCGACCTCGACGAAGGGGATGAACTGCACCCCCCCCAGCATCAGCCCCACGCCAATCAGCCCTACCAGCCAGGCGACCGGCCGGACGCCACTTGACACTTGATACCTGACACTTGACACTATTCTCCAGACGGCGTAGGCCCCCATCACTAACAAAGTGTAATAGGTGATTTCGATGTGGCCGGCCAGCACCTGGCCGCCCAGGGCAATGGCTCCCAGGGCGGCCCAGGGCAGGGTCGCGCCACGGCCGCCATTCGGCTGGGTGGTCAGGCGGATGATCTTCTCCAGGCAGGCCAGCAATAGGGGCAGCCAGACGGCCGCGCCCAGGATCATGGGGAAGACGGCCGCGCTAACCAGCATAAAGCCGCAACCCTGGTACACCAGCCCGGCTACGGCCGCGCTGGCCCGGCGCAGCCCCAGAACCCGGCCGAAAAAATAGGCCAGAGCGCCGGCCAGCCATAACTGGCTGACCGCGTACCAGCCATAGGCCTTGGCCAGCGGCAGGGCCAGGAACAAGAGGGTGAATGGATAATAGGCTGAGTGCTGGCCGGTGGCCAGGAACGGTGTGCCAGCGAAGAGGTATGGGTTCCACAGCGGAATTTCGCCGTTTTGTAGGCTGTTCCGCAGAAATTGTTTCCAGGCGTAATTTTCCAGCAGCAGGTCGCTGAGCAGGCTGTTGTGGGGTACGGCAGCGTTAAAATCGGCCGCCGCCGGGGCCCAGGGCTGCCATTGGAAGAGGTTATCGGCCGGGACCATGGTCCGGCCGCCCAGAGTGACGTTGCCGAACAGCAGCAGCGGCAAAATCAGGTAGCCGGCCAGGATGAGAAACTCTGCCTGGTATTGTTTGAGTCGGTTCATGGCCGGGCGCCCGGCGCGCTCGACATTCTCGCGCCGGTTGGTTTCAAGCGTCCTGGTGGCCCACCGCCGCATCCGGCTGGCGCATGGCCGGCGTAAATTTCCGGTAACGCCAGAGGATTTCCCAGGCCCGCAGGGCGGCCTCGATCTTGATGGGGATAGTCAGCTTGGAGTGGCCAATGCGCCGGTCCTCAAAGTAGATCGGGATTTCACTGATTTTATACCCTAGCTTTTCGGTGACGTAGGCCATCTCAAACTGGAAACTATAGCCGTTGGAGGTCAGCATGTCCAGGTTAATGCCGCGCAGGGCGTTGGCCCGCCAGCATTTGAAGCCGGCCGTAGCGTCTTTGACCCTGAGGTTCAAAATGAGGCGGGTATAGATGCTATTGGCCCACCAGCTTAACAGGTAGCGGCCGGTCCCCCACCGTTCGTCCAGCTTGCCGCCGGATACGTAGCGTGAGCCGACGACCACGTCCGACTCACGCAGTTTTTCCAGCATTTCCGGAATGTAGTCGGGCGAGTGGGAAAAGTCGCAGTCCATCTGGATAACGGCGTCAGCGCCGTAAGCGAGGGCCCACTTAAAGCCGGCAACATAGGCCCGGCCCAGGCCACCTTTGCCGGGGTGGTGGAGGGCATACAACTGGCCCGGCCGCTGGGCCGATAGCTCGTCGGCGATCCGGCCGGTACCGTCAGGGGAATTGTCGTCTACCACCAGGACGGAAAGTCCAGGGATTTGCAGCGCCCACAATTCAGCCACCAGCACCGGCAGGTTATCGGCCTCGTTATATGTAGGGACGACGACAACGATTCTCTGCATACAAATAAAATCAGGGCTAACAATAGCCCTGATTCCGTTTCTCCAATTCCTTTGTCATGTTAGGTTTTAAGGCCAGGCTGCAACTTGGCCGGGCCAGGCCTTTAATTTTCTTTCAATGCTACACGCAGGTCGTCAACCGTGGCAAATTGGCCATTCTTTGACGACAGGTTAGTTACCTGCACGCGCAGCCGTTCCGATTCGAGCATCTCGGTGATGTGCGGCCGGTCTACGGCCGGGTAGAAATATTGGATGGAGGGCTGCAAGCGCAGCACGCAATTGTCGGACAGCTTCTTGCACCGCTCTGGCGTGGTAATTATCACAAAATCTACCGCGTCAATGTGGCCGACAAATTCTTCGTCGGCGCCGCTGTCCTGCATGGCGTTGGTAATCATCAGGCTGACGGCCCGGGCTACGTCGTCGGCGGCGACAAAACCATATTTATCGCGGAATTTGCTCAGGCCGCGGATGCCGGCAAAGACCAGTCCCCACTCTGGTTGGGTGAGCATCTGCTCCAGTCGCTCCTGGACCAATCGCCCCTCCGGCAGGCCGGTAACTGCATTTACCAGGGTGTGCATCCGCGAGCGGCGCAAGGCGTTGCGGACTCGCAGGCGTAGCTCCTGGATATCAAACGGCTTGGTGATGTAGTCAACTGCTCCCAGCTCCAGGCCGGCCAGCTTGTCATCACGTTCCCGCTTTTCGGTCAGGAAGATAACGGGGATATGTTGGGCGCGCCGTATCTTGCGAATGCGGCGGCAGACCTCGTAGCCGTCTATGTCTGGCAGCCTGATGTCCAGCACGGCAATGTCGGGCACGTCGTCTTCAACCGAGCGAACAGCGTCCTCTCCCCAGGCGGCTACCGACACTGCATAACCTTGAACTCGGAAGTAAGCGCTTAGCATCTCGGCTAAGTCTACGTCATCTTCAACGATGAGGATTTTCTTCTGCTCGGCCACGCCTTTTCTACCTTATTGGCAACTACTTAGCCTCTCAAGCTGTGGCCGGTCCCGGACCGTGCCACCCCAGGCGCGGTCAGGAGGCCGGCCTGAGCTTTACCCCTATTGTTACTTAATAGGCTCCTTATCAATCTTGAACGTGCAGGCCGGGGCGCCGGCGGCAATGCACTCAAGTTCCTCAACGCGGAACTCAAGGCCGCCGCTAACCCAGCGTAGCCCTTCTTGCAATAAACCAACGGCGACGTAGCAAATCTGCCGGTCGCTCTCCCGCCCCCAACAGACCGGGCAGCGGTCAATGTAGTAAAGGTGGTGATCGTCAAACGACTCGACCCGGGTGACCTGATCGCTGAACTGAGAAAAGACGCGGGCCATAGCCGGCAGGCCAATCTTGACCTTGGTCGCCAGAGGAAGCACCTTGAAGGCCAGGTCGCCAACGCCAGCCAGCGCGCCGAAACCTTTCAAGCCCCGGGCAAAAGTCGCCCGGCCCCCGCGCAACGCCAGCCCACGGCCGCCACGCGGCCCGTAGATGTCGTCCAGGCCTTTGTTCAGGTTAGAGAAGTCGGAAAAATCAAATTCACGCTCAAGATTATCTGGAGGGAACTCCTGGATGTATTGCCGCAGACCTGTCAGGTTCAAGAGAGCATTGAGACCATTGCGTCCCATTACCTCTTCCATTGCCTGCAGATAAATGCGGCCGATCTTGTTAGGGTAATAGTAACCACTCTTGGGAACTATATTTCTCACAATGCCCTCCAGCAGTATCTGTTGGCGTTCGTTGATTTAGTCACTTCTGGTAGAAAACAATATAATGGCACAGGTCAACCAAGTATAACAGGGGGATTTTATTTACACAAAAGTCAGAACCGTCTTGTCGTATTGCTTGAAGTTTGCTCGCGGAGAAAGTAAGCGACCACCTGTCTACACTGCTGCGGTAGATTACCACACGCTCTACCCCTTGTCAAAAGTTTATGTAAATTCTCCGGGCGACCACCCAGGTGAATAGTCATAAAAGGCTATGCCGATGGCACAGGCAACAATGCATTTTCCACCCGATTTCCTCTGGGGCACGGCCACGGCCGCGCACCAGGTGGAAGGGTATAACCGCAACAACGACTGGTGGCAGTGGGAACAGGAGGGCCATATCCTGCACGGCCACCAGTCAGGCGCAGCCTGCAACTGGTGGGAGAACGCCGAAGCCGACCTGGAACGGGCGGCCGAAATGGGGACCAATGCCCATCGCCTGTCGGTAGAGTGGAGCCGGATCGAGCCGGAACCGAGCGTCTTTGACGACCAGGCCCTAAGCCGTTACCGAGAGATTCTCCAGGCCATGCATACCCTGGGGATCGAACCGATGGTGACGCTCCATCACTTTACCAACCCGTTGTGGCTGGTGGAAAAAGGGGATTTTGACACCGACATCGTCGTAGATTATTTCCAGCGCTACACGGCCAAAGCGGTGGCGGCCCTGGGCGACCTGGTCCCCAAGTGGGTGACGATCAATGAGCCGATGGTTTACGTCTTGTTCCGCTACCTGGGGGGAGTGTTCCCCGCGCCGCAACGGGCGGGTTGGGACGCTGCCATGCGGGCCGTCCGCCACCTGCTGCGCTGCCACGCGGCCGCCTACCAGGCCATCAAGGCGGCCTATCCCGAAGCGCTGGTGGGCGTTGGCAAGCATTTCCGGCCGATTGAGCCGTGGCCGGCCGGCAATCAGGCCAGCAACCGACTAAACACCTGGTGGGCCAGACGGCTCTCCTGGGTATTTAACGATATATGGATGGAAAGTATGCACACCGGCCGGTTATATTGGCCGGTGGGGCGGGGGAAAGTGCCGGGGCTGGCCGGCTCGTTCGACTTTACCGGCGTCAATTATTACTCGCGTTCCTACGTTCGCTTTCCGCCCAGGCCCGGCCGGCTCTATGAAATGGATGCGCTCCCCGGGGCGATTATGAGCGACGCCAACTTCGTCGAATTGTACCCGGCCGGCCTGTTCCGGGTCTTGAAGGGCATGTTGCGCTACAAGAAGCCGATTTATATTACTGAGAACGGACTGCCGGACCAGAACGATACACTCCGGCCGCGCTACCTGCTGACCCACCTGCGCGAGGTGTGGCGGGCGATTAACTTTGCCTACCCGGTGATGGGCTACTACCACTGGAGCCTGGTAGACAACTTTGAGTGGGACCGGGGCTGGACGCAGCGTTTTGGCCTGATTGAGATGGACCCGGAAACCCAGGAGCGCCGGCCGCGGCCGAGCGCCCAGTTGTACAGCGAAATTTGCCACAGCCGCAGCATCAGCAGCGACATGGCTGCCCGTTACGCCCCGGTGTTGCTGGAGACGATGTTCCCGGGCCGGCCGCCAGACCAGACAGCCCCAGTCCAAAATAACAACAATGCTGAGCTAAGATCGGCTTAAGAGAAGAGAAATTCCGCACAGAATTACTTGATGCGTGTTCTACTTTGCATTGCGCAACCCTGACAGGGAGTGAGGAGTGTTGGAAAGAAAAGAGCGCGACGCAAGTCGCGCTCAGTAGATAGAGGCGGAGAGGGCGTTACAATATGGGCTGCAAGCACGCCCCAGTGTGGGAGCAGGTAGAGGGTACGGCCGGTGACGCGCCGTCCCAGTTCTTTGGACAGCTTCACGCGCTGCGCCTCGCCGCCGGAAAGTGTGGTGGCTGGCTGGCCGAGCTGCAAATAACCCAATCCGACATCAACCATCACTTGCAGGCGAGACGCGGCAGCAGGGACATCCTTGAAAAGCGCTAACGCTTCCTCGATAGTCAGCTCAAGCACCTGAGCAATATCTTGATCGCGGTATTTAACCGCCAGCGTTTCCGGCTTGAAGCGGCGACCTCGGCAGGCCGGGCAGGTTACTTCCACATCGGGCAGGAAGTGCATTTTCACCGTCAATGTTCCCGCTCCCTGGCAGCGTTCGCAGCGCCCGCCAGGCACATTGAACGAGAAATGGCGGGCCGCCATCTTGCGCCGGCGCGCATCGGGTGTTGCGGCGAAGGCTTCACGGATAGCGGTGAAAGTGTCGGAGTAGGTGGCGGCATTGGAGCGCGGAATACGTCTGATGTGCTCCTGGTTGATAGTGATGATTTTGTCGAAGTTTTCCCAGCCCTCAATCGTCTCATGCAAGCCGGGCATCTCGCTTGCTCCGTAGAAGTGCTGGCGGCCTGCTTTGTCAAGAATGTCGAAGACCAGCGAAGATTTCCCTGATCCCGATACCCCCGTCACCGCCACCAGCAGGCCCAGCGGCAGGTGTACTGTGACGTTTTGGAGGTTGTGTTCACGAGCGCCATGGATCGTGAGCGTTTTCCCGTTGGGCGTTCGGCGCTGGTGTGGCAGGGGTATACTCATCCGGCCAGCAAGAAAGGCGCCGGTAAGCGTAACCGGCATTTGAGCGATTTCGGCAGGTGTCCCAGTGGCGACAATCTGCCCGCCCTGTTTCCCGGCTCCGGGGCCAAAATCCACCACGTAATCCGCAGCGCCGATCAATTCAAGATCGTGTTCAACAACGAGAATGGTATTACCCAGGTCACGCAGGCGGCGCAAAAAGCCAATCAAGCGGTGGGTATCGCGTGTGTGCAAGCCAATCGTCGGCTCATCGAAAACATACAGCACCCCACTCAGACCCGATCCGAGCAGAGAGGCCATCCGCAGCCGCTGCGCTTCCCCGGCGGACAGCGTTGGTGAGGCCCGGTCAAGCGTCAGGTAGTCCACACCAACCTCGATCACACGCCTGACCCGCTCTTGCAGATCGTCCAGAATGGGTCTGGCGATGATCATCTCCTCGTCATTCAATGCAGTGGGCAGTTTGTCCAGCCAGTCCGCCAGATCATTTAACGGCCGTTGTGAGATCGCGATGATGGTCCGCCCCGCCACCGTCACCGCGCGGCTTTCGGCCCGCAGGCGTGTTCCGCCGCAGTCGGGGCAGGTTTGCTTCACGAGGAACTCGTCAAGTTTCTGGAGGTAGTCTGCATCGTGAATGTGCTCAGCGTAGCGGCGCAGCAGGGTACTGGCAATGCCCTCAAAACGGCCCTGACGGACGGTGGTGGGTGGCTCAATCTGCGGAAAATGCTGCCGGAACTGCGGACTATCCACACCGAAAAAGAGCAGGTCGCGCTGGACTGGCGTATAGTCCTTGACAGGCAGCGCCGGATCGAAGTCGAAACCGTAACGAAGTCCAGCCGTTCGCAGGGTTTCTGTGTGGCGCCGTATGGTGTAGGGGTCCCACCCGTAAACGGCCCCATCTACAATGCTCATTTCTTCATTCACGAGGCGCTTCAGGTTGGCACGGTGAACCGTGCCCAAGCCGGTACAGGTTGGGCAAGCGCCCGCCGGTTTGTTGAACGAAAAGTTTGCCATGCCGATCTCTGGCATTGACGCACCGCAGTGCGGGCAATGGACAGAGGATTCCGTTCCAGGGAAATCGCTGCCGTTGCCACTGGCCCAATCAATGGGAGAGTCATCATATGGCGGTGGAACATCCTTTCCACAAGCAGGACACAAACGGTATCCCAGGCGGGCGAAAAGCACACGCAAGTAGGTGTAGATCTCCGTCGCCGTTCCCACCGTCGAGCGCGGGCTGTGATTGGTTAGTTGTTGATCGATGCTGATAGAGGGTGATAACCCTGTAATGGAATCGACGGGCGGTTTGGTGAGGCCAAACGTTACCAATTAGCGCAGATACAGTTTCATTGTACAACCCTGGTGTGCTCTGGGAGGGTTTCTTAGATGGAGGGAGTTTTGCGGGTCGTCCTGTTTTTGAGGAATGGTGATTAAGCCATTGCGTTCCCAGTTTCGCAGCATGTCAATGGAAATGCCGAGCAAGTGCGCCACTTGCCCGATTTGCAGCGGCTGCTCTGTTGCATCGGCGGCCGTGCCTGTGGCCCACCGTTCGAGCAGCATCGCCGCCGTTTCCGCCTGCACCCGCTCAGATTGTACGAATGCCAGATGGGCGTAGCTACGCTCCAACGCCCCGCCCCAATCGTCTGCCACCGCACTTTGGATGATCTGACTCCCGGACAGGCGAATGGCTTTGCTCGGATAGGTGGTTGCGTAAATCATGCGGGCGACACGCAGACAGTCCAGGTGCTTCCGGGTAAAGAGGCGGTAACCGTTGGGACCGCGCTGCACCGGTGGCAGCAAGCCCCACTCCACGTAACGACGGACGGTGTTTGGGTGAACGCCGACAACCCGGTCGAGATCAGAGGTGCGCAAATAGTTCATCTTAGCCCGGCTTCCTGGATGGGTAGTGTTTTTCCCTATGTGTGCTCCATCCACCATTCGGTAAACTCAGTACAGCGGTCCTGGTTGTCGAGCTTAATCGCCCACAAGTTGCTATAAGCGCGTGGTGGATCGGTGTATTGTGTCCAGCCCCGGACGAACCCGGTATCGCTTGTAACCTCGAGAATTTGATAGCGAAAGGAAAACGTGCCTGGCTCATCCTGCCGGTTCAACCACTCGTCAACAATCATATCGCGGCCGCGCCACGGTTCGCGGAAGGGCGCGGTATAGTAGCGGGCATCGCCAGCGAAGAGTTGGCCAATATCCTGGGGGTCGTTTGTATTCCAGGCCCGGATATAACCCTGCATCCATGTTTCAAGCTGTTGTAAGTTCATCACTAACTCCTTTGGCCTATTTGCGTTATTGGGGATTATTCCCGGCCAGAATAGCTTCAATAGCCTGCAATTCCTCGTCGGTGAAGTGGAGGTTCTGTTGGGCGGCGACGGCTTCCTCGATTTGGGCGGGGCGGCTGGCACCGATGAGGGCCGAGGTCATGCCGGGATGGCGCAGCACCCAGGCAATGGCCATCTGGGCCATCGTCTGGCCCCGGGCCTGGGCGATCTCGTTGAGCTGGCGGACCTTGGCCACAATGGCCTGGGTGGCGCTATCACCCCAGTCGAGCTGCTCGCCTGATTTGCCGATGCGAGAATCGGCCGGGACGCCGCGCAGGTACTTGTCGGTCAAAAGCCCCTGGGACAACGGCGAAAAGGCGATGCAGCCAATGTCCTCCTCGGCCAGCACGCCCAGCAGCCCGTCTTCGATCCAGCGATGGAGCATACTGTACTTGGGCTGGTGAATGAGGCAGGGCGTTCCCAGGGCGCGCAAAATTTGGGCTGCCTGGCGCGTCTGTTCGAGGGAGTAGCTGGAAATGCCGGCATAGAGGGCTTTACCGCTGCGCACCATGTGGTCCAGCGCGCCCATCGTTTCTTCCAGCGGCGTCTCCGGGTCGGGACGGTGGCTATAGAAGATGTCCACGTACTCCAGCCCCATCCGTTTTAAGCTCTGGTCCAGGCTGGCAATGAGATATTTGCGCGAGCCCCATTCGCCGTAGGGGCCGGGCCACATCCAGTAACCAGCTTTGCTGGAGATAACCAGCTCGTCCCGGTAGGCGGCCAGGTCCTGGCTCAGAATCCGGCCGAAGTTTTCCTCGGCCGAGCCCGGCGGCGGGCCGTAGTTGTTGGCCAGATCGAAATGGGTAATGCCCAGGTCGAAGGCCCGGCGGATCATGGCCCGGGCGTTTTCGAGCGAGTCTACCCCACTAAAGTTGTACCATAGCCCCAGCGAAATAGCCGGCAGCTTCAAGCCGCTGCGGCCGCAGCGGTTGTAGCGCATGGCGTCGTAACGGGTATCGGCCGGTAGATAGGACATGAGTTCCTCCCTTTACGGCCCTATGGGCCGGTGATATAATTCAGGATGGTAAGAGATGACAGTCACTGAAAGTGACGGCGTCACTGAAGGTGACGGGGTCACTTTTTGAAGCGACTGTTACCTGATAATTGTACCTCACAATTTATTTATGACCTGGACGTAAAGAACGCGGAGAAATCGGTAAGAGCTACGCGTTTTTTGTGTCTTGGTAACTGCTCAGGCCGGCGAAGCTGAGCAGTTACGAAAAACAAATTTTGGAGATGGAGTATGTCTGGACATTCAAAATGGTCCACCATTAAGCATAAGAAGGCGGCCGCCGACGCCAAGCGGGGCAAGATTTTCACCCGGCTGGCCAAGGAAATTACGGTAGCCGCCCGCGCGGGCGGCAGCGACACGAGTTCCAACGTCCGCCTGCGCCTGGCTGTGGACAAGGCCCGGGGGGCCAACATGCCCAAGGACAACATTGAGCGGGCCATCAAGCGCGGCACCGGCGAGCTGGACGGCGGCGAATTGGAAGAGGCCATGTACGAGGCTTATGCCCCACACGGCATCGGCGTCATCGTCGAAATTGTCACCGACAACCGCAACCGGGCGGTGGCCGAGGTGCGCCACGTGCTCAACAAGTACGGCGGGGCCATGGCCGAGGCTGGCGCTGTCGCCTGGCAATTCACCCGCAAGGGTTACATCGAGGTGGAAAGTGACTTTGACCAGGACGATTTATTCCTGGTGGCGGCCGACGCCGGGGCTGACGACGTCCGCTTTGAGGATGGCCTGGCCGAAGTGTACGCCGGCCTGGACAACCTGCAATCCGTCCGCCAGGCGTTGGAAGACGCCGGCTACAAGCTCAGCGAGGTGAGCGTTTTCTTCGACGCCAATAACCCGGTCGAGCTGGAGCCGCAGCAGGCCAAACAAATCGTCAACCTGGTCGAGGTGCTGGAAGAGCTGGACGACGTCCAGGACGTCTACACCACCCTCGACTACGACGAAGAAGCCCTGGCAGCGCTGGAAGTTTAAGGTTGCGCATCTTAGGGCTTGATCCCGGCACCGCCACAGTTGGTTACGGTATCGTCGAGGAGGACAACGGCCAGGTTGTAGCCGTTGGCTTTGGCGTTATTACCACGTCGCCTGAGGATGCAACCGGCCGTCGCCTGCAAATCATTTACCAGGAGTTAGATCAACTCCTGGCTCGTTACCGGCCGGACGCCGCGGCTATTGAAGAAGTGTTTTTCGGCCGCAATATTACCACGGCGATCAGCGTCGGCCAGGCGCGCGGCGTCTTGCTGCTGGCGCTGGCCAACGCCGGCATCCCCGTTGCCGAATATTCACCGCCCAAGATTAAAGAAGCTGTTTCCGGCTATGGCAAGGCCAGTAAGGAGCAGGTCCAGTTCATGGTCCAGAATATGCTGGCCCTGAACGAGATCCCCCGCCCGGACGACGCCGCCGACGGCCTGGCCGTGGCCCTGACCCATTACCAGTATCAGCGGTACGAATCGCTGGCCAGGTTAGAGTAAGAGTTAGAGTTAGAGTAACGCTCTAACTCAGAACTCTAACTCTAACTCAGAACTCTAACTCCCTTTCTGATGATTGCTTCAATTAGCGGAACGATTAAAAAAATTGGTAAGGACCACCTGGTAATCGGTGTGGGTGGGGTGGGGATACGGGTTTTCGTGCCCCGCACGGTGTTGGAAAACGTGGGCGGGATCGGCCGCAGCTTGAGCCTGCATACTCACCTGCTGGTGCGGGAAGACAACCTGGCCCTCTACGGTTTTGAAACAGAAGACGATCTGAACCTGTTTGAGCTACTGTTGGGGGTGAATGGGGTTGGCCCCCGGGTAAGCCTGGCCATTCTTTCCACGCTCAGCCCGGAGCTGCTGAAAAATGCCATTATGAGTGAGGAAGCGGCCGTCCTCCAACGCGTGCCCGGCATTGGCAAAAAGACAGCCGAGCGGATCATGTTCCACCTGCGGGACAAACTGGACCTGACCGCCCAGGTGGCCGCCATGCCTTTCGTTAGCGACGTGGACAGCGACGTCATTGATGTGCTGACTAGCCTGGGCTTTAGCATTGTCGAGGCCCAGGCCGCCCTGCAGAAAATCCCCCGTGAAGTGAAAGAAGTAGACGCCCGGATTCAACTGGCCTTGCAGCATTTGGACCAGGGGTGAAAGGGGTAATTGAGTAATTGGGTAATTAGGTAATTGGTTATTGGAATCAATTACTGAATTACTGAATTACCAATTATGTTAACCAAACTTCTTTCCATTACTCTATTGTGCCTCATTGTTGCTTTTCTTGGGGCTTGCGCGGCCGGGCGGCTGGACGGCGCACACCTGGCTACAGCCACACCCTGCCCGCACCCTTCGCTGACGACGGCGGCCGCCCCAACCCGCGCCGTGGAAAATGAGGCCGACGCCTACCTGGAAGAGGCCCTGGGCCACATTCACCGCCATGCCGTCCGGCAAGAGCGGGTGACCCCCTGGTGGGCTTTTCGTGATAACGTTTTTGCCGCCGCCGGCCGTCCCCAGGTCATTAGCGACACCTACCCGGCCATTCGCCTGGCTGCCAGCCAGTTGTGCGACAACCACAGCTTTTTTATGGAACCGGCCGAGGCGGGCCGGCTGGAGCAGGGTAGCCATGCGGGGTTTGGCCTGACCGTCATTTACCCCGAAGGCGTCGTGATTGAGGCGCTACCGGGTAGCCCGGCCACCGCCGCCGGGGTACGCTTGGGCGACGTGGTCGAGCAGGTGAACGGCCGGCCACCCGTTTCTTTCGTGGATCGCCCTTTTGTCGCCCTGAACGGTAGCGAACCGGTGACGTTGTCCCTGCGCCGGGGGCTGGTAGTCACCCTACAGCCGGCCGGCCACCCGGCGAATCCCAGGCCTACCGGCCGCCGGCTGGATGGAGGGATTGGCTACCTGGAGCTGACCCGTTTTACCGGCGAGGGTGAGGCCGCCAGCCAGTACGCGGCCGAAGTGCAGCAACTGATTGCCGGCCTGGAGACAACGCCGGTCTGCGGCTGGGTGGTGGACCTGCGCCGCAACAGTGGCGGCAACCTGTGGCCGATGCTGCTGGGCGCAGCGCCTCTCTTAGGCGCTGGCTGGGTTGGTTCCCTGGTGGACGCCGAAGGCACGGTCACGCGCTGGATGCTCCGGCCGGACGACCTGCGGCTGGACGGCCAGGTCATCGTCGAGATAGAGGAGGGTTACCGGCTGGCGCAGCCGGAGCCGCCGGTGGCCGTGCTGACCAGCCGCATCACCGGCAGTGCCGGCGAGGGCGTGGTCGTCGCTTTCCTGGGGCGAGAGAACAGCCGCCTCTTTGGCGAGTGGACGGCCGGGGTGGCCAGCGCCAACCGCGCCCGTGAGTTGAGCGATGGGGCGCTGCTGTTTGTCACCACTGCCTTTTTCGCCGACACGGCCGGCCAGGTCTACGACGGCAAAATTGTTCCCGACGAGACTATCCCGGTGGATTGGCAGCGCTTTGGCGCGGACGAAGACCCCGTGTTGCAGGCGGCGGTGGCCTGGCTGAAGGGCCAACCGGCTTGCCTCTAACCTCCCGGAGGTTGGCGATTGCGCCGGGCTGCCCGGCGACCATCGCTTGAACCTCCGGGAGGTTTGGAAACTGACTGTCACAAATTTCCCGTTGGTGGTGTTTAGAAGGGCGAATAGTTGGCATGCCAAAGGACGTAGAAGGACAACCGGTGACTGCCCTTTCCGATCACATCCTGCTCGAAGGTCTTAAACGAGGTGACGGGGCTTCATTTGAGGCCCTGTTTCAGCGGCATTACGACCGGGTCTATGGGTTGTTGTTTCGCCTGTTGGGCAACCGCGCAGAGGCTGAGGACGTGGTCCAGGAAGTATTCCTGAAACTGTATTACCGGCCGCTGGCCGGCCAGCCCGGCGACAACGTTGGCGCCTGGCTATTCCGGGTGGCGACCAACCTGGGTTACAACTACCTGCGCGGCCGGCGCCGCCGCTGGCAGCGCGACCGGCTGTTGCTGCCCGACCCGACCGACGCCACACCCGACCCGGCCGATCAGGCCGCCCGGCAAGAGACGCAGGCCACAGTCCGGGCAGCACTGGCCCGCTTGCCCCAGCGCCAGACCCAGTTACTCCTACTACGCCAGATGGGATTCAGTTACGCCGAGCTGGCCGACGCCTGTGAGGTTGCTCCTGGTTCGGTGGGCACGCTTCTGGCGCGGGCGGCCGGCGCTTTCCGAAAGGTGTATGAAAGGGAAGAGAAGCAGCGGAAACGGGAAACTATCTCCCGGCCGCAGGAGAGGGATGATGACCCAACAGGAAGATAAGATTCAAGACGTTCTGGACCAACTGGCAACCCTGGCGCCGGCCGCCGGCGACGCGCCCCGGCCGGCCCCCCAAGCCCTGGCCCGGTTCTGGCAGGTGGTTAACCGGGGACAGGAACAATCATTCTCATGGAGGTTGAGACAAATGTTTAAACGCAAGTATGCCCTGGCGCTAACACTCTTTGTGCTGGTCTTTGCCGTGGCCTTTTCCTTCCCGGCCGTGCGGGCCGCGGCCAGCGATTTTCTGGGCCTGTTCCGGGTGCAAAAGTTTGCCGCCGTTTCCGTTTCGCCCCAACAACTGGCCCTTCTGGAACAAATTGCCGAATCGGGGCTGTATCCGGGCGAATATGAAATTGTAGACGAGCCCGGCCCGTCGCAAGAAGTGAGTTCCCTGGAAGAGGCTGCTGCCTTTATTGGCCAGCCGGTCCGCAGCCCGGCCGAGCTGGGCCAGCCGGATCAAATTTACGTCCAGGACGGTGGTAGCGGCCGGTTGATCATTAACGTGGAGAACGCCCGGGCCATGCTGGCCGCGGCCGGCGCAGACCCCGACCTCATCCCAGACAGCCTGGATGGGCAGGTGGTGGACGTAACCATCTATCCGGCCGTCAGCCAGAACTGGGAAGACGTGGTTTTGCTCCAGTCGGCCAGCCCGCTGGTGGAATATCCCGAGAACGTGGACGTGGCCGCCTTGGGCGAAGCCGTCTTGCAGGCCCTGGGCATGGACCGGCGGCAAGCCCGCCGGCTGGCCCGCGATATTGACTGGACCAACACGCTGTTGCTGCCCATTCCCGAGGACGTGGCCAGCTTCAGCGAGGTCACGGTGGACGGCGAGTCCGGCTTGGCCCTCAGCGACATTGACGGCGGCAACGCTGCCGTCATCTGGCAGAAAGAGGGTACAGTCTACATCCTCAGCGGCTTTGACGTCGCCCGATTGGTGGAGATAGCCAACTCCCTTCATTGACAGCCAATAGAGTTTGGAGTTAGAGTTAGAGTCGTGATACTCTAGCTCTAACTCTAACTCACATATGACCGAACTGGCGATTGACGCGCGCGGGCTGCGCAAGGAATTTGGCGAAAAAGTAGCCGTAGCCGACCTGACCCTCCAGGTTCCCCGGGGGGAAGTTTTTGGCTTCCTGGGCCCCAATGGGGCCGGCAAGACAACCTCAGTTAAGATGTTGTTGGGGCTGACTAAACCGACAGCCGGCGTCGCTACTCTCCTCGACCGGCCGCTGGGCGACAGGGCCACACGGGCCAAAATTGGTTTCCTGCCGGAGCATTTTCGCTTTCACGAGTGGCTGCAGGCGGCCGAATTCCTGGATCTGCACGGCCGGCTCTATAGGATGAGCGCGGCCAAACGGGCGACCGTCATTCCCGATTTGCTGGAGCTGGTGGGCCTGGGCCACCGGTCGCAGACCCGGCTGTCGGCCTTCAGCAAAGGGATGTTGCAGCGGATTGGCCTGGCCCAGGCCCTGTTGAACGACCCTGAGCTGGTCTTCCTGGACGAGCCGACCTCCGGCCTGGACCCCCTCGGCCGCCGGCTGGTGCGGGACATCATTAACGGCCTGCGGGCCGAGGGCACGGCCGTCTTCCTCAACTCCCACCTGCTCAGCGAAATTGAGTTGACTTGCGACCGGGTGGCTTTTATCCGCGAGGGCACAATCGTTCGCGTCGCCTCCCTCCAGGAGCTACAACAGGAAAATATTCGGATTACCCTGCGGGTGGGCCAGCCGACAGAGGCCTTGCTGGCCGGCCTGGCCCACTTTGGCAACGGCGCTCAACTGGAGAAGGCTAACGGCCGGATTCAGTTGACGCTGGCCGACGAAAGCCAGATTCCCCAACTGGTCAACTGGCTGGTGAGCCAGGGCCATAGTCTGTACGAACTCAGCCCGCAGCGCCTTTCCCTGGAGGACCAATTCCTCCAGATTGTGGGCGACCAGATGTACGATGCATGACAGGAGGACGACTGACAGCGGACGATAGACGACGAATTCTGTCGCCCGTCGTCTGTCGTCCATCAACGATGACGATTCCAACCATTGCCCGCCTGACCATTCGCGAGACCCAACGTCGCCGTATCCTCTGGGTCGGCATGCTCATGGGACTGGCCTTTCTGGCTCTTTTCGGCTTGGGCTTTCACTTCATCCACGTGGAAATGGTCGAAGGTGTGGAAGCGGTCGGCGGCCGGATAGATGAAGAAGGGCTGGAATTTTTCTTCACCTTTTTTACCCTGGCCGGGCTCTACGCCACCAACTTCCTGGTGGTGATGGTGGCCGTGTTGACCTCGGTGACGACCGTTTCCGGCGAAATAGAATCGCATACCATTGAGAGCCTGTTGACCAAGCCCGTCCGGCGCTGGGAGATCGTCGCCGGCAAGTGGCTGGGTTATGCGCTAATCATTTTTCTTTACGTGTTGCTGATGCCCGGCGGAGTGCTGTTGATCGTCTACTTGCGTTCCGGCTATACGTTGCAAAACATCCCGGCCGGATTGGGGCTGATGTACCTGGAAGGGCTGGTCGGACTGACCATTAGCGTGGTCGGGGGGACGCGCCTGTCCACGCTGGCCAACGGGGCGCTGGCCTTCATGCTGTTCGGGATTGGTTTTATCGGGGGGTGGGTGGAGCAAATTGGCGCGTTGCTGCGCAACGAAACGGCCGTGGACCTGGGCATCCTCTCCAGCCTGATTATGCCGACCGAGGTGTTGTGGCGAAAGGCGTCGTCCGTTTTTGAGCCCCGGCTGGTCACCGGCTTTCAGTTTGCCGGCCCCTTTAGCGTGGCTTCCCAGCCAAGTAACGCCATGATCATTTACGCTGTGCTCTATACCAGCGCTTTATTGGGCCTGGCGTTATGGAGCTTTTCCCGGCGCGATTTTTGATTGCATCGGCAGCCAGACCCGGAAAATCGTTCCCTGGCTGTCCCGCTTTTCTATCTCAATCCGGCCGAGATGCAGGTCTACAATCTCCTTGGCAATGGCCAGCCCCAGGCCGGTGCCCGGGATGTCGGACTGGCCGGTGCGCCGCCCCCGGTAAAAGCGGTCAAACAGATGAGGCAAATCTTCCGGTTCAATCCCAATGCCGGTATCGGCTACTTCAAATCCTGCTTCGGCCGTGTCGGCGTTGGCCAGGGTGCGCACGAGGATAGAACCTTCCGGCGTGTAGTTGACGGCGTTGGCCAGCAGGTTGGTGATAACCTGGGCCAGGTGATTGCGGGCCCCCCAGATGGGTGGCAGGCCGGCGGCTGGCTCGAAAGCCAGGCTGAGCCCCTTGGTCTCAGCCTGGGGTTGGTAAACGTTCATGACCTGCCTCACCAGGGCGTTCAGGTCTACCGGCGTAAACGTAATCTGGTCCTGGCTCATTTCCAGCCGCGACAGGTCCAGGATGTCTTGAATGAGCTGGTCCAGGCGGTTAACCTCCTGCTTGAGCACGGTCAGGTATTTATCGCGCCGGTCGGCTTTCCCCTTTTCCAGCAAGCCCAGGTAAAGGTGCAGATTGGTCACCGGGGTGCGCAGCTCGTGGGAGACGTCGGAGACGAATTTGGACTTTAACCGGTCCAGCTCTTTCAGGCGTTCGTTGGCTTCAGCCAGTTCTCGGGTACGCTCGGCTACTCGCGCTTCCAGCTCGGCGGCGTAGGCCCGCAATTGTTCATAGAGCCGGGCTGTTTCCAGGGCCCGCCCCAGCTCTTCGCCCACGACCTGGGCCAGCCGCACTTCGTCGGCCGTAAATTGGCGGGGTTCAATCGCGTCAATGCCCAGTGTTCCGACGATCTTGCCTCGCACCGGAATGGGTACGAGTAGCAGGGAAACTGTACCCCGCCAGGTGAGCAGCTCCTGGACTGGCGCGGTGACTGGGTGGGTACGGATGTCAGGAATGGCGATGGGCTGGCCGGAGCGGATCACTTCCTGCAGCGCCGGGTTGCTGTCCATAGCAATCTGGAGGCCCAGGGCAGACGGGCGGCCAGGCGCCAGGTATTCGGCGACGACCGTTTCCAGACCTTGGGACTCGTCAATCAGGGCTAATGCTGCCTGAGGTACTTCAAAAAAGCGGGCCAGCTCTACGCAGCCGGCTTGCAACACCTCCAGCTCACGTTGGGCCGAAGTGGCCGCGCTGATGACCCGGTTGAGCAGGTCCAGTTCCCGGGCGCGGCGTTCCCGCTCGGCAAAGAGGCGACTCTTTTCCATGGCCAGGGCAATAGCGTCGGCGATCTGGCCTAACATCGGCAGTTGGGCCAGGTTGTAGCCCCGGAGGTGGGGCCAGACCAGGTTGAGCGCGCCAATTACCCGGTTGTCGGCCTGCAGTGGCAGGTTAATGCGCGAGCGGTGCCCGGCGGCGTACAAGGCCTGTTCGCCAGGGAACTCAAGTTCGGCCTCCAGGTCGGGCGTCAGGTGAACGCGGCCGGCCATCACGTCTGAGGCGCAGGCAGTGGCCGATAAGGGCATACGGATACCCTGGCTCAATTCCTGGCGTGGCTGATCCAGGGCCACGATGGTAAACCATTCGCCGTTTTCCTCCAGCAGGGCAATGCTGGCCCGGTCACAGGCAGTGATGGCGCGCAAGCCGGCGGCCACTGTGGGGAAGGCATTGATAGCGTTGGGCACGGCGTTGAGAGCGTGGAGAATATCCCGGGCGGCTCGCATTTCTTCGGCGCGGCGGCTCGTCTCTTCAAAAAGCCGGGCTTTTTCCAGGGCGGTCACCAGTTGGTTGGCCACGGCTTGCAGCAAAGCCACGTCACCGCGATCAAAGGCGTTTAGCCGTTCGCTGTCTATGTTCAAAACGCCAACCAATCGCTCCTCCAGTTTCAAAGGAATAGCCAGCTCGGAGCGGATGAACATGCCCTCCAGCTCAAAGAAGCCAGGATAGCTTTGGGCATCGTTGGCGATGATCATTTGGCCGCGTTCTGCTGTCTGGCCGACGATTCCCCGGCCATATGCCTGGCGATACTTATCTGGCTGATTGTCATCCAGCCAGGCGTAAGCGCCGGCCGTGGCTTCCAGGACCAACTCTCTGGCCGCCTCGTCGGCCAGGAAAAAGCTGACGTTGTAATAGCCGAAAGCGGAGCAAACGCGATGAGTAACAATCAAAGCCAGTTCCCGGATGTTCAACGTACCGGTCATTTCCCGGGCCAGTTCGGTTAGAATGGCCAGCCGGAGCCGGTGTTGCCGTTCGGCCGCTTCGGCCCGCAACCGCTCCAACACGGCCGCCAGTTGGCCAGCCAGGGTCGAGAGCAATCGTTCATCGGCCGGGCTGAATGCGCCGGCTTTCCGGCTTTCGGCGTTGATCACGCCCAACACCCTGTCGCCGGTCTTAATCGGTACGCACAGTTCGGAAACGGTGGACTCGTCCACCGGGAGATAGGCCGACTCCTGGTTGGTGTTGGCTACGCGTTGGGGCATGCCGGTCACGGCCACACGCCCGGTAATGCCCTGGCCCAGGGGAATGGTGAAGGTGGGCACCGGCGCTTCCAGGCGGTAAGAAGAATGGACCCACAACACGCCGTTGGCTTCATCTACCAGCAACACGCCGAAATTATCCGGGTAGAACGTTTCGCCAATCAGGCGCGTAATTCGCTCGATTAATTCATCTTCGTGGGTGGCTTCTACGCCAGCTACGGCCACAGCGTGTACCAGGGTCAACTCCTTTAACTGCCGGCGGGTCGCTTCAAATAGTTGGGCATTCTGGACGGCAATGGCTGCCTGGTCGGCCAGTAACCGCAATACTTGCAATTCGTTTTCCTGGAAAGCGTGGGGCGTCTCGAAAGCTACATTCATGACCCCAATGACCTGGTCGCCAATACGAAGCGGCAGGCCGATAATGGCCCCGTTCCATTGCCAGTTCTGGTAGAGAGGGTGGGCGTTCACGTCGGGAATGACGAGCTGTTGTCCGGTACGAGCTACGGTGTAGGTCAGGCCCCCCGTCCGGGGCTGGGTATAGCGCGTGTCGGTCCGGCCGTCGGACCACCGGCCGGCCCCAAAGGTCAACATCTGGCCATCGTACAGGAAAACATGAGCGTTGGAGGCAACCACCAGCGCCAGAGTCTGTTCCAGGATGGCCTCCAGCAACGGCTTAAGTTCCAGGTTGGCCGTCAGGTGCAGGCTGGCCTGGCGCAGAGCTTCCAGCTCGGCGCCCCGGCGGCGGGCCTCCTCGGCGCGCTGCCGGATTTCGTCGTATAGCCGGGCATTATCAATGGCAATGGCGGCGTGGCTGCCCAACAAAAGCGCCAGCCTGACGTCTTCCGGCCCAAACCGGTCGGTCTGCTGGTTGTCCAGGAGCATCAGCACGCCGATGGCCTGCCCGCCTTTGAGCAAAGGCGCTCCCAGGAGAGATTGGATCTGGAATAGTTGGACCAACTCCTGGCTCACGGCGTCAGATTGAGCAACATTGTTGACAAAGATAGGGTGCTGTTCGCGGACCACCCTTGGCCCCAGGCTTGCGGGATCGGACAGGGGGAAACTTAAGCCAACAAAATCTTCCCGGCCCGGGCCGTAACCGGCAAAGCCAACCAGATACTCGCCTTCCACCAACCAGACGAAGACCGAATTGACGGCAAAGAGACGAGCGCTCTCCTGGCAGATTATTTCCAGCAGCCGAGGCAGTTCCAGGGTGACGTTCAGGGCCAGGGCCACACGCCCCAACGTCTCGGCCAGGAGGCGCTGCTGGTGCTCAGCCTGGTAGAGTCGCAGGTAGCGGGCCTGGCCGGCGGAAAGCCCGGCCGGCGACGGGCCGGCTTTGGCCAGGGCCTGGCGGATCACCAGCGGCAGGCGGGCCAGGTTCTGGGGAGTGGCCGGCAAGTAATCGGCCGCCCCACGTTTCATCGCGTCTACGGCCGCCTCCTCAGAGCCCTGGCTGGCCCAGATGACTACTGGCAGCGGTGGCTGCTGCGCCTGGCCAATTTCCAGCACCTGCCACCGTTCCAGGCCGGGTGGTCCCAGGTCACTGAGCAGCAAGTCATATTCCTGATCAGCCAGCAGTGTTAAAAGTTCCTGGCAGGAGGCAGCCTCCGCCAGGTGGAAGCCTTGACTCACCAGGCTGTCTCTAATCAAGTCGCGCTCGGCTGTGTGAGGCTGTAGACAAAGAACGCGGATCGCTTCGACCATATGCAACGCCTACGGCAGTTTACCACAATTCCAGGCTTCTGTTAGACCAGCAGGAGTAATTTTGCGTGAAAAATAGGCAAAGTGCCGGCCGGGCAAAGTGCCGGCCGGTTGATTTTGAGGTAGACTGGGAAATTATGGAAACAAATGGCCACTATTACCTGGGTAGAATTTTCGACGCCGGGCGAGGCGAGACGACGGGCCAGCCACTACTATATGATCCGGCCGACCTGACCACCCACGCCATTATCGTGGGGATGACCGGCTCCGGCAAGACTGGCCTGTGCCTGAACCTGATGGAAGAGGCGGCGCTGGCCGGCGTGCCAGCCCTGATGATTGACCCCAAGGGAGATATTACCAACGCCTTGTTGCACTTCCCCGAACTGGCTCCGGCCGACTTTTTACCCTGGATTGATGCCGGCCAGGCCCGCCGTGCTGGGAAAACGGTGGAACAGGCGGCGACCGAGACGGCCGCCCGCTGGCGGCAGGGATTGGCCGAATGGGACATTGCCCCCGAACGGCTGCGGGCCTTGCAGGAGGCCGTCCACTTTACCGTCTACACCCCTGGGTCGCAGGCCGGTGTGCCGGTGAGCATCCTGGCCTCGCTGAAAGCGCCGGCGATTCCCTGGGAGAACGACCGCGAATTGCCGCGGGAGAAGGTCTCCAGCACCGTCACCGCCCTGCTTGGTCTCCTTGGCTTCAAAAATGTAGACCCGATCCGCTCGCGGGAGCACATCTTGTTGGCCAACATCTTTGAACGGGCCTGGAGCCAGGGACAGGACCTGGACCTGGCCGAGTTGATTATGCAGGTACAAACACCCCCCTTTGACAGGCTGGGTATTTTTGAGGTGAATACTTTCTTCCCCGACAAAGAGCGCTTTGCCCTGGCCATGACGTTGAACAATATCCTGGCTGCCCCGACCTTTCAGAGCTGGATCGAAGGCCAGCCGCTGGACGTACAAGGTCTGCTGTACACGGCCGGTGGCCAGCCCCGCCACAGCATCTTTACGATTGCCCATCTCAACGACGACGAGCGGATGTTTTTTGTCACGTTGTTGTTTTCGGCCGTGGAAACGTGGATGCGCGGTCAGGGCGGCTCTCCTTCGCTGCGGGCGCTCGTCTACTTTGACGAAATCTTTGGCTACCTGCCGCCGATTAGTAATCCGCCGGCCAAGCCGACGCTGCTGCGGCTGCTGAAACAGGCCCGGGCCTTTGGCGTGGGGCTGGTGCTGGCTACGCAAAATCCGGCCGACGTAGATTACAAGGCCCTGGCCAACGCCGGGACCTGGTTTATCGGCAAACTGCAAACCGACCAGGACAAACAGCGGCTGTTGGACGGCCTGACCGGAGCGGCGGTCGAGCTGGACCGGGGCCAGTACGACGCGCTACTTTCCTCGCTGGGCCGGCGCGTCTTCTTGCTGCACAACGTTCACGCCGCCAGGCCGTTGCTCTTCCAGACTCGCTGGGCGATGAATTACCTGGCCGGGCCGCTGACGCGGGCCCAAATCCCGGCGCTGAACGCCCTGGCCGGGGCCGCGCCGCCGGCCGCGCCGCCGGTCCAACCGGCCGCGTCTCAACCTGTCCCAGTCGCCAGACCTCAACAACCGGTGGAGGCGACCAGCTCAACCACCCGCCCGGCCGCGCCGGCCGGGGTGGTGGAATATTTCTTGCCCGTCAATGTCTTGCTGCCGGCCGGAACGCCGGCCGGCGAATTGTTCTACCGGCCGGTGTTGCTGGCCCAGGCCCGCGTCCGCTTCTTGAACCGCAAATACAACCTGGATCACGAGACGCAGCAGACAGTGATCGTGCCGGAACCGGACCGGCGGGGCGTGGTCCAATGGGGGGATTTCACTACCCTGCCCCTGGACAGCCGGACGCTGCCGGACCAACCGGCGGCCGTGGCCCGTTTTGCCCCGCTGGTCGAACCGTTAACCGACGCCCGGCTGGTCAAGGCCCTGGCGGCTGATTTCCAGGACTGGGTTTACCGGACGGCCGAGGCGTGGGTCAAGGCCAACGAGGCCTTGCAGGTCTACGCCGGGCCGGACGTACCCGAGGAGAGCTTCCGGCAACTGTGCGCCCTGGCGGCGGCTGGCCGGCAAGAAGCCGAAGCGGCCAAAGTGGCGGCGGCCTTTGCCCAGAAACGGGAGGGCCTGGAGCAAAAAATGGTCCGCGAGCAGCGTGAGCTGGCCGGGGACGAAGTAGAGTTGGCCCAACGCAAGCGCGAGGAAACCGTCACCCACGCCGAAACGATCCTGAGCCTCTTTGGCCGGCGCCGGCGCAGCCTTTCGACCTCCATGACCAAACGGCGCATGACCGAAAAGGCCCGGTCCGATGTCGAAGAATCGGAAGAGGCGCTGGCCGGCCTGGAGGGCGAACTGGCGGCGCTGGACGAAGAAGAGGCCCAGGCCCTGGCCGGGGTGGCTGCCCGCTGGGCCAACACCGCCACCCAGACCAGCGAAATCCCGGTCCGGCCCTATAAGAAGGACGTCACCGTCGAGATGTTTGGCGTGGCCTGGTTGCCTTATTACCTGGTAGAAGCCGCTGGCCCAGTGCGAGAAATACCAGGCTTTGAGCCGGGCCAGAACGCGCCCATACCGTAAATTTCCCCATTCATCGCTCCATGAACTTGCTGCGCCGCCACTGGGATATTGCCCTGCTTCTACTTATTTTTGTGGCCCTGGGGCTGGCTTACAGCGTGGCCAACCCGCTGCACGAAGCCACCGACGAGATCCGCCATTACCGCTTCGTGCAGGTGATTGCCACCACCGGCCGGCTGCCAGTGCAGGGCCAGGAGCCGTGCCGCTCGCAAAGCCACCACCCACCCCTCTTCTACGCCCTGGGCGCGCTCCTGACGGTCTGGATAGACACCGGCCCGGACGCTTGTTACGAACTGCCCCTGAACCCGTTCTGGAACTACCGCTACTGGGAAGTCAGCCAGGACAACAAAAACCTGTACCTGCATGGGCCGGCCGAAGCCTTTCCCTGGACCGGCCAGGTACTGGCCGCCCACCTGGCGCGTGGCCTGAACGTGCTCATCGGCGCGGGCGTGGTCTGGCTCACCTGGGCCACCGGCCGGGCTATCTGGCCACAGCGGCGCGGCCTGGCCCTGGGTGCGGCCGGGCTGGTAGCGTTTAACCCCATGTTCCTGTACATGGCCGGGGCGATCAACAACGACATCATCGCCGCCCTGGGCGGCACGGCCGTTCTCTATGGCTGCGTTCGGCTGCTACGGGACCCGGCCGGCCTGGGCTGGCGCTGGGGCGCGGCCCTGGGTGCGCTCTATGGCCTGGCCCTGTTGAGCAAATTTAACCTGGCCGTGGCCCTGCTCCTGATCGAGGCCGCCATTGCCTGGTCTGCCTGGCGCAACCTGCAATGGCCGCGCCACCAATGGTGGCGGCAGTGGTTGGTGGCCAACCTGCTGCTAGGGCTGGTGGCCGGGGTGGTGGCCGGCTGGTGGTTTGTCCGCAACCAGCTCGTGTACGGCGATCCTACCGGCTTCCGGGAAGTGACGGAGCTATGGGGGGCGCGCGACCCATGGGCAAGTTTTGGCCTGGCCCTGTCCGAGCTGCCTTACGCCTGGACCACCCTATGGGGCCGTTTTGGCTACGGCCAGATTCCCCTGCCCGAGGCTATTTACGATGGGCTGCAGGTGATGACGGCCGCCGGGCTGCTGGGGGCGCTGCTGGGTTTCTGGCGGGCCAGGGCCGATCGTCTCTTTTTGCTTTTCCTGGCGGCCGATGTGCTCCTTTTCCTGGCCGTCCTCTTTAATTACATGCTGGTCAGCCCGGCCGGGCCGAACGGCCGCTTCTTTTTTCCAGCTCTGGCTGCCCTGGCGCTGCTCGTCTTTTACGGCCTGGCTCAACTTTTGGAAGAGGGACTCCGCCTCGTTCGTCGTAATGACTTATGGCGTGTGCCAGCCCGCCCGCCCGGTGCTGAAGCAGCCGGGCTAGATAACGACGCCTCCTCAAGGGGGCTGTCAGGCCCAGCCTCGTTTGCTGACCGCCGGGTGGCTCCTACAAATCCTGACTCGCTGGGCTTCTCAATGATCCTGCCTGTGTTGGTCAACCTGGGTTTTCTGGCCCTGGCGTTGGTATCGCTGGTGGGTTATCTGGCCCCGGCCTATGCCCGGCCGCCCTCCTTCCCGGCTGGGGCGAGGCTGCCCAATCCCGTTGAGGCCCATTTTGATGGCCTGGCGACGCTCCTGGGATACGAGGTCAGCGCTACCACGCTCCGGCCGGGTGAACCGGTTGACGTGACCCTTTACTGGCAGGTGGACACCCGGCCGCCGGGTGATTACCTGCTCTTTGTCCACCTGATTGACAACGCAGGTGTCATCGCTGCCCAACGGGATACCCATCCTGGGCTGGGCAACTTTCCGGCCAGCCAGTGGCGGCCGGGGGACCGTTTCGTCGAGACCATCCGGCTATACCTGCCGGAAACGGCCTATACACCGGCCACGGCGACGTTGAGCGTGGGGCTGTACGCCCCGGGAAGTTATCGGCTGGCGGTGACGGGTGGTGATGGCCGGCCGCTGGGGGACGCGTTTGAGCTGGCCCAGGTGCAGTTGGCGGCCGCCGGAGGTCCTTACCCGAACCCCCAGAACGTGAACTTTAACGGCGAACTCCGGCTGATTGGCTATGAATACAGCACGCGCCAGGCCCGCCCGGAAGGCCCTATTACCATCACGCTTTATTGGGAGGCGCTCCGGGACGTTTCGGCCGATTACGTCGTCCAGGTGAGCCTGATAGACGACAGCGGCTTTGAATGGGACGACGGCGACGACCGGCCGGCCGGTGGCGAGCGGCCGACGAACACCTGGAAGGCTGGGGAAATCATCGTTGACCCGCACCAGCTTACCGTGGACGACGACGCACCACCGGGTGGTTATCCAATGGAGATTGCCCTGCTTGACATAGCCACCGAAGAGCGTCAAAATATTATAGCCGACGATGGCCATTGGTTGGATAATCGTCTGCTGTTAGCGCGAATACGGGTTTTACCCTGAGACAATCCTCGACGCAGCCACGCCGTGCCAGTGGCCACATTGTGCCAATGGAACTATGAGTCAGGAAAGGTTCAGCCAGATTCGGAAGTGGATCGGGGCGGCTGTTTTGTTGGTAGGCAGCCTGCTTTATTTGTTGTTGCCTGTGATCGCCATGCGTTGGGCAGAACTGCCATTCCCAGGCTTTTTCCTCGACCCCAACCTGGTCGTCAACAGCAACGGTCGTGAGGGATGGCCGTCCTCGCCGGAGCGGCAGGTGGTGGGCTGGCCGGATAGGCTGGTGGCCGTGAACGGCCGGGAAGTGAACGACCCTGGAGAACTACAGGCTATCCTGGCTGAAGCCCAGGTCGGCGACGAGGTGGCCCTTACCTTTGCCCGGCCGGGGAACGCCCAGGCAGCAGCCTCCCGAACGGAAACCCTGCCACTCATCGCCTTTGAGCCGTTGGACCTGTGGCGGTTCTTCTGGATGCCATACCTGATAGGACTGCTTATTTTTGCCATTGGGGCCTGGACCTTTATCCAGCGGCCGGATAGCGAAGCGGCCCAGTTGTTTATTGTTTTTGCCGCCGCGGCTGCCTGGGTCATTGGCGGCCTGTTTGACGCCCTGACGACGCACACGTTCCTTCGTTTCTGGGTGGCGGCCGTCTGCTTTGCCGGGGCGCTAACGGCCTTTGTGGCCATGATCTTCCCCCACGAAGTTGCCTTTTTGCGGAAATGGCCCCTCGTCCGTTTTGTTATCCTCCTACCAGTCGTGATTGTCGCTATTTGGGCGCAGTGGTGGCTGTTTCTGCCTGGCGATCCCTGGGCCTACGTCGTTCCCTGGCGCGCTGCCTTCCTGCTGGACGGTATTGGGCTATTGTTGACCATTGGCCTGATGGCTTACCGGGGGTTTGGCTCCAGGTCGCCCCTGGTGCGCGAGCAGGGACAGTTTATTTTGCTGGCCTCGGTAGCTGCCCTGGGCCCGGTGACGTTTTATCTCTTGCGCTCATTCTTTGCCCCAACAAGTTTGCAAGGCTCCTTCCTGGTTGATCCCAGCTTTTATCTGCCGCCCATTCTTTTCTTTCCTCTGGCCATTGGCTATACCATCATTCGTTACCGGCTGCTGGACATCAACGTCATGCTCCGCAAGGCGATTACCTATGGCCTGCTCACCGGTCTGCTCATTGCTATTTTTGCCGGTGTGGTAGCTCTAATCAGCGCCCGGCTGGCCCCGGTGATTGCTACCGACAACCCGATCCTGCTGGCTGTCCTGGTCCTGTTCCTGACTATTTTGTTTAACCCGGCCCGGGAGCGGATCCAGGCGGCCGTGGACCGGCTGTTTTTCCCGGGGCCGGTAGAGTTTGACGCCTTGCTGCGCTCCTTTAACCGGGAGCTGACCACGGCCGCCGACATAGACCAGGTGGCCCATGCCCTGCTCCGGCACGCCCAGATGGCCCTACCCAACGCCGACGTCCAGCTCTACCTGCCGGATAGCCAGTTTGCCAGTTACAGCGGTTACCAAAACGGCAGCGGCCCGGTGCTGGACGCCGACTCGCCGCTGATCCAGATCCTTAAGCGTGAATCCGGCGCCATTTACCTGGCTGAGGAGCGTACTTGGCCGGCCGAGCTGCGCCAGCATCGCCAGGCTGTTCTGGAGCTGGACGCGGCCGTGGTAGTGCCGATGATTAGCGACCAGCGGCTGTTGGGCTGGCTGGCGTTGCGTAACAACGGTCCCAACAGCCACTTTTACAACCAGGCTGAGCTGAGCTACCTGAACGCACTGGCCGACCAATCCCTGATTGGCCTGGAGCGGGTCAACGTGGTCCGGCGCTTGCAGGAACGGGTGGCCGAGATGGACTTGCTCAGCCATTTCTCGCAGGCCCTCAACTTTACCATTGCCTTTGACGACCTGCTGGAGTTGATTTACACCAACTGCCAGCGCCTGCTGGGGATTAGCGACTTTATGGTTGCCTTACGCAATCTGGACACAGGCCGTATTTACCCCGCCTTTTACCTGGAGGACGACGAGCGCGCCCGAGAACGGGAAGGCGCCCACCAGGTGGTGGAAGATCCAAACATATTGGAGGTTATCAACACCGGGCAGATATTGCTAACGGAAGATACCGCCGGCCGGTCGGTGATCATTGCCCCGCTCAACGCCGGGGCCAATACGTTGGGCGCATTGCAAACCTTTTACCGGCAGCCCGGCCGGCGCTTCCGCGACCGGCAGCAGCAGTTGCTCAGCGTCTTTGCCGACCGCACGGCCACGGCCCTGGATCGCTGGCAGGCCAACCAGCAATTGGAGCGCCGGGCGCAACAATTGGAGGCCCTGAACGAGGTCACCCGGTCGCTGACAGCCACGCTAGACCTGGACGAATTGCTGGACCTGATCCTGGACAAAGCCATGGACCTGCTGGACACCGAGGCCGGGACTTTTATGCTGGTGGTGGAGAGCACCGGCGAGCTAGAATTCCGGGTGGCCCGTGGACCGGCCAGCGGCGACCTGGTGGGAACGCGCCTGCCCATTGGCACGGGCCTGGCCGGCACAGTAGCCCAGACCGGCCGGCCGATCCTGGTCAACGACGTCCAAAGCGACCGGCGCTGGTTCTCCGGGGTAGACGCCAGCACCGAGTTTGTTACCCACTCGATCTTGACCGTACCGTTGTTGCGTTACCGAGAAGTGCTGGGGGTCTTGCAGGTGATTAACAAGCGCAATGGCGCGCCCTTCGACGTAGATGACCAGACCTTGCTGACCGCTTTTGCTGGCCAGGCTGTGGTCGCCCTGGAAAATGCTCGCTTGCTACTCCAGACCGACGAGGCCCTGCAGGAGCGGGTCAGCGAACTGTCGTTGCTGCAGCAGTTGGACCGCGACCTGAACACGACGCTGGAACTGGAGCCGGTGCTCAACCTGACCCTGGATTGGGTCCTGCGGACATGTGGGGGCACGGCTGGAGCCATTGTCCTGGTAGACGACCAGGAGCGGCTGAAGATCATTACCACGCGCGGTTACGACGAAAGTTTCGCCCCAGAGAGTGTGGATAGCGACACCATCTGGAACGGTCTGGCCGGCCGGGTCATTCACACCGGCAAACCCCACGTCACTGGCAACGTCCACCACGAGACCAATTACATTGCCGCAGCTTTTGATACCCGCTCCCAGTTGACCATCCCTATCGTCCACAAGCAGCGGGTGATCGGCGCGATTGTCATCGAGAGCAGCGAACCCAACGCCTTTGATCCTTATGAAGCGGAGACGGCCATCCGCGTGGCCGACCACGCCGCCGTGGCTATTGCCAACGCCATCCTCTACCAACAGGTGATCCAGGCCAATAACGCCAAATCCGAGTTCGTCTCGATGGTTTCCCACGAATTGAAGACGCCCATGACCTCGGTGCGAGGCTACACGGACCTGTTGTTGGGTGGGGTGACGGGCGAACTGACCGATAAGCAGCGGATGTTTTTGGAGACGATTTCGGCCAACGTGCGGCGGATGGGCACGCTTATCCAGGACCTGACCGATATTTCTCGCATCGAGACCGGTCACCTGCGCATCTCCCCAGCGCCCATTTTCTTTGCCAACGTCGTCAGCGAAACGCTGCAGGTTACCCAGGCCCTGGCCGATGAGAAACGAATTAAAGTCCACCTGGAATTGCCGGTAGATTTGCCGCCGGTGATGGGCGACCAGGAGCGGCTGGTCCAGGTCTTGACCAACCTGCTGAGTAATGCCTGCAAATATTCGCCGCCGGAGAGCGACATTTACCTGACGGTGCAGAACGAAACGATGGCCGGAGAAAATGGCTCGGCCAATGGCCCTGCGCAACGGCCGGTGCTGCTCTGCTCGGTGCGTGATACGGGCTATGGCATCTCCGAGGCCGACCAGGCCAACCTGTTCACCAAGTTCTTCCGCTCCGGCGACTCTAATATTCGCCAGTCGCCGGGCACGGGGCTGGGGCTATCTATTACCAAAGGTATTGTGGAGCTGCACGGCGGCCGGATCTGGTTTGAGAGCCAGCTTGGCCAGGGAACGACCTTCCATTTCACCGTTCCCCAGGTTGGCGACGGGTCATGAGTGCAAGCGCCAGGCGCTTCTGGCGTGGTCAGAGACCGGCCACAGCAAGGGAGCGGCGTAGGGAAATCGTAGGGTAAAATAGGACCACGATTAAATTGACAATGGCTGTTTCAAGGGTATACTAAAGTTATGAATGGTGAAACAATTGTCTCACCAACAACCAAATATCGTGAATGAACGCACGCGCTTGGCGTGCGTTTTTGTTTTGTCGTCGCCCGTATCGGGCACCATAATGCAGAGAGGAGAGAGATATGGATTATGGCATGATCGGCAAGATTGAGAAGGCAAAGATTTACGCCCAGGAACGAGAGCGGATCCATTTTGAAACGTTCAGGGTGAAAATCAACGGGGATAATAACGCCCACGTCGTCGAATATGAGCTTGGCAAGTGGCATTGCGACTGTGACTTCTTCACCTCTCGCGGTGTATGCGGGCACACAATGGCGATGGAACGCGTCCTGGAGAAGATGGTTCAAGTCGGTTGACGTTGACGTAGCGGCAAGAAAAAGGTTATAAATGAGAGCGTGCCCGGCCAGGCGGCCGGGCACGTTTGCATCAGAGGAATAGAGATGGAATTGGTGAAAGCGCTAACCGCGCACGTGGGGACGCGACCAGAGAAGTTTTACAAGACAACGCTGTTCCAAAGCCAGGCGCTGCTGCTGGGCCTGAATTGCCTGGAGCCAGGCCAGGTGCAGGAACCGCACGACCACGCCGGCCAGGACAAGTTTTACTACGTGGTCGAGGGCCAGGGTCGTTTCTGGCTGGGCAATGAGCGGGTGACGGCCGCAGCCGGCGACGTACTCTGGGCCCCGGCCGGCCTGTCCCACGGCGTAGCCAACGAAGGCCAGACCCGCCTGACCCTCCTGGTTGGGATTGCCCCAGCGCCATAAAAAGTGTCAGGTGCCAAGTGTCAAGTGTCAAGTAAGGTACAGCAGCAATTCGAAATATGGCGTCAGTCAGGTTCAAGTTCGAGTTGAACGAACATGAATCGGAGAAGGGACTGCCAATCAGGAAATATCAAGTAACGCATCAA